>CALZUQ010000006.1 GCA_945829425.1 uncultured bacterium | reverse complement strand
TGTTAATATATCTAAAATATGAATTTCAAGGCTCCTTTTTCATCATTTTTTCGAAAAAATGCCGTAAACCCTCCCACCCTCCCAGCCGTAAAGTTTTTAAGCCAAGCATCAGAAGGAATATTTTACATAAAACACTGATTTATAAGCTATTAAGTTATTTTTCAACATCAGTACAAAACAATGGTTTTTATATAAAAAGTTAGTATTATGCCTGCTTTTAGCTCCTCAACAAGCCCAAAAAGCAATGAAAATAATGAATATATGACAAAAACAAGACCGTTTTTATTGTAAAAACATGTTAATTACAAGTAAAAACATTAACACAGACTTTCTCACGTCGTGCTCTCATGAAAACCTTTTTTACTTTAGATCCCAAAAGAAGCCCATTCCATACGGCCATAAAACCACCTTGCTACTTTCATTTTCAAACAAGCATAAAACAGGCGGAAAAAGCACGACGTGACCTTATTTCAAGAAAACTCACGCTATTCAAAACATGCTTTCTCCGCCCTCCCCCAGCCCAGATAACGAGGTGTGGGGTGACGAATATTATGATAAACAGAACATTTCCTTTTTCTGGCAGGAAAACGCCTACTAGGCCTTTTCTCAATGAAGAATAAAGAATACGAGCTCCTGCATAAGCTCCCCTTCTGTGGTATTTCTGTTGTCAAGACCATTGCTTTTAGCCGCCACGGTACGCAACTTTTGAATAATATACATGACCTTGGTGGCATTATACAGACGCATGGCGGTAAGATAGTCGCGAGCAGCCCATCCTCCTCTTAGTCCTAACCACGCCGCCAGTTCCTCCTCGTGTGTCTTATTTGGACAATAATAAGCTGCCATGAGATTCTGGAAGAAATAGAAGAGTTGAGGCACCAGACTGTGCAGATTACCAGACTTGGGGTTTTTGTCAAAATATTTCGCAATGGTATTTGCCTTGACAACATCTTTCTTGACAATAGCATCACGTAATTCGAAGATATTGAAATCTTTGCTTATTCCGACATTCTGCTCTACCGTATCGGGTGTTATACGCTTCTTGCCTTCCGGCATTGAGATGAGCATCTTGTCAAGTTCGGAAACTATCCTGCTTAGGTCAGCCCCTATTGACTCGCTGACCATCATGGCAGCCTTCTGCTCTATGTCTGCCCCCCTAACCTTGAGGTACTGTGTCACAAATCCGGGGAGGGCATAGTCGCGAAGTTTCTTGCTTTCAAACACCACCCCATTTTTCTCCGCCTCACCGACCCATCCCTTTCTTGACTTGGGAGGCTCTTTCTTGTAACAGACCACAAATATCGTAGACTGTATCGGTTTGCGGAAATATTTCTCCAGTTGTTCTATTCCTCGCATCAGCTGAGCCTCACGAATAATCACCACCTGATATTTCGCCATCATAGGCATGGCGTGAGCTGCATCCATAACTTGTGCCGGTGTAGTGTCAAGACCATAAACAACGACTTGGTTGAACGCCCTCTCTTCTTCACTCACAGCGTTCTCTGCAATATAGTCTGATATTTTGTCTATGAAATAAGCTTCATCCCCCATCAGCAGGTATATAGGTCTGTAAACCCCAGCCTTGAGTTCCTTCATAATACTCTCGAAAGTGTGAGCGACATGTTTTTCTGCCATAAAAATAATGTCTTTTTCCTGTTATTTTTCCTTTTTTATATCTAATTCCTTGTCTTTCTCAAATAAAACAATTAACTTTGGCACGCTTTTCCTTTATGGCAACACTACAGCATACTACTATACTACAGTTAGAGCGTTCCACCAACCGCCAGCACATTACGGAATGCCTCCGACAGTCGAACGACAGGCCCGTGGAAAAGCAAAACCACTGCAAAGATAATGCAAATAAAACATTCTACAAAATAAACAAGCATATTTTAATACATGGAACGCCTAAACTTACCCCCATATAACATCAGGATCAGAACTTCTGGCGGTCAGAATGAGATTTTCGACATTCTCCGCAAGAGATACGTTGCCCTGACTCCAGAAGAATTGGTGCGCCAGCATTTTATCCATTACCTTACAGAGCATATGGGTTATCCCGAACATCTTATGCAGAACGAGGTGGAACTGCGTTGCGGACAAAAGCGTTTGCGCTGTGACAGCCTGCTTTATTCGCGCGACGGCACACCACGTATGATTATAGAGTATAAAGCACCTTCCGTAAGCATCAACAGCAAGGTTTTCGACCAGATAGCCACATATAACATTCTGTTGCACGTAGAATATCTCATCGTCAGCAACGGCATAAACCATTATTGCTGCCGCATGGACTATGAAACCGGCTCATTCCATTTTCTGGAAAGCATACCACATTATGATGAGATACGTAACAAGAGGCAATAAAAAAACAAATAAAGTGGCACACAACAAGGTTTAATTAAAGATGTGACATCAATAAGGGTTAAGAAAAAGTGACTTCAATAAAGATTGAGAAAAAGTGACACTTCAATAAAAATTGAGAAAAAAGTGACAACAATAAGGGGTAAGGAAGAAGTGACACCACACCAGATAAACAGCATAGGAATTGCTCCTATGCTGTTTATCTGGTGTATTCACCTGTATCTTTTGATACATTCTATTCCTCTGCTTTCTTGCGAATAGTGCGACGTTTCTTCGGTTTTTCCTCCCCTTGTGCCATAACCTTCACTCCTGCGAGTTCCGGGTCTACAAGTATGCGTCCGCAATACTCACAAACGATTATTTTCTTGTGCATCTTTATATCCAACTGTCTCTGTGGCGGTATTTTGTTGAAACAGCCACCACAAGCGTCACGCTGGACATAAACCACACCGAGTCCGTTGCGTACATTCTTACGTATACGTTTGAAACTCTGCAGAAGCCTTGGCTCTATGCGTAATTCAATATCGTCAGCCTTTTCACGTAACTGCTCTTCTTCTGCACGTGTCTCCTCCATTATCTCATCGAGTTCTGCACGTTTTGAGTCAAGGTCCTTCTTTCTCTCTGTCATCGCCTGTTCTGCACGCTTGCAGTCCTGCGTACGCTCAGAAATCTTCACATGAGCCTCTTTGATTTTCTTCTCACAGAGCTGTATCTCAAGTTCCTGAAACTCTATCTCCTTTGTCAGCGTATCATACTCCCTATTGTTGCGCACGCTGTTGAGTTGCTCCTTATAACGCTCGACACTTTCCTTAGCAAGTTCTATGTCGTTGCGTTTCTGTGCTACAGCAGTCTTCAGTTCCTCTACTTCCGCATTAATTTTCTCTATACGCGTAGCTAGTCCAGCCACCTCATCCTCAAGGTCTTCCACCTCAAGAGGCAGTTCTCCTCGCAGAGCACGTTTTTCGTCAATGCCTGAAAGGGTCACCTGTAGTTGATAGAGAGCCTTCAGTTTCTCCTCAACATTCAATTCCTTAATTTTCTTTGCCATATTCTTTAATTTACTGTTTAACATCTACCAATAACGCACCGGATTCGTGCTTCCGAACATTACTATGCGGACATCAGGGCACCTTTGCTTTAGAATATCCTCAAAAATCTCTACCGTGAACTGCTCTGACTCATAGTGTCCCAGCGCCATAATCTGCATCTGCTGTTCCATTCCGAAGAACTCATGATAATGAGCCTCACCTGTAATAAAGGCGTCGGCACCTTTCGCCAAAGCTTGCGGAATGAGAAATGCTCCAGCCCCACCACATATCGCAACACATGAGACAGGCCGCTGCAACACCTCGTTTGTCATGCAACATTTAGCAGAAAATGTCTTTTTCACATGCGAGATAAAGTCCTTGGCAGACATTGGCTTCGGAAGGGTTCCTATCACCCCACTGCCTCCCGTCATCTGGCTTTCCGGTGTCTTCCCTCCATATTGGTCAGCCACGGTTCTCACGTCAGCAAGAAACTCTACATTGCCCACACCCAGTTTTTGCGCCATTTTATGGTTCACTCCTCCGAAAGCATTGTCCAAGTTGGTATGCATTGCAATAATGGTAATGTCATGGCATATAGCCTTTCTCACCGCCCGCTGTACATAGTCTGCATCGCTTATTCTCTTCAATCCCCTGAAGAGCAGCGGATGGTGTGCTATGACAACATTGCATCCCATTTCTAATGCTTTGTCTATGACCTTTTCCGTTACGTCAAGACACAATAATGCCCCTGATACATCGGCCTCTGTCAATCCTACCTGCAAGCCAGCGTTATCGTAGCTTTCCTGCAAGGGCAGAGGCGCGAACTGTTCAAGGGCGTCGATGACTTCCTGTATTTTCACGCTTAGAAATTATATGTATTTTCCTATGTTTCTTTGCTCTTTATGGCTTTAATATGCCATGCGAGCATAATCTTTTGCAAAGTTAATCTTTTTTCATGGAAAAAGAACGTTTTCCAATGATTTATTATATATTTTTAAGCACTAAGTTTTATTCACACACTTCCTAATGCAAGGAAGGGCAGCAACACCTGTCCTCTATGCTTTTCCTTGTCTTTACTTGTCACCTTCATAGGCTGTTTTGGCATTCCGCCATCGTTTTTCGCCTTCCTGCAAACAACATTTTTTTTCGAAGATTTTTTTCATCGGGAGAAAAAAAAATCATTCCACGCCTGAAATCGCTTAGGTAACACACTGGTTACCTCGGTTACCCAAGTTACCTCTGGTGTTGTGAAACAGTTCGTTTGACAAGACTGTCTCAATATACCTGAGGGCACACCTTCCCCCAAAAACAATCCGGACAAAAGCATTCCCATGCCTTTGTCCGGATTTTGTTCCCGCCTGTTCTGCGGGATGTACCCTTTTACCAATTACAATCTTCTCCTTTTATATTACTAACACCTTATTATCCTATTGAAATAAGAGCGTTCCCATATCACGGCAAGTCTTTACTTGCCTTTCTACTTGTTTCCAATGCAAAGTTAACTAAAAGTAGTAATATTGCCATATTTCCTTCAAGAAAAAATCTAATATGGCATCATTTCTTGACCATAATCAAGGTAAAAAGTACAACCATTATCTTTTTGACAGGTTTTTTATCCCTTTCCCGACATTTTGGCAAGGAATTTCTCGATATTGATAATATATCTCACATGAGAACCTTCCCCAATGTTTCCCTTGCTGTCAGCCGCCTCCACCCTGAATGTCAGTTTTCTCCCCTCTACGGCTGTCAGCGTTGCCGTTGCACACACGGTGTCACCCAAAGCGGTAGGGCGTATGTGAGACGCCTCAATATACGAGCCTACAGTACTCTCACCCTCCGCGAGCGATGCGGAGACAGCATTCATAGCGGCATTTTCCATCAGCGACATCATAACCGGAGTGCCAAGCACCGGCAGGTCTCCACTTCCTACGCTTTTTGCGAGATGTCTCTCTTCAACAACCATTTCACTGGTAAATTTCAATCCTTTTTCCATATTTTTTGAATAATTTAAAGTTGGTTATATTAATCCCTCTGGTCAGTGGGTCCGGAGGACAACCAACGACAAGCCGAGAGCAATATTAAACTCGCTTGGGCTATCCTGAGGCGCGAACCGACGCCAAGCCGAACGGAGAGACCGAGCTCGTTTGCGCTATCCTGAGGTGCGAAGGAGGAAGGCAAAGCCAGAGGAGGAAGACAGAAGGGCAGATTTCCCACCATCAAATAATTAGCAATTTTGAGTTGACTTCACTATGGGTAATGGGGCGAGAGGACATGTCGCCCATCGAAATGAGGCCTTCATTTTCGTTTGCTGTGCCCCACTCTATTCCTTTTTCTTTCCGAATTCCGGGTCAAACTTCAGGAACGCCGTCACTATGAACGTCACTGCGCAACTTGCCATGACGATTATGAAGAACATCTTATAGCCCACAGCGTCCTTGACATATCCCGAAACCATTCCCGGCAGCATGAGACCGAGATACGAGATACCGGTGCATATGGCATAATGTGACGTCTTATACTCACCCTGGCTGTAGTAAAGCATGTATAGTGTCAGCACCGTAAATCCGAGACCATAACCGAACTGCTCCACGAAAAGGCATGTGCTCACCACCGTAATGTCAGAGATGAGAGTATAGCTCAGCAAGATATACACCACGTCGGGCAGTGTTATGGCACAAACCATAAACCACAGCCATTTCTTCATGCCGTCGCGGCTTACGAGAATCCCCCCAAGTATACCTCCAAGTAGAAGCCCCACAAGTCCTATAGTACCGTTGGCAAGTCCGTACTCCTGAGGCGAGAGCCCCAGTCCGCCACTGGAGTTCGGTCGCATGAGGAAGGTCTTCGTCATTGTATTCAGCAACGCCTCCGGAAAACGGTAGAAGAGCAGGAAGGCGAGCACCACGAGCGTCTCCTTTGCCTGAAACTTTGTGAAGAAAGCCACAAACATGCATCGCAGTCCGTATGCCACGTCAGCCACACTGCTTTCATTCTGACGGTCAGCATCGGGGCGTGGCAACTTCATACTATGATAGAGCCAAAGGGCGAGGAAGAGCCCTGCCAGACCGTAGAACAGCAGGCTCCATGTATACGCTATCCTGTTACGGAAGACTATCTGAAGTATTCCTGCCAGCGATACAAGTATGCCGTTGCCGAATATTACCGCAAGGCGGTAGAAAGTGTTTCTGATTCCCACAAACATAGCCTGCCTGTGCTCACTGAGTTCTATCATATAAAACCCGTCTGCCGAGATATCATGAGTAGCACTTGCAAACGCCATGGTGAAGAAAAAGAACATTGAGGTCTGAAACCATAATGCAGTAGGCAGGGTGAAGGCTATGCCTGCCAACGACGCCCCGATAAGCAGCTGCATGGTGAGCACCCACCACCGTTTTGTCTTCAGCAAGTCGACAAACGGACTCCACAACGGCTTCACCACCCAAGGCAGAGCAAGCCACCCCGTGTATAGTCCCAACTGAGCGTCAGAAAGTCCCATCTGCATATACATCACCGCAGCAAGTCCCGTGACGATGACATTCGGCAATCCTTCGGCAAAATATAGCGTAGGCACCCATGCCCAAGGAGAAGTATTGTTTCTCATAATTAAGTGATTTTTTCGCATATATTATGCAAAGATAATAAAAAAAGAGCAAAAGCAACAGTAAAAACAGAAAAAAATCATTCTGCCATGACATTTTTATGCTCCACAACGTCTTTTATCATATTTTTTTTGTACCTTTGCAGTCTGAATGCAAAACGAAGCCCATGAATCTGACAGAACTGATACACCATCCGGAACGTATGGACCGTGAGACACTGTATGACCTTCGCAGTCTTACAGCGCTTCATCCATACTATCAGACCGTCAGGATATTAATGCTTCAGAACCTCTTCTTGCTCCATGACCCCACTTTCGACGAGGAACTGCGACGTGCGGCGATATACATCACCGACCGACGCGTACTCTTCCAGATGGTAGAGGCAGCACACTACAAAGTCAAGTCAATGAAAAATGACGCCGACGGGCATCAGGACAAGAGCAGCAACAGAACGTCAGAACTCATTGACACCTTCCTTGGTTCGATACCTAAAGACGATCAAGAGAGACCTAAGGGAAGGAAGCCGACACCTGCCGATGCAGCAGTAGACTACGTTGCGTACCTCATGGAGAGCGGCATAGACGACTCGGAGAGTGAGCCAGTGCCACTTATGAAAGGCCAGACACTCATTGACGAGTTCATATCGAAAGAAGGCAGCGGCCGCATCATCCTGCCGGAACTTGAGACCGAAAGCTACGAGGCAAGCGAATCAACAGAGCCAATACCTGACGACATCTGCACAGAGACAATGGCACAGATTTACGTGCGTCAGGGAAGATATTCGCAGGCTTTAGAGATTATTAAGCGTTTAAATTTGGACAATCCGAAAAAAAACGCTTATTTTGCAGACCAAATACGGTTTTTAGAGAAATTAATATCAAACAACAATAAAACAAATATAACAAATATAACAAATAAGAAATGATTTACACATTATTCGTAATTCTCATCGTCATCGTGGCTATCCTGATGATATTCATAGTACTCATACAGGAGTCTAAAGGCGGTGGTCTTTCAACAGGTTTCGCCGGAGGCAATGCCGTACTCGGTGTTCGTAAGACAACAGACTTCATAGAGAAAGCCACTTGGGCTCTTGCTGTTGCAATGGTAATATTCAGTGTAGTATGCGCTTACGTAGCCCCTACATCACATGCAGAGCAGAGTGTGATAGAAAAAGCGGCAACAGAGCAGAGCACGACAAATCCTAACAACCTGCCGGGCTTCGGTGCAAGCCAGACAAAGCAGCAGAACGACACAAAGGCAGCTCCGGAAGCAGCAGCTCCGAAAGCCGAGTAAAGCACCTGCCGCATAACAAAGGCGCGACCCACGCAGAACATATATTAAAGGGTCATCTCTTTTTCAGCCACCAAACACTTACGGAACAAGGAGTCAGGGAGGTAAGAAGCTATTGCCATACACGGCATGGCTCCTTGACTTCTTGGCTCCTTTACCTCTTTAAATATATCATACTATGATCGACGTAAAAGAAACGCTGAGCAACGCTCAAGAAGAAATGGACATGGCGTGCATGTACCTTGAAGAACAATTGTCGCACATACGTGCCGGAAGAGCCAACGTAGCCCTCGTTGACGGCATAAAGGTAGAGTCTTACGGCTCTATGGTACCTCTCAACCAGGTAGCAAACGTCTCAACCCCCGACCCCCGCACCATAGCCATACGCCCATGGGACAAGAAGGCTATACGCGACATTGAGAAGGCTATCATAAACTCCAGCCTCGGCATAACCCCAGACAATAACGGAGAAATCATACGTCTATGCATACCTGTACCTACTGAGGAAAGACGCCGTGAGCTTACCAAGCAATGCAACGGAATAGGCGAAAAGACTAAGGTCTCTATCCGCAAGACACGCGGAGAATACAAAGACACGCTGAAGAAAGCAGTGAAAGACGGACTTGCCGAGGACGAACAGAAAGACGCTGAGGAGAAACTCCAGAAGATACACGACAAATACATCAAGCGCATAGACGACATCCTCGCAGAGAAGAACAAGGAGATTATGACCGTATAGCGATCATGCGGCATAACGACATAATGCCTCATGCTTTGTAAGCTTCTACACCTTCGGGAACACTGCCGTAGCGTCGGTTTCCCACCTCACGACATGAGAAGCAATAAAACAAAAAAACGAAAAATCTCTTGAATGAAAGGACTTGTAATAAAAAATACAGGCTATTGGTACACGGTGCTCACCGACGAGGGGGGCACCGTGGACTGTAAGATAAAGGGCAATTTCCGTCTGAAAGGCATCCGAAGCACAAATCCCGTAGCAGTCGGCGACCGTGTCACTATACAGCCTAACGCAGAAGGTACAGCATTCATCACAGACATTGAAGACCGCAGGAACTACATCATACGCAAATCGCAGAACCTTTCTAAACAAAGCCATATCATCGCCTCCAACGTCGATCAGGCAGCTCTCGTCGTAACGATAAACTATCCTGAGACCTCGACAACATTCATTGACCGTTTCCTCGCCTCGGCAGAGGCATACTCTGTGCCTGTCATACTCATCTTCAACAAGACCGACCTTCTATCCGCCGACGAGTTACGTATACAGGACATGATGGTCACAATGTACGAGACCATAGGTTATACATGCCTTGCAGTCTCAGCCACAGAACATACTGGCATCGATGAACTCACAAAGGCTTTGGAAGGCAAGGTTACGCTATTCAGCGGCAACAGCGGAGTAGGAAAGTCGACATTGCTCAACGCCATACTTCCACACGCCAACCTCAGGACGTCCGAGATTTCCGACGCCCACAACACGGGTATGCACACCACGACATTCTCCGAGATGCTGCCCCTCCACGCCGGTGACACAACGGCATGGGTTATTGACACCCCGGGCATAAAAGGTTTCGGAACCTTCGACATGGAGCCGGAAGAGATCTGCTCGTACTTCAAGGAGATTTTCCACTTTTCGAAAGACTGCCGTTTCAACAACTGCACACATACCCACGAACCAGGATGCGCCGTGGTGAAGGCTGTTGAAGACCATTACATCGCACTGTCAAGATATAACTCTTACCTCTCCATGCTCAACGATAAGGACGAGGGTAAATACCGGGCGCCGTACTAATGACATAATGAAATACAAGTTGGTGTGAAAGAATATTTTGTTTCACCTGCTTCTACATCAAGCTGATATTGTGACATAAAAAAGACATGACACAAGAAAAATACTATAATATCAAAAAATGCTACTGAACGAAGAGATAAAATACAAGCGCATAGCCTTACTGCTTTCAGGAGGCGTAGACTCTGCCGTAGTACTACATTTACTATGCCGTGAGGGAGCAAGACCCGACTGCTTCTATATCAGGATAGGTCCGGAAGACAGCCCTGATAAAGAGTGGGACTGCAGTTCAGAGGAAGACCTTGAAATGGCTTCTGCCTTATGCCGGCAATACGGGTGCCGTCTTGAGGTTGTCGACTGCCATAGGGAGTATTGGGATCAGGTTACCACATACACTATGGAGAAGGTACGCAACGGTTATACTCCCAACCCGGATGTGATGTGCAACAGGCTAATAAAGTTCGGGGCGTTTCATGAAAAACGAGGACACGAATACGACCTTATCGCAACAGGACATTACGCCACGACAGAATACGACGAAAAGGGACGGAAATGGCTCTGTACCAGTCCAGACCCCGTAAAAGACCAGACAGACTTCCTCGCCCAGATATACGGTTGGCAGCTACAGAAAGCACTCTTCCCGATAGGAAGTCTGAAAAAAGAGGAGGTAAGACGCATAGCAGAAGAAAACAGACTTATCAATGCCAAGAGGAAAGACTCACAGGGCATCTGCTTCCTCGGAAAGATAAACTACAATGACTACCTCCGGCGTTTCCTTGGCGAGAAAGAGGGCAACGCCATAGAACTGGAAACAGGAAATCTTGTCGGCAAGCATAAGGGACATTGGTTCTGCACCATAGGTCAGCGCAAGGGTCTAGGCTTTGGTGGCGGTCCATGGTTTGTGGTAAGGAAAGATGTCAGACGCAACATCATATACCTCTCTCACGGCTATGACCCGGAAAAGGCATACAGCAGCGAATTCTTCATTCACGACATCAACTGGCTTACTACGGACATCATGAAGGAAGAAGGTGTCTCCTCGCTTCCTATAACTTTCAAGATACGCCATACAGCCGACTACAACGACGCTTTCATGACTCTTTCTGACGACGGGAGATGCCGTATCAGCTCTGCTAAACCCATACATGGAGTAGCACCGGGACAGTTCTGCGTCATATACGACACCAACCACCACAGATGCTACGGCTCGGGTGAGATAACGCTTTGACAAACTGTCTCCAAGATTTATTAAAAGCAACTGATTTAACAATACATGCAATAGACAACTGTTACTATAATATGGTTGAAAAAAACAACCTATATTACAAAACACGAAAAGGCAACCGTTGCTATATTATGACTAAAAAAAAGCAACCGATGTTCCAAGGTTTGTAGAACCTTGAGACATCGGTTTTTTTATATTGACAGGACACATATCTCCGGAAACAAACTATTGTGCGTAATTTATCGCATTATCCTTACACACATCCCTAATCAATCAGAGTATGCTGATCCTGCTGCTTATTCTTTGTTGTTCAGTTCTTTTATCTGCTCTTTTGCAAGGCTTATATCCTCCTTGAGTTTCTCCATGCGTCGCTTCATCTCGTCGAGTAAAGAGTTGCCCTTCTTTGAACTGATAGAGAGGAAGCCGAGGTTGTTCTCGTAGTTCTTCAACTCCTGGTTCATCTGTTCCAGACGCCTCTGCAGGCGCATTCGCTCGTTCTCTACCGCCTGTTCTCCCCGCTTTGCAACAGTTTTTATGTTCTGCTTGAAGTTGTCCATACGCCTACGCTGGCTGTTGGCGTTAAGCACCTTATGCACTTTGTCGAGTGCAGCGTGATAATCGTCGTATATCTTCTCCTTGTCGCGGAAAGGCACATGTCCTACAGAGTTAAAGCGTGCTATAAGCTCCTGCATCTTCTGCTGGACGTTCTCCCCTACCGACTCTGCAAGAGCCGTCAGTTCTGCTATTATCTCACGTTTCTGCTTCAGGTTCTCACGCTCTTCGTTTCTCACACCTTCTGTAGCAACATTGCGTGCTTCGAAGAAGTGGTTGCAAGCCCCGTTAAACTCCTGCCAGAGCTGCTCGCCAATCTTCTGTGGCAGCATGCCTATCTCCTTCCATTCCTTCTGCAAGGCGTGGAACTTATCGCCTGTACTTCTCCAGTCTGTACTGTCCATGAGAGCCTGAGCCCGCTCAATAAGTGCTTTCTTCTTGGCTATATTGTCAGCATAGCGTTCTCTCATCTCCTTGAAATACTGCGTCTTCTTCTGGAAGAAAGCGTCAAGAGTACTGCGGAAGCGGTCAAAGATTTTCTGGTTCATCTTCTGTGGCGCAAAGCCTATGGTCTTCCATTCCGCCTGCAATGCAATGATTTCGTTTGTGGCGTTTTCAAAATCTGCCGCCCTCTTACACTCTCTTGCGAGTATAGCTTCCGCCTTCTCACAAAGTGTCGTCTTCTTTGCCAGGTTCTCTTCCTCTTCCGCCCTGAGGTCAGCGAAATGCTGCTGGTAGTTCTTGTTTATCACGGTGCTGGCAGCCTTATAACGCGTCCATACCTCCTCACGCAGCTCCTTAGCTACCGGTCCTATCTCGCGGTATTCCTGAAACAGCTCCTGCATTTGGTGGAAAGCACTGATAATGTTCTCCTCGCTGGCAAGTTTCTCTACTGCCTCACAAATACGCAGCTTTGCCTCAAGGTTTTTTCTGAAGTCATACTCCCTTGCCTCAGAGTTCAGTTTCAAGAGGTCGTAATACTGCTCTACGTACAGCTGGTATGTCCTCCATAGTTCCGTAGCGTTTTCTGCCGGAACACTCTTTATTTCGCGCCATTCCTGCTGCAGCTGTTTGAACTCCTGATACTGCTGGTTAGCCTCCTCCGGCGATGTCACCATCATTCGGATCTTCTCAATGATGTCCTGCTTCTTTTTCAGGTTTTCCTGCTTTATAGCTTCCTGCTCCAGAAATTCTTTCTGCCTTTTCTCTCTTATCACAGCCATCTGAGCCTTAAAATCCTCTTCTGCTGTGTCGGGCTGTATAACATACTGCTCCGGGTCGTTTCCCGCTTCGAGATACTCTTTCAGTTGTTTGTCACGTTCTTGGCTATGGAGTTTATAGAACAGGCTCTTGAGCAATTCCACCTCCTCTTTTCCTGGAGTTTCTTCACTATTTGCCAGTTCCTTCACGCGTTCGATAACCTGCGCTACTGTTTCGTAACGCTTCTCTTGAGAGTCCATCATTACTTTTTTTATTAGTTTATGATTCGATGATTAGTACACACCTTATTATATATATACCTTATTATATATATAGTATAATAGCTATATTGGTTTCTTAGTAATATATTGTCTATATGCCGTATGTCTTTTGTTACTCCTGGAATATAGGCTCTATATACCTGCTTCTCTGAGGTCGTTCACCCATGAAACGACTAATTCGGTGCGAAATTACACAAAAAAAACTAAATAACCTAATTTTTCTGCAATTATCTTCTCCCTAAAGAGAAAAAACACCTAATAAAGAGTATAAAACATATCATTTTCATTAAAAAAACGCTACTTATTCCAAAAAAAACATCTATTCTTTTGTATTAATCTCAGTTTTTCGTAACTTTGCGGTGATATTTTTAACTACCAACCATTAAAATCAAAGGTTATGAGAAAACATTTACGCTTTTTCCTTGCAAGCATCATGATGCTTACATGTAGTATGTCTTTTGCACAGGCATACAAAACCCTTACGTTCCCTGATGAGGGAGGAGAGAAAATTGGTGCATATGACAAGACATGGACCGCAAAAATCGGCAACGACACATGGACCATTGAGAATTTCAACAACAACAACTGGAACAACTGGACCTACATAAAATGTGGCAGGAAATCAGCAGCTTCTGTGGCTTCGATAGCAACAGACTTTGCCATAGACAAGGCCATTGAAAAGGTTGTGGTAAATTTCTCAAGTGTAACAAAAGCCGACAAGATAAACTCTGTAAAGCTTCTCGTAGCTTCTGACGCCGCATACTCTACAGTAGTAGAGACAATAAACGTTACAGCTGCCACAGGCGAGCAAAGCATCACAATATCTTCTCCTGCTGCCAACAGATACTACAAGCTGGTATTTGACTGCGACGTAGCCGGTGCCAACGGCATCATAGCGGTAACATCAGTATCTTACTACGCAAATGGTAGCGTAGTGGAAGATCCAGAGACTCCTGAGGTTCCTGCAGCAAAGGGTGACGGCACTCTCGCCAATCCTTTCAACTGCACAGCAGCCAACAACGCAGCTCTCGCACTTGGCGAAGGCAATACCTCTGAGGCAGATTATTACATCAAGGGCAAAGTAGTATCAATCAAACAGGCTTTCAGCACTCAGTATGGCAACGTAACCCTCTACCTCTCTGACGACGGCACAGTGAACGGACAGTTCTATGTTTACCGTGCATTGTACCTTGGCAACAAGAAATGGAACGGTGAGGAGCCTAACGTACAGGTAGGTGACGAAATAATTGTATGCGGCAAACTGGCAAACTACAATGGAACACCAGAGACTTCACAGAACAAAGCATACCTCTACTCTATTAACGGCAAGACAGAACCTGACGCTCCGGTTGTTGACATCTCGAACACACCAGAGACAGCATATACCGTACAGAAGGCTGCTGAACTCATCCTTGCAGGCGAAGGCCTCGGCTCAGAAGTATATGTCAAGGGCGTGATAACCGAGGTATCAGAAGTATCAACACAATATGGCAACGCCACCTTCACCATTACTGACGGCACAGCATTCTCTGAGAATCTCGTAGCTTTCCGCCTGTATTATCTCAACAACGAGAAGTTCACAGAACTTAATCAAGACGTTCTGAAGGTCGGAGACAGCGTAATACTCAAAGGTAAACTTGTCAACTACAACGACACTTACCAGATTGGTAATGGCTATATCTACTCCCACACCTCTTCTTCTACTGGCATAACCAATGTCAACACAGAGAACAAGGCAGAGGGAAAGGTTTACAACATAGCAGGACAGGAGGTAAGCAAGAACCAGAAGGGTATCATAATCATCAACGGAAAGAAGACCATAAAGTAATGTCTCTCATTTCGTGATAATTTTTGCAACCTGTTGACAAAATATATCCAAGCCACCTTACTCACACACCTGTAAGGTGGCTTTTTCATACTTTTACCATAACTTTCACATTATGACAAGAAATCTCTTACTTTCATTTATCCTTCTTACTCTCTCAGCCTCTTCTGCCCTCTCTACCGACCGTAAGACACTTATAGACTATGCCAAATCGCTGAAAGGCTTGAAGAAGGAACAACTCAAGACCGCAGTTCATAAGCTTTCACAACCTGTCACTTTAGACTACGGCAGCGGCAAGGGCAAGACATGGGACGGTTTCTACTCAGCCGACCGCGACAAGCAAACCAACGAGTGCATAAACAGATATAGCGAGAAGAAATTCTATTTCACGACAGAAAACACTTTCTCCGCCATAACAGGTATGAACATCGAACACTCCTTCCCAAAGTCATGGTGGGGAAAGACGGAGAACGACGCATACAAGGACCTCTTCAACCTCTACCCCTCCGACTCTGAAGCGAACTCGGCAAAGGCGAACTATCCTATGGGAAAGGTTTTCAACGCCAATATCCACGACGGTTACGAGAAGGTTGGGACAGGATATGCCGGAAACCAGACGATACGTCTCTGCGAGCCAAACGACGAATGGAAGGGTGACTTCTCACGCTCATATTTCTATATGGCAACAACATACCAAAACCTCACCTGGCAGGGTACGGAAGGTTTGCAGCAGTTAGAGAACAACACATGGCCTACACTCCAACAATGGGCATACACGCTATATCTGGAATGGGGCATGAACGACAAGGTCTCTGACATTGAGAAGGCACGCAACGATGCTGTCTACGCCATACAGCATAACCGCAACCTATATATCGACTTCCCTACTCTGGCAGAATATGTCTGGGGCGACAGTACAGAGGTAGCCTTCAACCCCGAGACAGCCTTAACGACTGCCGACGACGATACGCGCTATGCAGACTATAACCCTGTTTCCGGAGGCGGCACAGGCGGTGACAATCCTTCCGGCGAAGGGAAGAGCCTCCTGACAGAACCTTTCGACGACATTACCTCCGGCGATAACATCTCTACCGGCGGCAGCTCTACAGCATGGCAAGGCAACGACAATTTCCCTGTCGTCTCTGCAGCATATCAGGCAGGAGGAGCACTCCGTCTCGGCTCAAGCAAGAAATCTGGTGAGATAACGTCATGCCCTATAGCCGCTGACGGAGGCACACTTACCGTAAGCCTTGATGTCAAGGGCTGGACGACGGTAGAAGGCTCTCTCGTCGTTTCCGTCTCTGGTTGTGGAAGCAAGGAGATTAGCTATAGCGCAAAAATCAACGAGCCTTTCGAACACCATACCGTATCGTTCGACAACGTCTCAGGCAGCGTGACCCTGACCATTGCTACATCTGCCAAACGAGCGTTTATTGACAATGTCAGCATCACTACCGGCGCTACGACCCACATATCTCATATCACATCATCTGATGCAGAAAACGTGATATACAATCTCTCAGGACAAAGGCTTAACACACTGCCTGCTTCTTCAGGACTGTATATAATAAACGGAAAGAAGAAACTTATCAAGAAATAATAGCGGTTGATTCCATGAAAAATCCCCGTATGCTCTTCGGCAGTATCATTCTGCACAAGCATACGGGGATTTTTTCACCTAAACAATATCCCTAAAGGTCATTTTCTACAGAAAAAACATCAGGACATTATCTGAATGAGTCTGTCAGGAGCTTTATCTCTATCTGGGGTGCTATGCGCTCATAAAGAATGTTATATACCGCATCAAGTATAGGCATATTGACATGAAGCCTGCGGTTTATCTCCTTCATACATTTCGTACCGAAATATCCCTCGGCAATCATCTCCATCTCTATCTGCGCCGACTTGACGGAATATCCCTTGCCAATCATCGAGCCGAAGGTCCTGTTTCTTGAGAATTTCGAATATCCCGTGACAAGCAAGTCTCCCATATATGCCGAGTCAATTATCGATGTAGTACTGCTTGCGTTGTTCGCCTGCATTGCTTCGCCGTCCTCCTGCATACTTTTTATCACGGTAAGGAACCTGTTCATCTCCTGCAAGGCGTTAGACATCAGTACAGCCTGGAAATTGTCTCCATACTTCAGTCCTGAGCATATTCCGGCAGCAATGGCATAGACGTTCTTCAATACCGAGGAGTATTCTATTCCCAGCACGTCAGACGAGGTCTTTGTCTTTATGACGCTCGAAGCGAGCACGTCGGCAAAGGCCTGCGCCTTCTCCTGATCTTCACATCCTACGGTAAGATACGACAGTCGGTCGAGAGCCACCTCTTCAGCATGACTCGGACCTCCTATACATGCGAGGTTAGCATAAGGAACGTCATACACCTGATGGAAATATTCCGAGCATACAAGGTTCTCGTCCGGCACAATACCCTTTATCGCCGTAACGATAAACTTCTCAGAGAGGCGTGTCTTGAGTTTCTTCAGATGGTTCTTGAGAAACGGCGATGGTGTCACGAAGACGAGCGTGTCGTATTTCTGCACCATCTCGTTGAGATTGCTCGAGAAGAAGATCTCGTCGATATTGAAATGTACACTGGTAAGATACGCCGGGTTGTGCTGGAGGCGTTTGAAATCCTCTATACGGTCATCCCGTCGCATATACCACCCAATATGGTGCGTATGTCCAACAATAATCTTTGCGATAGCCGTCGCCCAGCTACCGCCTCCGATTATTGCTATTGAACCACAGTTGAACATAATAAGACATTTATGGCGGTTTATGAAAAACCCGACCTCACGACAGCTGTCATTATGGGCTTTCCCACCTTATGTTATTACTACTCGTTATTGTCTGCCCCTTTGCTTGCCTTGTCAATATAGTTCTGGAACTCGTCCACCTTCGGGTTTTCCAGTCCCAGCTTGTATTTCTTGTTTACTCCGCAGACATCCATCTGAAGCTTCTGCGCCTTCACGTCTTTAAGGTCAGAGATGAGGTAATATCCCGCCTTGTTGAACACTGGCACCCATTCCTCAGCCACTCCTATTTCAGCCCATTCTGCTACAGATGCCTTCGGCTGCTTCGGCTCCGGCTTCATCTGCGGGAAGAAGAGCACTTCCTGAATGAATGCGTTGCCCGTCATGAGCATCACGAGGCGGTCGATACCTATTCCGATGCCTGATGTAGGAGGCATGCCGTACTGTAGCGAGCGGAGGAAGTCGTGGTCGATAATCATCGCTTCGTCATCACCCTTGTCGGCAAGCTTCATCTGGTCTATGAAACGTTCCTCTTGGTCTATCGGGTCGTTGAGCTCAGAGTATGCGTTTGCCAGCTCCTTTCCGTTCACCATAAGCTCAAAACGCTCGGTAAGTCCCGGCTTGCTGCGGTGCATTTTCGTAAGCGGAGACATCTCTACCGGATAGTCTGTTATGAACGTCGGCTGTATGAATGTCCCCTCACATGTCTCGCCGAATATTTCGTCTATGAGCTTACCCTTGCCCATGGTCTCGTCCACCTCAATGTTCAGTTTCTTCGCTACCTCACGCATTTCCTCCTCAGTCATGCCGCTGAGGTCGTAGCCTGTCTTCTCCTTTATCGCGTCGAGGATAGGCAGGCGGCGGAATGGCGCTTTGAACGAGATCACCTTGCCGTCAATCTCTGTCTCCGGCTTTCCGTTTACAGCCACACAGATTGTCTCAAGAAGCTTCTCCGTGAACGACATCATCCAGTTATAGTCCTTATAAGCCACATAAAGCTCCATACATGTAAACTCCGGGTTATGGTTCTTGTCCATACCCTCGTTTCTGAAGTTCTTGCCTATCTCATAAACGCCCTCAAAGCCTCCGACAATCAGTCGTTTCAGATACAGCTCTGTAGCAATACGCATATACATAGGTATGTTCAAAGCGTTGAAATGCGTTATGAAAGGACGTGCGCTGGCACCTCCGGCAATAGACTGCAGAATAGGTGTCTCCACCTCAGTATATCCTGCCTCGTCGAGTACTCTGCGCAGGGTGCGTATTACTGTAGCACGCTTCAGGAACGTGTCCTTCACGCCCTCGTTTACCACGAGGTCGACATACCTCTGTCGGTATCTCAGCTCCGGGTCTTCAAACTTGTCATAAGCCACACCGTCCTTATATTTCACTACCGGCAGCGGCTTCAGCGACTTTGAAAGCAGTGTGAGTTCTTCTGCGTGAACAGAAATCTCTCCTGTCTGTGTGCGGAAGACGAAGCCTTTCACACCGATGAAGTCACCCATATCAAGGAGTTTCTTAAACACCTTGTTATACATATCCTTATTCTCTCCCGGGCAAAGGTCATCACGTGTCACATAAACCTGTATACGGCCTTTAGAGTCCTGAAGCTCCATAAACGCCGCTTTTCCCATGATACGCTGTGACATCATTCGTCCGGCTATACATACTCTTCTGAGGCTTTCCTTAACGACATTTCCCTCGCTGTCGGTTTCCGGCTCCTGGAAACCAGCTATAATCTCTGTACTGAAAGCGTCGGTAGGATATTCCGCTGCTGGATAAGGGTCTATGCCCATAGCACGCAGTTCCTCCAACGACTGGCGTCTGATAATCTCCTGTTCTGATAGTTCAAGAATGTTCATAAAAATATGTGATGATAATGTTTCTAATCATAAAAAATGCACAAATCAGCGCATTTAATGTGCAAATATACTAATATTTTTCCTATCAGCAATGACATTATACCGAATTTTATTAATTATTTAAGTTTCACAAGTGATTTTTCTCAAGACGGCAAAGCCTGTTAACACCGTTTATCTCCCTAAGAAAATGTGATGAAAACCTCAATAACAGGCAAAGACAATCTCAAAAAAACAGTATAGATATCTTCAATGACCAATGCAAGTGTCTTCAATGACGTATGCAGGTATCTTCAAAAACATGTGAAGAAATCCATGGAAAAACCTTAAGGTGGGTTCTATTAATTCCCACCGTCAATAATTCAGTTATTATGGGTTGACGTTTTGTCATCTTTCCGTT
This sequence comes from uncultured bacterium, assembly GCA_945829425.1. GTDB lineage: Bacteria > Bacteroidota > Bacteroidia > Bacteroidales > Bacteroidaceae > Prevotella. The sequence goes on along the minus strand of CALZUQ010000006.1, from coordinate 61,221 downwards.
TCTCTCTGGCGCATACTGCCAGTTTTCTCAGTCACGATGCCCGCATCGCTCCTTCTAAAACTGACACTCTGCCCTCAGAGATAAATCGGAAATATGTCAAAGCGAATTAATAGAACCCACCTTAAACCAATTTGCAGGACTCACCTTTAATTGTTTTTAATAGTCATAGTTTTGCTTATTAAAGGAAAATAAGTATTTTTGCACGTTGAATGCCGGTGGCATATCCTAATAATACACAAAAGCTACTTATGAACTTAGACAATATTATAGACCTCATGAAAGACAACCGTGGACTGGAAAGCAACCTCGGCATGGAGTTTTTCTCCACGCCGGAAGCTGACGAGTGCTGCGGAAGAATGCCTGTCGACGAGCGTACCTCACAGCCTTTCGGTTATCTCAGCGGAGGAGCGACCCTGGCACTTGCCGAGACCTTGGCAGGGGCAGGCTCTCTCGCCCTATGCCCCGGAGAGATTTGCTTCGGCATGAACGTCAGCGCAAACCATTTACGGTCAGTAGAGAAAGGCGACACCGTGACAGCACGTGCTCGCATAATTCACCAAGGTCACAGGATACACGTCTGGATCGTGGAGGTCAGGTCGTCAGACAACACTCTGATAAGCACCGTAACGGTGACAAACTACATACGGAGCAAGAAATGAAAAGTTACGCACTCTACAGACTGCCGTATGCGGAACGATATACCGCCATCGTCTCTGAACGCGAGGCGGAGACATTGTCCTCTGTCAGCGAGGTAGGAGAACGGCAAGGTTTTTTAGTGGCTCCGTTTTCGGCATGTCATGACCACCCCATTCTTCTCATTCAGCCCGACAGCATCACCGAACATACCGTGAACGACGGAAGAGTGGAGGCGGCAGAAGAAAACATTCACAATAGTCAAGGACAGGTGGCGGCAGAGGAAAGCCTTCAAGGCAATGTCTTCCCTTCTGAAAGAGCTACCGCTTCATATCGTGACGCCTTCCACTGTTTCCATGATGCGGTGAGCGACGGAAGGTTCCGTAAACTGGTGCTCTCACGAAGCAAGACTATAGCGACGGCAGAAGGCGAGACGCCCGAAAGGCTCTTCCTGAGAGCCTGCGCCGCATTTCCCCGCCTCATGATTATGCTTTTCCATACCCGTCAGTCAGGAACATGGCTCATAGCCTCTCCAGAGATACTTTTGGAGAAGACCGGCGACATGTGGCATACCGTAGCTCTCGCCGGCACTATGCCTTACAGCGAAGGACTGCCAGAATGGAGCAGCAAGAACAAAGCCGAGCAACATGTCGTAGAGGAATATATCTCACAGACCATAACGCCTTTCGCCAGACAGACGATAAAAGACGGACCGTTTACCATACGTGCCGGAAACGTGCAACACCTTCGCACCGATTTCCGCTTCACTCCGCAGCATTCAGCAGAAGACATCACAGGCGAGATACTCTCACGCCTGCACCCCACCCCGGCAGTCTGCGGAATGCCCAAATCAGAGGCACGCGACTTTATTCTTACACATGAGCCTCACGACCGTGAATACTACAGTGGCTTCGCCGGTCCTTTGAACATCGGTTGCGGGACACATCTCTATGTCTCCCTGCGGTGTGCCCGGCTCTGCGGCGGCAGCATGACCCTCTTTGCCGGAGGGGGTATAATGCCCGAAAGCATTTGTGAGGCAGAATGGCAGGAGACGGAACAAAAGATGAAGACAATATCATGTATAGCGACAAAGAAAATGTAAACATACTCACCTCACTCCTTGTGGCACATGGCGTGAGGGACATCGTGGTATGCCCGGGAAGCAGGAACGCACCCTTGGTGCATAATTTCAATGAATGTCCTGACATAACGTGCTTCAGTGCTACAGACGAACGCTCGGCAGGCTTCCTCGCTCTCGGCTTACGCCAGCAGACCGGCATCCCCGTAGCAGTCTGCGTTACAAGCGGTTCGGCTCTTCTCAACGTTTTACCGGCTGTAGCAGAGGCTACATACCAGCAGCAAGGCATAATAGTCATCTCTGCCGACAGACCTGAAGCATGGATAGGACAGCTCGACGGCCAGACTGTTCCACAGCCAGGCGTTCTTGGCACATTCTCCGCAAAATCGGTCTCTCTCCCTGAACCTTGCAACAATGAACAGCACTGGCATTGCAACCGTCTCGTCAACGAGGCATTGCTTGAGGCTTGCTCACCCTCATCACCCTCGGTTCATATCAATGTACCTATATCCGAACCGCTGTTCTCTTTTACCACAGCCTGTCTGCCGAAAGAAAGGGTGGTAAGGCGCATGACGTTAAATAATATTGAAGAGCAAGAAGCGATAGCGCAAATCCTGACACGCGCCCACCGCCTCATGGTGGTGACAGGGCAGATGCCGTCAGGAAGCATATCGAACAAAATGATGAGCCGTATGGCTGGGGAAGTCCCTGTGGCTTACGAACCGCTGTCTGCCTCCGATATGCCGTTGTCGTTCATAGACCAGTGCCTTTATGCCGTAGAAGGTGATGAAGCATACTTCCCGGACTGTGTCGTTTACCTTGGCGGAAACACTATTAGCAAGCGACTGAGGCGTTTCCTCCGTTCCCTGCCTCCTTCTGTTGTTCATATAACAGCATCTTCCGACGGACTTTTGCATGACATCTCTGGCAATACTGCCATTGTCGTAAAGGCTTCAGCAGAAGAAATGGCGGCTTTTGTCACAGAGAAAGCCTGCTGCAACGAAAACCGGAAAGAGTATCACAGGCTGTGGGCTTCGCTGAGGGAGACTATTGCTGCCCGCCATTATGCTTACGCTCCACGTTACTCGCAGATGATGGCAGTAAAGGAGTTTGAAGAAGGCATTGTCAGAGCAGGCGATACTGTGTATTACGCCAACAGCATGAGCATACGCCTTGCTGCTGTCTATGCCCGCCATTACGTCTTCTGCAACAGAGGGGTGAACGGCATAGAAGGGTCTATGAGCGTTGCCGTGGGAGGGGCGTTGTCGCTCTTAAGAAGTAATGCCGAAGGAAAAGTCTATTGCGTAATAGGGGACCTCAGCTTCTTCTACGACAACAACGCTCTTTGGAATGTCAGCCTGCCTTCTAACCTCCGCATCATACTCCTCAACAACGGCGGAGGAGCAATATTCCGAAATCTGAAAGGGTTAGAGAAAAGCGATGCCCGCGAGAGATATATCGCAGCGGCTCATAAGGCTTCTGCACGTGGTGCATGCCTTCAAAACGGTCTGAAATATCTTTCTGCCAACGACACCACATCACTCCTCAACGGTTTGCATGAACTATCCGAGAGCAAGGGAGCAACTCTACTTGAGGTCTTCACATCGCCGGAAGACGACGAGAGGGCATATAAGGATTATTATCTTAACCTTAAACCTTGACCTTGACCTTAACCTTGACCTTACGTTAACTTATGACTAAACAGAGGCTTAACTTATGACTAAACCGAGGCTTAAGTTATGGGAGACCGAGGCATGGGTTTTCTAAACGAAAACGAAAAGAACAAAAATAGCAATAAATGATAAAGACACTACTACAATGATTTGGACAAAGATGCACGATTTCAAGGAGATTATCCTTGAGGAATACAACGGAATAGCAAAGATTACAATCAACCGCCCACGCTACCGTAATGCTTTCACGCCTACTACAACCGCCGAACTCTCACAGGCTTTCTCTATAGTAAGAGAAGCGGCGCAAATCCGTGTCGTACTGCTGACAGGGGCAGAGACGCCACGTAAGGAAGGACAGAGCGACGAGGAATGGCTGCGCACTCAGGCGTTCTGCTCCGGCGGCGACATGAACGTGAAGGGACGAGGGGGATATATCGACGAGGAGGGCACGCCACGCCTCTCCGTCCTCGACGTGCAGATGCAGATAAGACGCCTTCCGAAGCCTGTCATAGCCATGGTCAACGGCTTTGCTATCGGTGGCGGACATGTGCTGCACCTCGTATGCGACCTCACCATAGCTGCGGAGAATGCACGCTTCGGACAGACGGGTCCAAAGGTAGGCTCGTTCGATGCCGGTTTCGGCTCAAGCTATCTGGCACGCATAGTAGGTCAGAAGAAAGCCCGCGAGATATGGTTTATGTGCCGTCAATACAGTGCCCGCGAGGCGGAGGCTATGGGCATGGTGAACAAGGTGGTGGCTCTCGCCGACCTTGAGAAGGAATGTGTGGCATGGGCTGAGGAGATGATGCAACACTCGCCGCTCGCCATGCGCATGATAAAGATGGGACTCAACGCAGAACTTGACGGCGAGGCAGGCATACAGCAGTTAGCAGGCGACTGCACCGCCCTTTACTACATGCTCGACGAGGCTCAGGAAGGCGGCAAAGCGTTCCTGGAGAAGAGAAAGCCTGACTGGGGAAAATTCCCTATGATACCCTGACGCTGCTCGTATTAACCTCCGACATCAACCAAAGAAACAATGCAGATAACACTATCACACAAGACGTTACATTTCAAGAAACCGGCACGCACCTCACGCGGTGAGTACTCCGAACACAATATGGTCGTAATCACCATAACCGACGACGACTGCAAGAAGATAGGACTCGGCGAGTGCGCCCCTCTTCCAGACCTTTCTGCCGACCGCGATGCTTACACTACGCTTTCTGCCACCTCACGCCTTATCAGCGAAGCTCTGGCAAGCGGAGACTATTCCGACTTTCTGCGTCCCTACCCTGCCCTCCTCTTCGCCTTGGAGTCGGCACTCTTCGACTACCAGCAGAACGCCATGCTCTACGACACCCCCTTCGCACGCAGCGAGGTTGGCATACCTATCAACGGACTGGTATGGATGTCGTCCTACGACGACATGCTGCAACAGGTGAAAGAGAAACTCCTTGCCGGCTTCAAATGTATAAAGCTGAAAATAGGAGCCATAGACTGGGACGAGGAGATGCGCCTGATAAGTACCATACGCTCACGCTTCTCTCCCGAGACGTTACAGTTGAGAGTCGACGCCAACGGGGCGTTCTCGCCCGACGAGGCTATGGCAAAGCTTAAAGAACTCTCCCGCTATTCCGTACATTCCATAGAACAGCCTGTACGCCAGTATCTTTGGCACGATATGGAACGGCTGTGCCGTGAGAGTCCTGTGCCTGTCGCTCTCGACGAAGAGCTTATCGGAGTCAGCTCACTTGAGGAGAAGCGCACGCTCCTCGACACCCTTCGTCCGCAGTATATTGTGGTGAAGCCGACACTCCATGGCGGCATAACCGGAAGCATGGAATGGATCAGCGAAGCCCGCAAGCGGAATATCGCCTCGTGGATTACCAGTGCCTTAGAGAGCAACATAGGGCTGCGTAACGTGGCTCTCCTCGCTGCAAGGGTTTATGACATTACTCCCGGCAACGTGCGCAACGTCATGCCGCAAGGTCTCGGCACGGGCTTGCTCTATACCGACAACATTGAGATGGATATGGAGATCAGAGGCAACAGGATATGGCGCTGCATGACGGAAGAGTGATGATGTCATCCTACACATGTCAAATAAAGTGTGGGATGACATCATTTTTTAAACAGAGAAATATTCCGCTTCTGGATGTGATAGATAGAGTCCTGTAACGCTTGCCTGAGGATACATGGCACCGTTTTCTGTAAGGCGTATGCCTATATCGTCATATCTCAGGAGGGTGTCGAGGAGGAAGATAGTCTTCTGGTCGGGCAAGGAAGGGTAGCCGACAGCCGGGCGTATGCCACGCCAATGTTCCTCCTTGCCGTCAATGCTATATCCTTCGGCAAGCTCCCTGCCAAGATATTCCGACGCCGCCTCGGCAAGACGGTCGCCAAGCGTCTGAAGCAGTATGGCCTCATAGTCGTCATTGCCTTCCGCCTTCACTCTTTCTATGTCCTCAACAAAACGTGGTGACACGGTTGCGGCGAAGGCTCCGAGATAGTCGTTGCCCTTCGGCGAGACGTAGTCGCAAAGTGCGAGACATTGCTCACGCCGTTTCCCTCGTGGGTCTACCACCGCCTGTCGTGGCGTAGGTATCGTCGTTATGCCTACGTCAATACCGTCTGCCTTTCCCCGTGCAGGGAAGAATGCCTGCAATGCACAGACATCATAACGTCTGTCGTCAGCCATGCGCAGCAGCCTTTCCTCGGCATCGTTTCTGAGCATCCTTCCCTCGTCGCTGTCCTCTTTCACTCTCCACGCCCAGTAGAAATAGAGCCAGTCAATACACGGCATGATGTCTCTGACAGCCAGTCTCCTTACCGCCCCGCGTCCAAGGAAAGGAGGACGCACCGGCTGGTATGCCTCCCATGATGTCTTGAAACGCCTCTGCAACGGAGTAGGCTCGCCTAAGGCATCACTTGTAGCGCGTTGCACTCTGAGCATCTGCTCTTTCCTCTGCTGCGCCATACGTATGCGTTGCTGACGCGAGCGGTTTCTCAGCAATGTCTCTTCCCTCTCTGCATCGTTGAGCAGAGCCATAGCCACGAGAGGGTTCTGCGAAGCGTCACGCATGTGGAACACTCCTCCGGCATACAGCGGAGCAATCTTCACCGCGGTATGTATCTCTGATGTCGTTGCGCCACCTACGAAGAGCGGCACGCGGAGTCCTGCCTTCTGCATGGCTTCCGCCACACGGCACATCTCGTCGAGACTTGGCGTGATAAGTCCTGAGAGGCATACTATATCAGCGTTCTTCGTCACCGCCTCATCTACTATACGCTCGGCAGGCACCATGACTCCGAGGTCTATCACGCGGAATCCGTTGCATGCCATCACCACTCCGACGATATTCTTTCCTATGTCATGCACGTCGCCCTTTACCGTAGCCAGCAGTACTGTTCCGGCTGAGGCAATTCCCTCGTCCACTTCTCCGGCAGGCTGCGGAATGATTATGTCTACGGCTTTCTTCATTGTACGTGCCGTCTTGACAACCTGCGGCAGGAACATCCGACCCTCGCCGAAAAGCCGTCCTACGGTGTTCATGCCCTCCATGAGTGGACCGGAGATAACCTCCAAAGGAGTCATACCGGCGGCAGTCATCTCGGCAAGGTCGCTCTCAAGTGTCATGGCATTGCCGTTGACAAGAGCAGCGACAATCCTCTCCGTGGTCGTAGCAGGCTCTTTCTTCACTCCACCGGTTGCGGCAGGCGATTTCTTCTCTTCTTTTTTCTCTATAAGTTCAGCAGCTATGAGGGTAAGACGCTCTGCAGCGTCAGCACTCTCGTTAAGTATCACGGCTTTCACTGCATCGCGCAGTTCCTTCGTAATGTCCTCATATTCTATGGCTGTCATAGGGTTCATGATAGCCATGTTCATACCCTTTGCCATGGCGTGGTGTAGGAATACGCTGTGCATGGTTTCGCGCAACCTGTTGTTTCCACGGAAAGCGAACGACAGGTTCGAAAGACCTCCGCTGACCCTCACTCCCGGCAGATGCTCCGTAATCCATTCCGTGGCACGTATGAAGTCGAGCGCATACGCCCGGTGTTCCTCTATGCCAGTCGCTACGGTCAGCACGTTAGGGTCGAAGATGATGTCTTCTGGCTTCATGCCCACCTTAGCCGTAAGCAGGCGGTAAGCCCTCTCCGCTATGGCTATCCTCCTCTCATAGTCCGTAGCCTGTCCTTCCTCGTCGAAGAGCATCACCACCACCGCAGCTCCATACCTTTTCACCGTGCGTGCATGGCTGATGAACGTCTCCTCACCTTGTTTCAGCGATATGGAGTTGACGATACATTTTCCCTGACAGCATTTCAGTCCCGCCTCTATGACGTCAAAGCGGCTGGAGTCTATCATGACCGGCACACGGCATACCGAAGGGTCGGACATAAGCATATTCAGGAATGTGGTCATCTCGCCGGCTGCATCAAGCAGTCCGTCGTCCATATTGACATCAACGACCATTGCGCCGTGCTCTACCTGAGTGCGCGCTATGTCCAATGCCTCGTCATATTTCTTCTCGTTTATAAGGCGCAGGAATTTCCGCGAACCAGCAACATTACACCTCTCGCCGACGACAAGGAAATCGTTCTTGCCATAGGTGAAAGCCTCAAGTCCAGAGATTGCCATCACGCCAGAATCCTCAACATTCTCTTGCGGTAAGTCCTGTGAAGCTGGCATTCTGTCACACAGTTCACGGAGTCTTCTGATATGCTCCGGCGTTGTGCCGCAACAGCCTCCAATGATGTCTGCAAGTCCCTCTCCGACTATTCTCTCCATCTGCCGCGCCATGTCTTCTGGCGTGTCGTCATAACGTCCGAGCTGATTGGGAAGACCGGCGTTAGGGTGGCATGAGAGATAACACCTTCCGGCTACGGCATGCCTCATACGGCGCAGGTAAGGCTCCATGGCCTCCGCTCCAAGTCCGCAGTTCATGCCTATGGACAGCGGCGAGGCGTAGATTACGGATGTCACGAAAGCCTCTATCGTCTGTCCGGAGAGGATGCGCCCGGAGGCGTCAGACACCGTCATGGAGAGGAGAAGAGGGAAATCCTCTCCTGTCTTGCTCTCCCTCTCGCATACCGTCTGATATGCCGCCACGGCAGCTTTGACGTTCAGCGTGTCAAAAGCCGTCTCGACCATTATGCCGTCGGCACCTGCCATTGCAAGGGCTGCTATCTGCTCCTCGTATGCCTTGCATAAAGTATCGAAGGTCATGCTGCGTGCCGCCGGGTCGCTGACATCGTCGCTCATGGAGAGCATACGGCTTGTGGGACCTACATCGCCGAGTACAAAGTGAGTGCCGAGCGTTGAGGGACGACGCGCTTCATAGTCGCTGATGGCTTGGCGGGCAATCCTCACAGCCTCACGGTTCATCTCCGAGGCATATTCCTCAAGCATATATTCCTTCTGCGAGATACGTTGCGAAGAGAACGTGTCTGTCGTTATTATGTCCGCCCCGGCATCGAGGTATGCCGTATGTATGGCATGGACGATGTCAGGACGTGTCAGTGCGAGGACATCGTTGTTGCCTTTCAGCTGTATCGTCCATGAGGCGAAACGCTCGCCACGGAAATCTTCCTCGCTGAGCGCATACTCCTGAACCATGGTTCCCATGGCACCGTCTATGAGCAGCCTTCGCCGCCGTAATGCTTCTCTTATCGTCATACCTTTCCTTTTCCTCCCTTCACCTCTGTCATGATACTCTCAATCGCCGCCGCAGCGTTCATGGTATAGAAATGCAGGCACGGCACCTTTGCTTCCTTCAGTTCCTGACATTGTCTTATACACCATTCCACTCCTACTTTCTTCACGTCGTCGTTCGTCTCACATCGTTGCAACTTGCCCACGAGACGGTCTGGGAAGTCTATGTGGAATGTCCGGGGCAGCATGGTGCGGTGGTTCAGTGTTCCAAGTGGTTTCAGTCCCGGCACTATGGGTATGTCTATCCCCGCTTTCTGACATCGCTCTACGAAGTTGAAGTATTTCCTGTTGTCGAAGAACATCTGCGTCACAATGTACCCTGCTCCCATGTCTACCTTTTTCTTCAACGCGTCCATGTCCGCCTGAGGTGACATAGCCTCGTCGTGTTTCTCGGGATATCCTGCCACTCCGTATGAGAACGCCCTTCCTCCGGCAAGCATGTCATGAGAGTCGCCGAAGAGCAGCCTTCCGCTGTTGAACTCGTTGATCTGGCAGCAGAGTTCCGAGGCGTATGACCAGCCGCCCTCCTTGGGTATGAAACGGTTGTCGGCTTTCGACTTGTCTCCACGGAGTACGAGGAGGTCGAAGATGTCGAAGAAAGCGAGGTCGATAAGTTCGTTCTCCGTCTCCTGACGTGTATTGCCCGAGCAGATGATATGCGGCACTACGGGCACGTTGTATTTCTGTTTTATGGCACACGAGACAGCCACGGTGCCCGGGCGCAGACGGTCTTCTATACGTACATACTGTCCCGGCATCACCTCACGGTAGGAATAGTCCGAACGGTGGGTGGTAACCTCTATGAAGGCGGGGTGGAACGGCAGCAGCCGGTCTATCGTCTTGTATATCTGGTCTATGCTCTTACCTTTCAGCGGAGGGAGCACCTCAAAGCTGAAAAGCGTCTCGTCTGCCTGACGTAATATCTCTGTTACGGATTGTCTCTTCATGTCTTTTTACCTGTCTTTCTATCGTTTTTCTTCACGACAATGTCGTCTGTCATGACTTTTTGGAACGCAAAAGTACGAAAAAAACGGCATATTACAAACATTTTGTACGAGAATGTTGCATTTTTCTTTTCTACGTCCCTGACGCATTCGCTCACCCGTTGCCTACAGATACAGCAGCACAACGATGGTGAACCAGGCATGTATCTCTAACCCTAATAATTCCATTTCTTATTCCATTGTTAACATGACTTATACTCTGGTTCTGCAAAGGTAACAATTTATTCCCAAAAACAGGCTTTTTAATTCGTTTATTCTATAAAACCTTTGACAATATTTCTTCTGACTGTCTGAGGAACACGGTGAATGGCGAGAAAGACCAATATATTATAACGTACGCGTACATTATAATATATAAGTTAACTTGCAGATGACACAATTCTGCAAGAATGGACTGCAGAAAAGGAATTCCCCCAGCAACGTTGCCGCTGCTGGGGGAAAGCTTATATTTCTTTCTGAGAGTTAAGAAGGAGTTATTTCTTCACAAGTTTAGCGTCGTCGATGAGAATATCCTGCGAATCGACATAGCTTGACGCTTTAGGATTCATGATTACAAGACAGACGGTTGTCTTCTCTTTCAGCTCAAACTCGTATGTCACCTGAGTCCATGAAGTTGTGAGCTTCGGATAATCCTTGCTGTAAACATAATCACCTACCGAACCGTCCTTTACCGGTACATAACCTACACGTGTCTGTGACTTTCCGCCTTTTGTCGCCTTGGCATAGAATGTGAAGACGTATGTGCCAGCCTCAAGCTCTGTCTCCTTATACGCCAAACGCTTGTTCTGTGATGCTACGGCACCTACGCTGACAGAGTAAGAACCGGAATGAGCGTCTGTGCTCTTGCTGAGCGTAGCGTTGCCTGCCGTAGATGCGGACTTCCAGTTTACAGGAGTACTGCCGTCCCAATTCTCAAAGCCGCCGTTAGAGAGGAGACTGCCTTCATCAGGGGTGCCGCCGCCAGGGTTGTCGCCTCCACCTGTGCCTTTCTTGACGCTCACAAATTGTGCATTCTTTATTTGAGGACTGTCGTTAAATTCAGAATAAACACCAGTAAGAGTTACCTCGTCACCTTCGCTAATGCCAAGGCTTGCAAAGTTCTTGGCATTACCTTCTTTATCCAACAGACCGTATATGTATATCTTTGCATCGCCTTCAACAAGGTCGAAATTGCCATAGGTAGTATTTGCAATATTTGCTACAACACCTGTCAGTTCGTATGTTGTCTCAGTATCTTTCTTGCTGAGGAATTCAGAAACGCTGATGTGCTTTGCATCACCCGAAGGAGTGTCCGGCTCAGAACCTCCCTGCTCAATAATCACGACATCAGCATTCTTTATCTCTGGGGTCACTGCGCCATCTTTAACATACTTCAGCAGATTACCCGTAATCGTCACTTTGGAACCCTTCGTGAAAGCTTCCACACCCTCAGGAAGGTTCGCCCAATACGCCTGAACCATCTTCTGACCGTCATTATTGTCTGAAAGCCAGAATGACTGCTGGTTTCTGCTGACTGTTGCAAAGACATCTGTTATGTAACCTGTAATACTGTATATTTCAGCAGATGAGGCATTGTCCTGTAGAGCATTGCACAACTCTATAGCCTTGGCACAAGTAATAGCAATTGCTTCCGTACTTGAGTTGTCTCCAGCTTCAAGTATCTCGACGTCAGCGTTCTTTACCTCTGTAATCACCTCATTTTCCTTAACATATTTCAGGAGTTTACCTGTAATCTTCACCTTTGAGCCCTTTGTGAAGGCTTCTACTCCTGCTGGAAGGTTTGCCCAATAAGCCTGAACCATCTTCTGACCGTCATTATTGTCTGAAAGCCAGAACGACTGCTGTCCTTTGCTTACAGTTGCAAAGACATCTGTTATATAACCCGTAATGCTATATGTCTCCTCGGAAGACGCTCCGTCCTCAAGAGCATTACACAATTCGATAGCCTTGGCACAAGTAATCTCAATTATTTCCACTCCCGGTTTTTCTGTGTTACCTCCCTCTCCCGGAATGTCGTATGGTGCCGGGACATCCTCGCAGCTCTGTAGCGAGAAAGCCGCAACGGCAAGAGCCATAATAGAATAAAGAATCTTTTTCATGTCTTATAGTGTTTATATATTTCTTTTATTTTTCAGGATCTTACGCCCTGTAGGTTATTGTTTTACGCCGTCAGGAGTCACTCCCTCCCTTACTCTGCCGGCTGTACGTCAGCTGCCGAGCGGAGCAGTATCTGCCATGTCGTGCTGTAACGTGAGAATATTCCCGTGATGTTCACCTTACCTGTCGGCACTGTCTCAGCAGCGAACTTTGCACTTGTGGAGGTGTATATCACCACCGAGGAAGGATAGCCCTGAACGTAGCGTGATATAGAGAAGTCGCTGCCGTTTTCCGGTGCCCATGTTATCTTTCCGTCTGCCCCGCTGATTGTGGCATTCTTTATTGTCATGAGCTTTCCGGCATGTAGGTCGATGTTCTTCTGTATGTCAGCAGTGAACTCCACGGGCACGATGTCCGTCTTCTTCTGTCCGCGCAGAATCTTGAAATGCTTCTGCCAGAGGTCTTTCGCCATACGTCCCGGATAGGTGTTTCCGCTCGACGTGGTGTAGGGCGTTCCTATCTGCTGCTGGTAGCCGTAGGTTCCGATATAGAGTCCTTTGAGGTTGATAAGGATATACTGTCCTACAGGGAGGTAGGAGTACATGCCTCCGGAATAGACGCATACGAAGATGGCGTCTCCGTTGTCGTCCTGCAGTGCCACCTTATTATATATATTGCCTCCGATGTCGTTTCCCGTGACATACACCTTCAGCTGTATGTCGTCCTCGACGAGCTGGTAGTCGCGGTACTGCTTCAGGATATTGCTGTATTTCGGGTTTGCCCTGAGTTGCTGCAGTGTTACGACGTTATGCTCCGTTATGGTGTCGTTGCCATAGACCATGTCTGGCGTTACGTCCGTCATGTCGTCATATCCTCCGTCCATGCATGCGGTGAGGAGGCTTGCGGCAAAGAGCGCCAAGAAGAATATTGTTGTCTTTTTCATATTTTCCATCCTCCGCTTAGAATTTATACGTTATGTTGAGCATGCCGTTGGTTCCGTAGGCGTAGAACTTCTTCGGGTTGTTGTAGAAGTTATACACTCTGGCTCCCGACATTGAGCCGTCGGCATTTGTGGTATAGCTGGAGCGTGACTGCTCGTAGCCTCCGGTACATATCTTTATGTTGTTGAGGATATTTGTCAGCGAGAGGTTTATGGACAGCGAGCCTTTCTTGAGATATATGCTGCGGCCTATGGAAGCGTCGAACATCCATCCGCCGTGTCCACGCTGCTGGTCAGGCGACTCTACCACGGTAACGATGTCGCCATTCTCGTTGACGGCGGTGTTGACGAGTCCCTGGAGCTTCAGCGACTCCTCGTATCTCAGCGAAGGAGACCAGGAGAGGAAGATACGGTCGTACCAGTTGGCGTAAAGGTCTATGAACCACCCGCCGGAGTGGTAGCTGAAGCCGAGCGACGTAGCTGTGAGCGGAGTGCCGTTCTCTCTCATGCCCTTGCTGTATACGAGGTCGTCCTTATATACTCCGCTGGTAGAGAGCATATAGCGCACGTCGCAGTTGTTGAGGTACTTGGCGTCAGAGAGGGTGCCGAAAGCGCGGAAGTCGAGGGCAGAGGTAATCTTAACCTTCATTGCAGCCTCAACGCCGTAATATTCCTTCTTGATGTTCGTCAGCGAGACGTATGTGAAGGAGTTGACGTCGTCGAAGTAGTAGTTCTGCCACTCTGTACCGTCCTTGACGTGTGAGTAATACGCCGAGACGTTGAAGTCTATGAGCGGGGTCTTTGCCTGATAGCTGAACTCTGACGAGAAAACCTTCTCGTTGTGGAGGTCTGTGGCGAAGTCATTGTTGATCTCCGGTGCGGCGAAAGCTGTCGATGCCTGTGGCGCTCTCAGCTCATATCCTGCTCCGAGCGATACGGCATGTCCGTGTCCGAAGTCGTAGTTCAGTGCCACCTTGCCGCCGCCGTCGCCGAAGGATGCTGTCTTCGACTTGCCGTAAGAGTTGTCGGCGGCGAGTCCGTTGCGCATCTTTCCGTCGCGCTGCATGGCTATGTAGCTTGCCTTTCCTCCTACGAGGATGTTCGCTCTGCCAAGCGTTATGTTATATTTCGCCCAGATATTCGCCTTCCTGAGGTTTATGTAATAGTCATATCCGAAGACATCGCCCTCACGTACCTCGGCGTTGGGGTTGTTGAGGTCGTACTGCACCTTGTCCGAGCTGTAGCCGTAGTCACTGACGGCGTAGGTGTTTATGTTGTAGAAATGGTTCGCTCCGAGCATGTCCTCCATTGTCTGGTATTTACGTGAATGGTTCATGCCGAGTCCTCCGCCTACCGAGAGTCTCTGGTTGCGTGCCAGTTCATGGTTCAGCACGGTGTTGAGCTGCATGGTGAGCACGTCGTTGTTCTTAGCCTGAACGTAGTACATCGCCGAGCCGAGGAATTTGCCTGCCATGGTTGAGCCGTCCCAGACGTCGTTGACGGTATGGTTGGCAGCGTAGAGGCGGTCCCAGTTAATCTGACGGTTAGCCTCTGAGGAGGTGAAGAAGTCGTAAGCCTCACGCCATGCCTCAGGAGTATATTCGTTGTTACGGTTGTTGTCCGGGTTCCACACGTCGTAATATGCTGACGGCAGTTTCTTCCAATAGTCCGGGCTTGGGTTGTCGCTGTTGTTGTAGTTAAGTTTCGTGGACTTATACATAGAGTAACGCCCGCCGAGCGACGTGGTGAGCTTTGTCTTGTCGCTTATCTTCCAGTCCCAGGTGAAGAGAGCCGTAGGGGCGTAGTCGGTAATGATGCGTGAGTTGCGCACCTTTCCGTTCTGGTAACCCCAATACGGGTTATAGAAATTGGAGTTGGCAAGCCAGTAGCTCTCGTCTGTCGCACCGCCCTGTCCTGCTCGCTCGGTAGGGTTTCCCCATGTCGAGAAGGAGAGCGAGTGGCTGTCGTTGATGATTTTCTCCACTCCGAGGAAATAGCTGAGGGAGTTGTAGAACATACCGTCGACATACGCCGTCTTCTCATTGGCCCAACGGTATGTCAGGCTTGCCGAAAACGCCCAGCCCTTGTCGTTGAAGCCGCTGTTGTAGGTGTACATGCCGCGGAACGTATAGTTACGGTTTGTGCCGAGGAGGCTGACACGGTTTCCTACAGGCATGGAGCCGGCACGGAAGTTATAGTTGTTTGACCCTCCCATGGCAGAGAGCGCGAAGCGGTTGTCCTCGAAAGGCAGGGCCTGCTCTACGCCTCGTGTCTGGTTGTTGAGTCCGCCCACTTGCGAGAAGCGGAACTGTCCCGTCTCCATGTCGTTAAGCAGAAGTCCGTTGACGTAAACGTCGTTGTACTTCTGGTTGAAAGCACGGTAACGGAATCTCATCGGCGAGAAACGGTAGCCTACCTGCGAAGCATACAGATTACTGTTTGAGCCGAGGATTGTCACGTTCTGCGACATATCGTCGTCCTCGCCCAGCTGTGCCTCTGTAAAGGTAAAAGCCGATTCGTCAGCCGCGGTGGCCACCTTCTTCTCTTTCTCGTCCTCTACCACAGGCTCCTGAGCCATGGCGAGCTGCGCGAGACAGAGTGCAGCCAAGACCATTGATAGCTTTTTGTTCATAATATAAAAAAAAGTGTTACGGCGGAAACGTTGTCCGCCTTATCATGAAAATAATTATTGATTGTTGTCGAAAAATAATGTGCCTTTGCCTCTCTCTTTGACATAAGACGTGACAAAATTACGTTTTTTTTATGACAATTCAAAATTTTTGCCCATTCTTTTTCTTCCGTCACGATTTTTTTATTACTTTTGCAATACCATATTATATATGTAACTATAAGCAGCAGACTTTTTTACATATTATAACACACATGACGTCATCACAATATAAGCATAAAAACAACCATACTATTATAACATCATGAGAAAGATAACACTGTTCTTTGCCACCGCATTTCTCCTGCTCTCGCTGTCGCTGACAGCACAGGAGAAGAAATACCTCGGCTATGCCGTAGGTTTCTATAACCTGGAGAACCTCTTCGACACATGTCACGACGAGGGAAAGCGCGACTACGACTTCCTGCCTACCGGCTCGTACAAATGGAACGGGCTGAAATACTCCAACAAGCTGCGCAACATGGCTAAGGTACTCGCAGAGATGGGTACAGACCGCATTCCCGTAGGATGTGCCGTGATAGGAGTGTCGGAGGTGGAGAACGCCAAGGCACTGGCAGACCTCTGCTCGCAGGAGCCGCTCGCACAGCGTGGCATGCGCTTCATACATTTCGAGGGGGCTGACAAGCGTGGCGTTGACTGCGCACTGCTCTATAACCCTACGCTCTTCACTCCCGACACCCTGCGTTCGAAGCTTTACCCGTATGTCGACACGGACACCACCTTCTTCACACGTGGTTTCCTCACCGTTCACGGCACTCTCGCTGAGGAAGAGGTGTGCTTCATTGTAAACCACCTGCCTTCACGACTGCGACCCGGCGACGCAAAGCGTGTCTCAGGAGCAGAGCAGATCACGGCAATCATAGAACGACTGAAAAAGGACAGCCCGAAGACGAAGTTCTTCGTCATGGGCGACATGAACGACGACCCTACCGACCGTTCCATGACTGAGGGACTGCGTGGAAAGGAGGATATCGACGCTGTAGGAAAGAAAGACCTCTACAACCCTTGGATAAAGGATTTCAAAAGTGGAACGGGGACACTGATGTATGACGGAGCATGGAACCTCTTCGACCAGATACTCATGTCGCAGAACCTACTCAACCAGCGAGGAGCACGCGACTTCTCAACACTGAAATATTTCAAACACCAGATTTTCCGCCGCGACTACCTCTTCCAGACGGAAGGGAAATATAAGGGGACGCCAAAGCGTACACATGCCGGAGGACAATGGCTGAACGGATATGCCGACCACCTGCCCGTAGTGGTATATCTTATGAAGGAGAAGAAATAAAAGAGAAAAAACAAAGGAAAAAAGTAATTCCAAATACATAGACACACAGTAAGCCTACGCCCAAGACTGCAACCCTCAGTCTTGGGCGTACTTTTTTTCTTCTTCCACAACATCATTATTCTTAGCCTACAATCATTCTTCTGTAAAGCAGGGAAAAAACATTTTCTACGTTATAAAATCTTCATTCAAAGCCTTTGAACGTACATTCAAAACCTTTGAACGCACATTCCAAGCCTTTGAACATACATTCCAAGCCTTTGAACATACATTCTAAGCCTATGAACGAAGAATACATGCCTATAAAAATATTTTTTTATGGGGAGCAATGGAAAATGTCTACGGGCATAATATATTTTTCTTGAGGAGAAAAACAATAACGAGAAGACATAAAACAAAACTCAAGGACGTGAAGGCAAGAGTCAAGAATGAGAAGGGCAAAACCGGAGAAAGAGAAAAACAAGACTTAAGAATGAGAAGGGCAAAACCGGAGAAATAGAAAAAAGGAACCGGAGAAATAGAACGACGCAACAGGAAAAGGACAGATAGTTTAAAAAGAAAAACAGCAGACATAGTCACAATGTCTGCTGTGGGTTTGTATTGATTTTTAAATATTTTCTTAAAAGAGGACTAACCTCGCGGTCGGTCTGCGTTACCTGAATAATAACCGTCTTTTTACCTAAAAATCTAATACAAATAAAAACTAACTAACTTTTACCTAATAACTAAAACCTAACTATATACTATCTATGAAAAACTAATTCTATTATTTTATGTGTGTCCTATTTGAAGATAAGACCGGTTGCTGTTCGAGATTTCCTCATGGGCTTCTGCCGTTTTCCTTTCGGCTCCCTTTCAGAATGTCACCTTTCCGATGACTTTAATCTCTTTAGAAACCCTTGTTTCTGATTTCCGAGTGCAAAGTTACTACTGTTTACGTACACAGCCAAACTTTCTGACTGTTTTTTTTCAAATTCTGCCATATTCTTGACAAATGTCAAAGACGTCACAGATATAGTAACTAAATTATGCGTTTTTTACGGACTTGCTGCCCTCACCTTGTCATCATGTCTTCCCGTCCTTGTTTTATGTCGTTTTTACGACATAACCTCCCCATAAGCAAAAAGCCCTCACGAGGAGGGCTTTCGTATAGGGTCAGAATGTTATGGCGCTTTCGAGGGCAAGGGTCATCATCTGTGTGAAAGAGTTCTGACGCTCTTCTGCCGACAGCGCCACCTCGTTATAGAAGGCGTCGGATATGGTCAGGATGCATGCCGCCCGCTTGCCCAGGACCTTGGCGTTGTGGAAGAGTCCGAAGCTTTCCATCTCCACACACTCCGTCTGCGTCGTGTCGCGTATGTTCTCCCAGCCGCCTAACTCTGGTGCCGTATAGAAGGCATCGCTGGAGTGTACCTTGGCTTTCTTACACGTTATGCCGAGCTCTTCGGCTTTTGTCGATATTATATCGTTGAGCTGGGCGTCAGGATAGAAGATATGCTCCTGAGAGCCGCTGGAGCGGAGGGCGAAGGTGGAAGCACTGAAAGCATACTCCGCCAGAACGACGTCGCGGACCTGCAGACGTTCCGAGTAAGAACCTGCCGAACCTATGCGGACGATATTCTCTACGCCGAAGAACTTAAACAGTTCATAGGAGTATATGCCTATAGACGGTATTCCCATTCCTGACGCCATGACGGAGATGGGCTCTCCCTTATATGTTCCGGTATATGCCAGCATATTGCGCACTTCGTTGACTAACCGAGGACTCTCAAGAAATGTCTCGGCGATGTATTTTGCACGTAATGGATCGCCGGGCATGAGTACCGTCTTGGCGAAATCGTGTTCTTTAGCGTTGTTGTGAGGTGTAATCATATTTGTATTATGTGGATATTATGCCGTCGCAGAAGAACTTGTCGCAGAAGGACTTATGCGACGGGAGGTTTAAGGTTTGCGTGGGTGAGGTAATTTATTCGTTGTGTCACATGCCGCCATGTGGAGCATGGAACTTATCCTTCTGTAGGAGTAAGGAGGAGCGGCAGGAGAAGGTTAAGGTCGCGCATGGAGTGTACGATGAGGTCTGCCCCTTCCCTCTTCAATGTGCGGTCGTGGAGCGGACCGGTATTTACGGCTATCGTGAAGCAGCGTGCGGCATTGGAGGCACGCACTCCGAGGGGAGCGTTCTCCACGACTATAGTCTCCCACGGACGGCATCCCGCCATGTCCATGCCTACGATATACGGCTCGGGGTGTGGCTTGCCTCTCGTAACGTTGTTCGCCGTAACTATAACGTCCTCGTCAACCAGTCCTTGGAAGTCCTGGAGTATTCTGTCAAGCAACGTAGCCTGTCCGCTTCCTGTCACCACGCCAATCTTCATGCCGAAGTTCTTCATCGTCTGCTGGACGTCCTTGACATGAGGTATGACAGGCGCGATGTCACATCCGGCGTAGTACTGCGACTTTGTGCGGTACATCTCCTCAGCCCTCTCGTCGTCAATAATCTCGCCCCTCTGGTCGCGGAAGAGTTTCTTGATAACCTCCACGCCTCTCATGCCCTCATAGAGGTATGCGTCCTGCTTGGAGATGTTGATATGGTATAACTTCATGGCTGCCTCCCATGAGCGTGAATGGTTTGGCATAGAATCATACAGCACTCCGTCCATGTCGAAGAGTGCCACTTTCGGCTGCCAGATGGAGAAGCCGTTTTTCATCATGTAGGTCTCGATAATGTTTCTCATGTGTTTTCTCGAAAACTAATCTTTGTTTTTTTGGGTAGTAAAATATATCACTCTTTTCGGACGGCAGGAGCCTGAATGTCCGGCTCCTGCCGTCCGATATGAAAGTTCCGTCTTCCAGAAGCCACGTCATTGCCGTGGTATGGTGTAGCCTGCCGCCTTGGCTATTTTCTTTGGTATCAATGCGTTGTCGTTGAAGCCCTGGAACGCCTCGCTGCCACAGCCTATGGCGAACACCGGCACCAAACCTGCCGAATGGCCTTTCGTGCGCCACGACACGAGTGCTTTCTTGTTTATGATACGCTTGGCGAGGTCTGCGAGGGCGAGGTTTGCTGAATATTCGTTCTTCACCTCCTGTGCTCCGTCGGCGAAGGACCTGGTATGTGTCTCCTTCAGCATCTTCTCTTCGTCTGGCGTGATCTCCACGGTGTCCCAGAAGCCGTAGCACTCTTTCAGAGCCTGCTGTGCCATTTCCCATGTCACGTTCTTGCCAGCCTTCTCCTTCATGGATCTCAGACGTGCCGAGAAGCCGTCCATGCTGACACGCTGGTTTTCCAGGACTTTAAGGTTCAGGGCGTAGATGTCGTCTTCTGCCAGGACAAGCCCGCCGGTCTCATGGTCGGCGGTAAGCACTATGAGCGTCTCGTCAGGATGCTGGAGGTAGAAGTCATAGGCAATCTTTATACAGCGGTCGACAGCCGCAACCTCGGCAAACGCCGTAGCAGCATCCTGGGCGTGGCACGCCCAGTCAACCTTGCCGCCTATCTCGTTCATGAGGAAGAAGCCGTTATCGTTGTCCTTCATGAGGAAGTCTATCTCGCAAAGCAGGATGTCCTCAATCCTCAGCTCGCCCTCACGCGCCTCAATGGCGTAAGGTATGCTAAACGTACCCGAGGCAGGGTTGAGGCGCAGGGTGTCCTGCAGCAGCACGAGTTTCTCTGCCTTTCCGGCTTTCGCCTTAAAATCCTCAACGCCGAAGGCGAGGGTGTAGCCATTCTTCCGCAGTTCGTCGTAGATGTCCGGCTGTCCCGGGTGTTTCTTTGCGTCGTAATGGTCCTTCACCTCCGCCCCGCCATAGAAGTCGAAGCCGGAGGAAACCATGTCAGCACCTATGCCGTAATAGTCGCTGCGCTTGCCGTTATGTGCGAAAAACGCTGCCGGAGTGGCATGGTTGACTGGCACGCTGGTGGCTACACCGACCCTCATGCCGGCTTCCTTCGCCCATGCTGCTACCGACGTTACGGGAGTAGTGAGGTCGTCCTTGACGCCTACAGCACCGTTCTTGGTCTTCACTCCTGTGGCGAGTGCCGTACCCGACGCGGCGGAGTCGGTCACTCCGCTGTCGAAGGAATAGGTCGACGCCATGCTGACCACGGGGAACTGTGTCATGAAGAACGGCTCACGGCCTATGACACCTTTCTTTGCCGCATTATACATCTCCGCACCAAGGATAGTGTTCACGCCGGTTCCGTCGGTGATGAAATAAAAAACATATTTCGCCTTCTTCTCTGCTGATGCCGTGGAGAGAAGGAGGAAGAGAGCGAACAGAAAGGAAATGCTTCTTCTTGTCATATTACTATTACTGTTTTAGGTAAGGTGGTGAGAGGAGACACCTTTTCAGGCGGCTCTTCTTGGTCCGCATAAAAGATATTAGGTGGGGACTGGTAATTCCCACTGAAGATAATTACATGTTGTTTGTCATTTGATGCACAACAAAACCTCATGGCTATGCAAAGTTATTTATTTTTTCATTCTAATAAGGTATAGAGGCAAGAAAAAAAGGTTTTCTTAACATAAAATATTGCCACATGTGGCATTTTACGACAATAAATGCGCTCTTTCCATTACAAAAAGGTTTTATGGCAACTTTATGAATGCCGTTAGTACGGAAACTTGTGGCGACGCTGTTTCTTGACTGACATTCAACCACGATATGGAAAGTAAAGTAAACGCATTTGAACAGCAAGAGGACGGGAGAGAACAAGAAAAACAGCTGTTTTTTACCCTCACAAAGCCTCTTTTCTCGCTTCATGGGATTTTTTTGTACGATTATCTTTGGTAGTTAAAAATTTATTTCGTACTTTTGCAAAGACAAAAAAAACGTATATTTACAAAGAGTGGAAACGACACTCTTATATGGTGAAGAATACCGGATAACAGCGCAACGGCTCTTGCCATTCGGAAGCCGTGACGGCATTCTTCCATATAGAAAAAACTCTAATAAATGAAAAAATACTATTTCTACCACGCCGTCATGCTCGTCACGCTGGCGTTTACGGCATGTAACAGCGACGACGATCCTCTACTGACGGAAGACGTAAACGTCAATGCAAACACAACAGAGAAAAGCATATATGCCACAAGGATAGAGATGCCGAGAGTGAAAAACGGCACAAACTATATGCTGCTGACAAAATACGACGACGGCATAGGGGTAAACTACAGCGTAGAATGGGACTGCATAACAAGGGCGCAACGCTGGACATGCTGGGAATGGAACGCTACGAACACCACAAAAGGTTGGGAAAGAAAAAGCTGGAGCGGAGCGGTATGGCAAGGAAGGCAATGGACGGGAGACCCCTTCCAACCCGACATGGAGATTGACGAGGCATACCGGACGGAACTCTCCGACTATAGCGGATCGGGATATAATCGGGGACACATCTGCGCTTCGGAAGACCGTATATGCTCGCAAAACGTCAATGGACAGACGTTCTTCCTTAGCAATATGCACCCGCAGATATACGAGTTCAACGGGGGTGTATGGGCCACAATGGAGAGCAAGGTACGCACGTGGCGTGACGTGGTGGTAGGAAACGGAGGAGTGATGTACATATGCAAGGGCGGAACATTGTACGACGTGACAATAAACGGCAAGAAACAGGCGGGGACACTGGAGAAAAACCCAAAGACAGGAGCTACAAACGCTACGCTGCGCATGCCCGTGCCGAAATATTTCTTTATGGCGGTGCTGAAAAAGTCTGCTGCCGGAATGTACTCCGGAATGGCATTCTGGGCGGAGCATAAGGCGGACGCAAGCAAGGACCTCACGCCATATATGATAACAATAAACGAACTGGAAAGCCGAACAGGATATGACTTCTTCTGTAACCTTCCAGACAAGATAGAACAGTCGGTACAGACATATATCGACGTGACGGAATGGAAATAAGGCGGGGAGGAAGAAAAGGAACAATGACAGGGAAAGAGGACACCCGGAAATCATGCTGAACGAGAATAAAATTACACATATTTATATATACTAATCAGAAACACATGGCAACAGTCGACGACAAGAAGATTATCTTCTCTATGGTGGGAGTAAGCAAGATTATCCCACAGAACCAGAAGCAGATACTTAAGAACATCTACCTCTCTTTCTTCTATGGGGCAAAAATAGGTATCGTAGGACTTAACGGAGCAGGAAAGTCTACGCTTATGAAAATTATCGCCGGCATAGAGCAACCGACACAGGGAGAAGTGGTATGGAGCCCGGGATATAGCGTAGGATACCTGCCGCAGGACCCACCGCTCGACGAGACGAAAACGGTAAAGGAAAACGTGCAGGAGGGAGTGCAGTATGTCTACGACGCACTGAAGGAATATGACGAGATAAACGTGAAGTTCGGAATGGAGGAATACTACTCTGACCCGGACAAAATGGACAAACTGATGGCAAGACAGGCGGAGGTGCAGGACATTATTGACTCTACCGACGCATGGAACATGGACTCAAAGATTGAGAGAGCCATGGACGCACTGAGATGCCCGCCGGGAGAATGGAGCGTAGAGAAACTGTCAGGAGGCGAACGCAGACGTGTGGCGCTATGCCGACTGCTGTTGCAGAAACCGGACGTACTGCTGCTCGACGAGCCTACCAACCACCTCGATGCTGAGTCGATAGACTGGTTGGAACAGCACTTGCAGCAGTATGAGGGCACGGTGATTGCAGTGACACACGACAGATACTTCCTCGACGACGTAAGCGAATGGATCCTGGAACTCGACCGCGGAGAGGGAATACCATGGAAGGGTAACTACTCTTCATGGCTTGACCAGAAGACTTCACGCATGGCACAGGAGGAGAAGACGGCATCAAAACGACGCAAAGCACTGGAGAGAGAGCTGGAATGGATACGTATGGCACCAAAGGCACGACAGGCAAAGGGAAAGGCGCGTCTGAACTCCTATGACGCCATGCTCAACCAGGAACAGAAAGAGAGGGAGGAGAAACTGGAGATATTCATTCCTAACGGTCCACGACTGGGCAACAAGGTGCTCAACGCAGAGCATGTGGCAAAGGCGTTCGGAGAGAAGGTGCTGTTCAAAGACCTTAACTTCATGCTGCCACCGAACGGCATAGTAGGAGTGATAGGGCCTAACGGTGCCGGAAAGACAACGCTCTTCCGACTGATTATGGGAATGGAGACACCAGACAACGGAACATTTGAGGTGGGCGAAACGGTGAAACTGGCGTACGTTGACCAGCAGCATAAGGACATCGACCCGAAGAAAACCGTGTACGACGTGGTATCACAAGGGACAGAGACCTTCCGAATGGGGGGACGCGATGTCAACGCACGTGCGTACCTCAGCCGTTTCAACTTCTCAGGCAACGACCAGGGAAAGCTATGTGGAGTACTGTCAGGAGGTGAGCGAAACCGCTTGCAGCTCGCTCTCGCACTGAAGCAGGAGGGTAACGTTCTGCTGCTCGACGAG
The DNA here is from genome assembly GCA_945829425.1 of uncultured bacterium. Lineage (GTDB taxonomy): Bacteria > Bacteroidota > Bacteroidia > Bacteroidales > Bacteroidaceae > Prevotella. Next base: position 36,652 of record CALZUQ010000006.1, on the reverse strand, counting down.
CCGACAAACGATATTGACGTAAACACCTTGCGCGCACTTGAGGAAGGTCTGGAGTCGTTCGCGGGATGTGCCGTGGTCATTTCACACGACCGTTGGTTCCTCGACCGTATATGCACACATATCCTCGCGTTCGAGGGAAACGGAGAGGTGTTCTTCTTCGAAGGAAGCTATTCTGACTACGAGATAAACAAAGCCATGCGACTCGGAACAGACGAGATAAAACGTCCGAGATACAGAAAACTAATGGAGGGATAAAAAATCTTTTCTAACTAAATACTATTAAAATATGAAACAGATATCTTTAGACATCACAAAGGCGCAGCAGTTTCTACCTGCCGGCGCAGTAATGGCTCTTAAGGAGCAGGTAAAAGAGGCTCAGAAAGGTCTTGAGGAAGGAACTGTACCAGGAAATGATTTCCTCGGATGGCTACACTTGCCTTCATCCATAACACCGGAATTCCTCGCTGAGGTGAAGGCTGTCGCTGCTGACCTCCGTCAGAAGGCTGAGGTAATCGTAATAGCCGGAATAGGCGGATCATACCTTGGCGCCAAGGCTGTAATAGAAGGACTGCAGAACTCTTTTGCATGGCTCGTAAAGGACAGCAGCACTCCTGCTGTGGTTTTCGCCGGAAACAATATCGGTGAGGATTATCTCTCAGAACTGACAGAATATCTTAAGGGCAAGACCTTTGCTATAATAAATATCTCAAAGTCTGGAACAACTACAGAGACAGCTCTGACTTTCCGACTTCTCAAGACACAGTTAGAGGCACAGGTAGGCAAAGAGGCTGCAAAGAGCCTCATCGTTGCCGTAACAGACGCAAAGAAGGGTGCGGCACGTACATGCGCTGACAAAGAGGGATACCGCTCGTTCATCATTCCTGACAACGTTGGTGGACGCTTCTCTGTACTCACTCCGGTAGGACTGCTTCCTATAGCATGTGCCGGAATAGACATCGAGCAACTCGTGGCTGGTGCCGTGGTAATGGAGAAACAGTGTGGCATAGACGTGCCTTTCGAGGAGAACCCGGCAGCGGTATATGCTGCAACACGTAACGCACTCTACCAGAACGGAAAGAAAATTGAGATACTCATAAACTACCAGCCGAAGCTGCACTACTACGCTGAATGGTGGAAACAGCTCTACGGTGAGTCTGAGGGAAAGGACGGAAAGGGACTATTCCCTGCATCATGCGACTTCACGACAGACCTACACTCTATGGGACAGTGGATACAGGACGGAGAGCGCACTATCTTCGAGACATGTATATCTGTGGAGAATCCGGAGCGTAACCTACTCTTCCCTTCTGACGAGGAGAACCTCGACGGACTGAACTTCCTTGCAGGAAAACGAATTGACGAGGTGAACAAAAACGCAGAGCTGGGCACTCGCCTTGCACATGTCGACGGCGGAGTACCTAACATACTCATCTCTATAGAGCGTCTCGACGCATATAACTTCGGACAGCTGATATACTTCTTTGAGATGGCATGCGGCATCTCAGGACAGCTCCTCGGAGTAAACGCATTCAACCAGCCGGGAGTAGAGGCGTACAAGAAGAATATGTTCGCTCTTCTCGAAAAACCGGGCTACGAGGCTGAGACAGCGGCTATAAAGGCGCGCCTGGCTGAAGAATAAGCCGTCAAAGTGACAACGGAATTTGTCTGAATTCGGCAATTAACAGAACCCGCCAAAAGTAACGGCAGAAAAAATATATTATTTTCCTTCCTTTGGTAAAAACCAGAGGAAGGAATTTACATTAAAATATGGTACATAACATCATCTACAACATACAGGACTGGCTGTGGACATACGTAAACATAGTACTCCTTGTAGGGTGCGCTGTGTATTTTACCTTGCGAACAGGAGGAGTGCAGTTCCGCATGTTCAAAGAGATGATGCGCCTGGTGTTCCACTCAACGGAAGGAAAGAGAAAAGCCAACGAAGGGGAAGAGGCGCAAAAGGTATGCGAAGGGACAACGGCAGAGGGAAAGAAAGCAAAGGAAGGAAAAAGCGAGAAGCAGATATCATCGTTCCAGGCTTTCGTAGTAGCTCTCGCCTCACGCATCGGAACGGGAAACCTTGCCGGAGTAGCTACTGCCATAAGCGTAGGGGGACCAGGGGCCATATTCTGGATGTGGGTCATGGCACTCTTCGGATCTGCCACAGCGTTCGTGGAGTCTACTCTCGCACAGCTGTATAAGAGAAGGGGCGAAGGCGCATTCTATGGCGGACCGGCATATTATATGTACCACGGACTACACCGCCGCTGGATGGGTGTGCTGTTCAGCGTCCTGATGATCTTGACCTTCGGATTCGCCAACAACGCCATGCAGAGCAACACCATAGCCTTGGCATGGCAGCAGGCTTTTGAAGTACCCTTGGAATGGATGGGAGGAATATTATGCCTGCTGACAGTAGCTGTGATATTCGGCGGCATACATCGCATAGCACGCATATCATCTACGGTAGTGCCTGTCATGGCTGTAGTGTATCTCCTTCTCGCAGTGTATATTGTGCTGTCAAACATTACAGTGCTGCCGAAGGTACTCACGATGATAGTAGAAAACGCCTTCGGTTTTGGGGAATTTGCAGGAGGAGCACTCGGGGCGATAGTCATGATGGGTATAAAACGAGGACTATTCAGCAACGAGGCTGGGGAAGGCTCTGCGCCTAACGCTGCCGCTACGGCACATGTCACCCACCCCGTAAAACAAGGACTCATACAGGCACTCGGAGTATTCGTAGACACTCTCGTAGTATGCTCGTGTACGGCATTCATGATATTGTGCAGCGGCGTAGACTATACCGCCAGCAACGGCATACAGCTCACTCAGGACGCTCTGACAGAAGAAATCGGAGGTCTCGGAAACCATTTCATCGCCGTCGTGATATGGCTCTTTGCCTTCAGCACGATAATAGCCAACTGCTACTACGGAGAGACGAACCTCGTTTTCTTTACCAAAAACAAGACGGCGCTATTCGTCTATAGACTCATGGCGGCGGCTTTCGTAATGCTCGGAGCATTGCTGACACTCGACCTCGCATGGAGCATCATAGACCTCTGTATGGCCCTCATCACGATATGCAACCTTCTCGCAATCATACAGCTTTTCCCGAAGGTGAGACTGCTCGTGCGTGATTATGCCACACAGAAAAAGAAGGGTGCAGACCCGGTATTCACTAAAGACATGATGCCGGAAATCAGCAACGACCTCGACGCATGGTGAGCATCAGCCAACCTGAGAATTAATAAGACTCTATCTTAACAGCCCACACCTACAGCCAATCCAAGTCACAGTATGACGTGACATCGACGGTGGACGGAGTGACAGCAACATATCCGTTGCTCACCGCCCAGGCATCGGTGGAGGCATCCTCAGGCTCATGATTCTCAAAATAGCCTTTTAAATGATACTCCCTACTGCCTTCGGCGGGGAGGATGACTTCTTTTTTCCATTCTCCACGCGCCATACGGCACTGAAGCATGCCACGAAGCTCTGAAGCGATGCTGACCTTGGGAACATTGACGTTGAGGAATGTCATAGGGGGCAAGCCATGGCTGAGAACGCCATCACAAATCTTTCTTACATAGCCTTCCATAGGCCTGAAGTCGGCATCGGCGTCATAGTCGCAAAGGGAAAAAGCTATGGAGGGGACACCTTTCATGGCACCCTCGAAAGCTATGCCGACAGTGCCGCTGTAGTGGGCATTGACAGAGGCGTTGTCGCCATGGTTTATACCGCCGAGGATAAGGTCGGGCGTTCGTGGACAGAGAACGTTACACGCCATCTTGATACAGTCTACCGGAGTGCCGGAACAGGCTGTCCAGCGCTCACCGTCTCGCTCCCGAACGTCGCGGAGCGTCAGCGGCCCCATGCTGAAAGCCCTTGACTTTCCTGATTGGCACTCCTCGGGTGCGCAAACTATAATATCCCCGAAAGAACGCACCATTCTTACCAGCTCTACGATACCTTTTGCATCGTAACCATCATCGTTGGAAATAAGTATTAACGGTCTATTCATTACTTTTTTAATTAAATTAGGTGCAAAAGTACAAAAAAAACGTTTAATATTCGAATATCTAAAATAAAATTAGTACTTTTGTACCCAAATATATTTATTAAGGTGGGGAACATGCCCCCGGCAAAACATTTTTTTTGAACGATGGGAAAAATTATTGCGCTTGCGAATCAGAAGGGTGGCGTAGGTAAGACTACGACAACGATAAACCTTGCCGCCTCACTTGCAACGATGGAGAAGTCTGTGCTTGTTATTGACGCTGACCCTCAGGCTAACGCTTCAAGCGGACTTGGGGTGGACATTCAGCAGCTTGAATGTTCCATATACGAGTGTATCATCGACGGGGCGGACATACGCGATGCCATATACACCACAGACATCGACGGACTCGATATCGTGGCAAGCCACATCAATCTCGTCGGAGCGGAGATAGAGATGCTGAACCTTGAGAACAGGGAAAATGTACTGAAAAGACTGCTCGACCCTGTACGAAGCGAGTACGACTATATACTCATAGACTGCTCGCCGTCATTGGGACTTATCACTGTTAACGCACTGACAGCAGCAGACTCGGTGATTATCCCTGTGCAGTGTGAGTATTTCGCACTCGAAGGCATAAGCAAACTTCTCAACACAATAAAAATAATAAAGTCGAAACTTAATCCAAGGTTGGAGATTGAGGGCTTCCTGCTCACCATGTACGACAGCCGTCTGCGCCTCGCTAACCAGATATACGACGAGGTGAAGAGACATTTCCAGGAGCTCGTGTTCAAAACAGTAATACAGCGTAACGTAAAACTGTCGGAGTCGCCAAGCCACGGCATTCCGGTAATACTCTACGACGCAGAGTCAAACGGAGCAAAGAACCACCTGGCATTAGCAAAAGAGATTATCAGTAGAGAAGAGAAGGAATAATGGCAGTAAAGAAAAAATTCACATCGTTAGGACGAGGGCTTGACGACATCTCGGCACAGGGAAAAGGGCTCGGAGCACTTATCTCTACAGACAACGTGCAGACAGGAGGGTCGTCGACAATCAATGAGATAGAACTTGCACAGATAGAACGCAACCCAAACCAGCCACGAAGGGACTTCGACGAGGAGGCGCTTCAGGAACTGGCAAACAGCATAAGGGAGATTGGCATCGTCCAGCCTATAACGTTGAGGCAGACAGCCGACAACAGGTATCAGATCATCGCGGGAGAAAGACGCTGGAGAGCGTCACAACTGGCAGGTCTGACAACAATACCGGCATACATACGCACCATAAAAGACGAGAACGTCATGGAGATGGCTCTCGTAGAGAACATACAGCGTGAAGACCTCAATGCCGTGGAGATAGCCTTGGCATACCAACACCTACTGGACAATACAGGCATGACACAGGAGAAGGTGGCAGAAAGAGTAGGAAAGAAAAGGGCTACGGTGGCTAATTTCCTACGTCTCCTCAAACTTCCGGCTCCTGTGCAGATGGCGTTGCAGAAAAAAGAGATAGACATGGGACACGCAAGGGCGCTCCTGTCACTCGACGACCCGCAGTTGCAGCTGAAGGTGTTCCATGAAATAGTGAAGAACGGCATATCGGTAAGAAAAGTAGAGGAGCTGTGCCAGCAGCTGAAAAACGGCGAGAGCATAGAACTCGGAAGGAAGAAAATAAAAGGCGAGACGACATTGCCTGAATACTTTGAAAACGTAAGGCAACACCTAACAAGCCTGACAGGGCAGAACGTGAAGATAACGTGCAACGCCACAGGAAAAGGCAAGCTATCAATACCGTTTGACAACGAAGAGGAACTGCAACGCATTCTTGAGAAGATAAACGGCGGACAAGGATAAGGGGAGGATATTCTCCGAAACAGTGAAGCCACAATCTAACAACGAAGCCACAATCCTGATGGTGGCACAGAAAGAACCCACATAACAATACGGTGGGCGAAAGCTTTCCCCGCCATAACATACATACGGCGGGGAATACGTAAAGCCCCCATTACTCTCACTTGAAAAGATTATTCACCATAACATTGCTTTACATCACCGTAATATGCTGCTCCATAGCACAGACACCGTCAGACAGCACGGCAAACAACAGCATGGCAGAAATAGACAGCACGGTGACGGAAAACGTGGCACAGATAAACGCTATCGTACAACGTGACGACATACGTCATAATGTGCCGAAAGCGGCATGGCGTCCCGACGTGAAGAAAGCGTTGTGGATGGCAATCGTCATTCCGGGAGGCGGACAGATATACAACAGGAAATACTGGAAACTGCCTATCATTTACGGAGGACTCGTAGGATGTGTGTATGCACTGAGGTGGAACGGACAGATGTATTCCGACTATCAGAAAGCATATATAGACATCATGGACGACGACCCTGAGACAAAGAGTTACGAAAAATTCCTACACCTCGGAGCACAGATAACGGAGGCGAACATGGAGCAGTATAAGTCGGTGTTCAAAAACAGGAAGGACAAATACCGCAGATGGCGCGACATGAGCATATTCTGCATGCTCGGAGTTTACGGACTCTCTATCGTCGATGCCTATGTCGACGCTTCGCTGTCGCAGTTTGACATAAGCGATGACCTCAGTATGAAGGTCGCTCCGGCATATATCCCGGCATCAGAAAACAAGAGGATGACGGTTTCTAACGACGTTCTCGGAAATGGGGGTATAGGACTGAGATGCCAGCTGAATTTTTAAGGATTGTTTTTTGCTACAAGTCCGTAGGAAAGAAGTGTGGTTTCCACTGAGCTACCGCACATTATCAGTACGTGATAACATGCAAACAGGAGTCGACACACTCTGATATATCATTTACTGATACGGCATTACTATGCTATACAATCATAAAAACATTTTGTACATACCTACTCACATTTAAAGATGTAATGAACATAATAAAAAAATATATTCTCGCCACAGCAATGCTCTGTGGCGGTTTTTACGCTCCTCTGACTGCACAAGTAATTTATGAGGAGGAAGACGAGAAGAACGTTGTCATCGAAGACGAGGACGGCGACGAAGAACAGATAGCAGTGCCGGAGTCGATGTTGCAGAACATAGACTCCTTGCTTTTGCAGTATCACGCCAAGACATACCTCAAGATTGACGAGAACTGCAATATGAGGGACATAAACCCGTATTTCGCACCAGAGGTGTATATCGAGAGGCTTTCGAGGATGCCTACCATCATCGAGATGCCATACAACGACATCGTACAGAAATTTATTGACCGATATGCCACAAAGCTGAGAAAGTCCGTGAGCCTCATGCTCGGAGCAAGCAATTTCTACATGCCGGTATTCGAACAGGCGCTTGAAGCGTATAACGTGCCGTTAGAACTGAGATACCTCCCCATAATAGAGTCTGCACTGAACCCTCAGGCTGTATCAAGGGTCGGAGCAACAGGAGTATGGCAGTTCATGCTTGAGACAGGAAGACAGTATGGGCTTACGGTAAACACTCTCGTTGACGAGAGAAGAGACCCCGTGAAGGCTTCATACGCTGCTGCAAGATACCTGCACGACCTGTATAACATCTTCGGAGACTGGACACTCGCTATCGCAGCATACAATGCCGGACCAGAGAACATCAACAAGGCTATAAAACGTGCAGGAGGAGTGACAGACTACTGGAAGATATACCCTTATCTTCCTAAGGAGACACGCGGATATGTTCCGGGCTTCATAGCAGCGAACTATATCATGACATACTATTGCGAGCACAATATCTGTCCGATGACAACAACGCTGCCCGTAAAGACTGACACCATAATGGTGAATCGCGACGTTCACCTACAGCAGGTGGCGGCGGTATTGCAGATGGACCTCGAACAGCTGAAAGCGATAAACCCACAGTACAGATATGACGTGGTGAACGGAAGTACACAGCCCTCGCCGATACGTCTGCCTCAACGTCTCGTAAACACGTTCTTGGAGCGTGAAGACTCTATATATGCATATCAGCGCGAGAGCCTCCTGACAAAACGAGACGTAGTAGACGTTGCAGAAGCACCAAAGACAACAGCAAGCAAGAAAAAAGGCAAGAAAAGCAGGAAAGCACGCTCTGGACGTTCGGTGACAATAAGACAGGGCGACACACTGTCGGAAATAGCAAAACGCAACGGTACTACAGTAGCTAAACTCCGGAAGCTGAACGGCATATCAGGAAACAACATACGTGCGGGAAAGAAAATAAAAGTAAGATAGGTAGGAGTAATCCCTGAAGAAGGGGGAGCAATCCCACTCATTCTAATAGGTACAAATGATGGTAGAAGAGCAAATAAAGGAACAGCAGAACGAGAAGATGGTTGAAGAGGCGTTCCAACAGTTGCTGGAATGCTACATCAACTCGCCGCATAGGAAAAAGCTGGAAATAATAACAAAGGCATACAATTTCGCATGCCATGCCCACAAAGGAGTGAAAAGACTCTCGGGCGATCCGTATATCATGCACCCCATTGCCGTGGCATACATAGCATGCAAGGAGATGGGGCTGGGCTCAACGAGCATATGCGCAGCATTGTTACATGATGTAGTGGAAGATACGGACTACACCATTGATGACATAGAGAACCTCTTCGGACCGAAGATAGCACAGATTGTCGACGGACTGACGAAAATATCCGGTGGAATATTCGGCGACAAGGCGTCAGCACAGGCAGAGAACTTCAAAAAACTTCTGCTGACCATGAGCGACGACATACGCGTCATACTCATAAAGATATGTGACAGGCTGCACAATATGCGTACGCTGGCATCACAACCGGCAAACAAGCAGTATAAGATTGCAGGAGAGACGCTATATATCTATGCGCCACTTGCCAACAGACTGGGACTGAACAAGATAAAGACAGAACTGGAAGACCTCAGCTTCAGGTATGAACATCCCGAGGAGTATCAGAGCATCTGCCAGAAACTGAAGTCGACGGAAGAAAAGCGCGAACAGCTCTTCGAGGAGTTTACACAGCCTATCAGGCAGGCACTCGACACTATGGGCGTAAACTACACCATAAAGGCACGTGTCAAAAGCCCCTACTCTATCTGGAACAAGATGCGCAACAAGCATGTTACTTTCGACGAGATATATGACATTCTCGCCGTGAGGATAGTATGCACGCCACGTAACAGAGAGAAGGAGATAAACGAATGCTTCCAGATTTATGTGGCTATAAGCCAGATATACGAAGCGCATCCTGACCGTCTGCGTGACTGGCTCAACCACCCGAAGGCTAACGGATATCAGGCACTGCACGTCACACTGATGTCGAAAAGCGGACGATGGATAGAGGTGCAGATACGTTCTGACCACATGGACGACATCGCAGAACAGGGCTTTGCCGCCCACTGGAAATACAAGGACGGAAGCCACTCTTCGGAAGATGAGCGCGACAGGGAACTGAATGACTGGCTCAGGACGATAAAGGAGATACTCGACGATCCGCAACCGGACGCCATGGACTTCCTCGACGCTATAAAGCTCAATCTCTTCGCAAGTGAGATATTTGTCTTCACACCGAAAGGCGACATAATAACCATGCCGGCAAACAGTACGGCACTCGATTTCGCATACAACCTCCATACTTACCTCGGAAGCCACTGCATAGGAGCAAAGGTAAACCATAAACTCGTGCCTGTAAGCCACGTGCTACAGTCGGGAGACCAGGTGGAGATACTCGCTTCCAAAGCACAACACGTTTCACCGGAATGGATGGACTTCGTGACAACAGCGAAAGCACGGGGGAAGATACAGGCAGAGCTGCACAAGATTGACAAGGAAAAGAGACGCGAGGGAGAGGCAATCCTGAGGGAATGGCTTCAAGAAAACGGCATGGAGCTTACTACGGCATGCCTCGACAAACTCTGCGACATCTTCAAAACTGTCAAACATGACGAGCTGATGCTCGGAATAGGAAGGAAGACATTTGCCCTTACCGAGGAAACACTCCGGGAACTCACAGGCAAGAAAGTAAAGACAGAGAGGACAAGCAAGTGGAGACGTTTCGTGCCGTCATTCATAGGAGGTGACAGCAAAAAACAGAAAAAGAACGAGGACAATGACCCAACAAAAGATGAAGCTACGGATAACACCGAGGACACAGAACTCATACCGGGGACACAACTCGACGAGAACGGAAAATTCCGTGTGCTGAACTCTTTCAAGAAAAAACAACCGATATATGTCTCGGAAGAGAACATAAAAGGATTTATCTTCGACGACTGCTGTAACGTCATCCCTGGAGACGACGCACTGGGATATATCGACGAGCGAGGAAACATACGTATACACCTTCGTGACTGCCAGGTCGCCCTTCGTCTGAAATCAAGCTACGGAAACCGTATCATCGACGTGAAATGGAACATGCACAAGAAAATGTTCTTCGTGGCAAGCATTCATGTCAGAGGAACAGACCGCATAGGACTGCTCAACGATGTGACACGGGTGTTCTCCTCAGAACTACAGCTGAACATCCTGAAGGTAAACATCGACTGTAGCGAAGGGATATTCGACGCACACTTCTCATTCCGTACCCACGACCGTGATGAGGTGAAACATATCATAACGTGCCTGAAGCAAATCCCTGACCTTCGAGAGATATCACAGGAGTAAGCATGACTGATAAGTAAACCTACTGATATAGTAAACCATTCTGATATAGTAAACCATACTTTTATCAATGTGGAGACATGAGAGCGACATACCTTTTCAGACTCCTTCACAACAGCATACATACCAAAAAGCAAAAAAAAACAACCTATCACCTATTTTAAATAATAATGCAATCATGAAGCATCAACTGTTTTCACTATTTTTCCTAGCACTGCTTTTCCCAAGCAGTATGCACGCAGCCAACAAGTACGACAACCCGGATACACTCTTCGTGTCACGCGACGGAACATGTGAGTTCCGTAACGTTGCGGAAGCCATAGAAGTATGCCGTGCATTTATGGACTATCATAAAGTAATATACGTAAAGAAAGGAACGTATAAAGAGAAGATTGAAGTGCCTACATGGCTTACTAATATCGAGATTTGCGGCGAAGACCGTGACAACACAATCATCACATGGGATGACCACGCCAACATAAGAATGCTGGGGACGGAAAAGCCAATGGGTACCTTCCGCACATATACCGTAAAGGTGACAGGCTCTGACATAACATTCAAGAACATCACCATAGAAAACAACTCCGCACGACTCGGACAAGCTGTGGCATTGCATGTCGAAGGCGATAGATGCCTCTTCATAAACTGCCGTTTCCTCGGACATCAGGACACCATATACACTGGCAGGGGCGGAGCAAGGCAGTTCTTCCGCAACTGTTACATAGAAGGCACAACAGACTTTATCTTCGGACCTTCCACGGTATGGTTTGAGAACTGTGACATAGTAAACAAAAGCAATTCGTATGTCACGGCTGCTTCAACACCTAAGGACCAGCCCTACGGCTATATCTTCAACAACTGCCGCATAAAGAGACTGGAAGGAGACGAGGCACTCAAGAGTAACAAAGGACTGCCGATAGAGAAGTGTTACCTCGGAAGACCATGGCGACCATACGCTTACACACTCTTCATGAACTGCGACCTCGGCAGTCATATCCTGCCTGTAGGATGGCACAACTGGGGAAAGGCAGAGAATGAGAAGACCGCTCGATATATAGAGTATAACAACCGTGGAGAAGGAGCGAAGACCAAGGAACGACACGCATGGGCAAAACAGCTGACAAAGAAAGAAGCAGAGAAGATAACCTTAAAGAATGTCTTCGGAAGCGACATCAGCTGGATAACAGAGTAGGAAGAACGAATGACAGAAAAGTATGTGTGGAAAAAGTTTTTTCCACACATACTTAAGGTGATATACAATCTGTAGGATTAAACGGTCCGTTATGATTGGTTCCCACCGAAAAAAAGCGGGGATTTGTCAAAGCAGATAAACAGAACCCACATCAGATGGAAAAGAATAACAGGATGACAGAGAAGATACCATTATGGAACGGAAACTATACCAAAGCATGGACAGCGAACTTCCTGCTCTACTTCTCCTTCATGCTAATAGTTCCGATACTGCCGTTGTATCTCAGCGACTCTTTTCATGCCGGAAAGCATACCATAGGATTTGTGCTCTCCGGATATACCATAGCGATTATGGCGATACGCCCGTTCAGCGGCTTTCTCGTTGACTGTTTCGACAGACGGCGAATACTGCTATTCTTCTACGCCCTGACGTTCGTCGTATGCGGCTTCTACCTCATTGGCGGCTCGCTGGCTCTGTTCACTATAGTCAGAACGGTCCACGGAGCCCCCTACGGAGGTACGATAATCGCAAACAGCACAGTAGCTATCGACGTCCTGCACCCCACACGACGTGCAGAGGGAATAGGCTATTACGGACTGTCGAACAATCTTGCCACGGCCTTGAGTCCTTCAGTAGGAATATTCATATACGAGCTGACAGACAGTTTCCAGCTGCTCTTCATACTCTCCATGGCTGTGGCAGGAGCCGGACTTCTTGTTGCCTCGCGCATAACGATGAAGCCAAGACCGATACAGAAGAACAAGACGATGTCGCTCGACAGGTTCTTCCTCACAGCAGGCTGGAGACAAGCGGTAATCATAGCATGTTTCGGACTAAGCTATGGCGTGCTGTCGACATACCTCGCCATATACGGCAAGGAACGTCTCGGCATAACAGGAGGCACAGGACTGTATTTCATGATACTCTCCATAGGTCTCATGCTGTCAAGAATACAAGGAGGCAAAGCACTCCGAGACGGTAAGATCCTGCACAATGCAGCAATAGGCGTAAGCATCTCCGTCTTCGGGTATATCCTCTTTGCCGCAGTGCCAGACATGTGGGCATACTACCTGTCGGCATTGATAATAGGGCTTGGCAACGGACACATGTTTCCCGCCGTACAGTCAATGTTCATAGCTCTCGCACCGAACAGCAAGAGAGGCACGGCAAACTCAACGCTCTACTCCTCTTGGGATGCCGGAGTGGGAATAGGGGTCTTTGCAGGAGGAATGATAGCCGAGACACTCGGCTATGGAGCTGCTTTCTGGATGGGAGCCCTTGTCAACGTCTTCGGTGTGGTGTTCTTTTTCACACACGTCTATCCTTCATTCCGCAAAGTATGTACGACACATATCAGCGACTGAAGGCGGGGGCTATTAATTAATTCCCATTACAATATATCACATGGCACTGAACACTAACAAAAACCTGAAGCTTTACTACTCCATAAGTGAAGTGGCAAAGATGTTTGACGTCTCCGAAAGCCTTCTGCGCTATTGGGAGACGGAGTTTCCTATGTTGTCGCCCAAGACAACGAGAAATAAGGTAAGACAGTATAGCGAAGCGGACATTAAGGTAGTACGTAACATCTATTCCTTGGTTAAGGTGCGTGGCTTCAAGATTGCAGCAGCCCGGAAGGTACTCACCCAAAACCCTGAGAAGACAGAGCAGACAGCAGAAATATTAGAGACACTGAGGGACATAAGAGAACAGCTGACCGAAATGAAGAAACAGTTCGACAGACTTTAGGTCGGGGCGGATAATTCGTTGTGACTGTTTTGAGAAGATAAACAGCAAATACAATCACAGCAAATAATATTTCAGCAAACACAAGGAAAAATTCTAAAAAAACAAAATACGAAATGACTGCAAAAGAAATCAGAGACTCATTCAAAAGCTTTTTTGAGTCAAAAGGCCACGCCATTGTGCCTTCTGCACCTATGGTCGTAAAGGACGACCCGACACTGATGTTTACCAACGCTGGCATGAACCAGTGGAAGGATATTATCCTCGGAACTCGCGACCCTGAGCCACGCCGACGTGCCGACACCCAGAAATGTCTGCGTGTCAGCGGCAAGCACAACGACCTTGAGGAGGTAGGTCACGACACATACCACCACACCATGTTCGAGATGCTCGGCAACTGGTCGTTCGGCGACTATTTCAAGGAGGGTGCCATAGATATGGCATGGGAGTATCTTGTCGACGTCCTGAAACTCAACCCTGCCGACCTTTATGTTACGGTATTTGAAGGCGATGCCAACGAGGGTTTGGAACGTGACGACGAGGCAGAGCAGTATTGGCTCAAGCATGTGCCGGCAGACCATATCATCAATGGCAACAAACACGACAACTTTTGGGAAATGGGCGATACCGGACCTTGCGGACCATGCTCAGAGATACATGTCGACTCACGTACGCCGGAAGAGAAGGCAAAGAAACCGGGACGTGAACTGGTGAACATGGACGACCCACAGGTGATAGAGATATGGAACCTCGTGTTCATGCAGTATAACAGAAAAGCCGATGGCTCTTTAGAGAAACTGTCCATGAACGTCATCGACACCGGTATGGGCTTTGAACGCCTCGTACGCATGATGCAGGGCAAGCACTCGAATTACGATACAGACATTTTCCAGCCTATCATCAAGGCAGAAGAAAGCATCTGCGGAATGAAATACGGAGAAAAGGAGGAGACAGATGTCGCTATGCGCGTATGTGCCGATCATCTCAGAGCCGTAAGCTTCTCCATTGCCGACGGACAGCTGCCAAGCAACGCCAAGGCAGGATATGTCATACGCCGAATACTGAGACGTGCTGTACGTTATGCATATACCTTCCTCGGACAGAAGGAAGCGTTCATGTATAAACTAATACCAACACTCGTGGCAGAGATGGGCGATGCCTTCCCTGAACTGAAGGCTCAGCAGCAGCTCGTGACACGTGTCATGAAAGAAGAGGAGGACTCTTTCCTTCATACCCTCGAAAAAGGCATCAACATGCTCTCAGAAGCCATGGAGACACTCAAGGCAGAAGGAAAGACAGAACTTGACGGTGTCCAGGCTTTCCGCCTCTTCGACACTTACGGCTTCCCTCTCGACCTTACAGAACTTATTTGCCGCGAAAACGGCTTCTCCGTCGACGAGAAACAGTTTGACGTAGAGATGCAGAAGCAGAAAGAACGCGCACGTAATGCTGCACAGGTAGAGAACGGAGACTGGATTGCTGTGGGCAATGCCGATATCACCCAGGAGCAGCATTTCGTAGGCTATGACTTCTCTGAGTATTCGTGTCATATCATCAGATACCGTCTTGTAAAGCAGAAGAAGCTGTCGTTCTACGAGCTTGTCCTCGACAACACTCCCTTCTATGGCGAGATGGGCGGACAGGTCGGTGAGCAGGGTGTCCTCGTAAGCGAGGGGGAGACCGTAAACATCATCGACAGCAAACGCGAGAACGGACAGACGGTACATATCGTAAAGGAACTGCCTAAGAATATCGAGGCAGAGTTCATGGCTTGCGTAGACACAGAGAAACGTGATGCCAGTGCAGCAAACCATACTGCAACCCACCTCCTCGACTACGCCCTCAAGCAAGTCCTTGGCGACCATGTCGAGCAGAAAGGCTCATACGTTGCACCAGACACCCTTCGCTTCGACTTCTCACATTTCGAAAAGGTTACCGACGAGCAGCTTCGTGAGGTGGAACGCCTCGTAAACCAGATGATACGTAAGGATATCCATATCCAGGAACATCGCGACACACCTATAGAAGAGGCAAAGGCTCTCGGAGCCATAGCACTCTTCGGCGAGAAATACGGTGACAAGGTACGTGTCATACAGTTCGGACCGTCAGTGGAGTTCTGTGGCGGTATCCATGCCACCTCAACAGGACGTATAG
Source organism: uncultured bacterium (assembly GCA_945829425.1). Taxonomy (GTDB): domain Bacteria; phylum Bacteroidota; class Bacteroidia; order Bacteroidales; family Bacteroidaceae; genus Prevotella. The sequence goes on along the minus strand of CALZUQ010000006.1, from coordinate 20,923 downwards.
GAATGTTCAAGATAATCTCTGAGGCGAGCGTTGCCGCCGGCATACGCCGTATAGAGGCAGCAACAGGACGTAACTGGGAGGAGATGACATACAGCATGGAGGACAATATGCGTGCGCTCCGTGCTCTCTTCAACAACGCAAAAGACCTGCAAGGCACCATAGAGAAGTTCCTCGGCGAGAATGCGGAACTGAAGAAACAGGTAGAGGCTTTCAAAGCCCAGCAGGTGGAGAGGCTGAAAGACGACCTGCTCGCCAAGGCAGAGAAAGCCGGAGAGACATATACCGTTGTGAAGAGTGTGGCACCTCTCGATGCACAAATGGCAAAAGACCTGGTATTCAAAATCCGTGAGGCTGTGCCAGAGAAGCTGATATGTATCCTTGGAGCCCACTACCAGGGTCGTCCTTCACTAAACGTCATGCTCTCTGACGACATCGTGGCAGCCGGTCTCAACGCAGGAAAACTGGTGCGTGAGGCGGCAAAGCTGATACAGGGCGGAGGAGGCGGACAGCCACACTTTGCTCAGGCAGGCGGTAAGAATGTCGAAGGCTTGAAGAGTGCTGTAGACAAAGTCGTAGAACTAATAAAGGAAACACTATGGGCATAAGCCCTTTCATGTGACTCCTTTCCCTGCATAATAAAGAAAGAATCCTGCCGGATAAGAAATCCCGTCAGGATTCTTCTTCTTTCATCCCACATACAAGACGGTTGGTGGGTATCACTCCCCCCATAAAAAAGCATTATACCCCATTGACTTTAGAACAGTTTTACGCTGAGTGGAACAATGCGTCCCCTCATATTCTCGTACATACCAGCGGCAGTACCGGCAAACCCAAGCCCATAAAAGCGGAAAAGATGCGTATGCTCGCTTCAGCGCGTCAGACATGCGATTTCCTTTCGCTGCACCCCGGCGACACGGCTTTGCTATGTATGCCTCTTGACTATATCGCCGGGAAGATGGTTGTGGTAAGAAGCATAGAACGTGGCTTACGCCTGCTCTCCGTGCCTCCGAGCAATCACCCTTTGCGCGATATCCTTCCCCACCCTTCTGCTGACGGCGAGGCCTGCAGCCCCCCTTCGATAACCTTTGCCGCTATGGTACCCTCACAGGTCTTCTGTTCTCTCTCCGACCCTGAGGAGAAAGCCCTATTCTCACAAATACGTCATGTCATAATAGGTGGCGGAGCCATAAGTCCTGAGCTGTCCTCCATGCTCCGTGACATGCCAAACAATATCTGGAGCACTTACGGCATGACTGAGACCCTCTCACATATCGCCCTGCGACGTGTCAACGGTAGAGAGGCGAGCGAATGGTACGAGCCTTTTCCTTCTGTACGTGTCTCACTCTGTCATGACGCTATGCTGTCAGGGCGCAAGGGACTCCTTGTCATCGATGCTCCAGCCATCTGTGACAGTCCTCTTCTTACAAACGATATCTGTGAACTTCATTCCGACGGCCATCGTTTCCGTGTCTTAGGGCGTAAAGACAACGTCATCTGTTCCGGAGGCATAAAGCTTCAGATCGAGGAGATTGAGAAGGCATTGTCAAGAAAGCTTCCTTTCCCTTTCTGCATCACTAAGCGTCATGACGCGAAGTTCGGAGAGATTGCCGTGCTTCTCGCTGCTATAGGAGACGACGTAGAGGCACAAGAAAAGGCAAAAGCCTCGTGTGCCTCTGCCTTTCTGTCCCTTCCGCGCTATTCCGTGCCGAAGGACATAGTGTTCTGTTGCGCTATCCCCCTTACGGCAACAGGTAAGATTGACCGTGCCGCCTGTGCCGAGCTATGTTCCCACGGTGGGTTATAGGTTATTGCCGTGTCATAAGAGTATAGGTGTGTTCTGTTAATTCCCACCTTATATCAGTCTCTTCATTCTCAATGCCGCCCAGCTTGCAATGCTCACGAATATTGATATGAAGAGTGCGAAGACAAAGCCCCACGGACTGCCCTCCATGCCGTTGATAAGGTTCATGCCGAATAGTGAAGCAATGAGCGTCGGAAACATCATGATGATTGTCACTGAGGTCAGTGTACGCATCGTTGTGTTCATGTTGTTGTTGATGATGCCACGGTATGTCTCCATTGTCGACTCAAGGATGTTGCTGTAAATGTTTGTCGTCTCACGCGCCTGAGACATCTCGATGTTTACGTCCTCAATGAGGTCGGCATCAAGTTCGTCGACCTGCAGCTTGAACTTCAGTTTTGCGAGGAGATTCTCGTTGCCACGTATGGAGGTCTGGAAATACGTCAGCGAGTCCTGTAGTCGCGAGAGGCCTATAAGAGCCTCGTTGTCCACCTTCGACATATCCTTCTTGGCAGCGTCTATGCGCTGTGATATCTGTTTCAGCCTTTTCAGATACCATACGGCGGAAGAGAGGAAGAGTCTGAAAATCATGTCGACATAGTCCGTAAATCCATCCCCCCTTTTCTTTTGGAAAGAGACGAAGTCTATCATCATGTTCGTCTCGAAATTGCATACCGTTATGGTAACGTCCCGTTTGTGTATGATGCCGAGCGGCACGGTGGTATATGGAGTACGTGAGCGCACCTCCTTGACATACGGTATACGCAGGATTATGAGCATCCAGCCGTCATCGTATTCATAACGTGCCCTCTCATCGTTATCGGCAATGTCAGAAAGGAAATAGTCTGGGATATTAAAAGTCTCTTCCAGGTAACGTCTGTCCTCGTCGGTAGGACATGTCACCTGTATCCAGCAGTTTGGCTGCCATTCGTCAGTCTGCTTCAGCTGACGGTCTGTTGTCCAATAAGTCTTCATAATATGCAAGCCTTTTTAGGTACGTAGTGGTCTAATCTGAGGCTTGCACATCGTCATGACAGAGTGTGCTATACCCCAGAAATTACTCTTTTTTGTTTCTTTCCGGATGATAGTCGTCCATTGTTTTGGGTTATTGGTTAAACGTTGTGTATGGAATTGTAAGGCTTGTCGTGCCTTCCCGCACAGATAATCATATTCATAAAAAACTAAAAAATGATTACCTTCCAACACATTTTCTGTGCAAAGGTAATCATTTTTATTCATTCTGAAAGAAAAAAACGACGTTTTTTTCCTTTCACCTGTTTCTTTTTCCCGTTTTTTTACGTATGACGGTATTTCTCCGTCTCTTTACGCCCCGAAGAGCCACCTTACTTCACCGGCACTTCGGCAAGCGTGCATGTCAGGAGTTGCCAGAAAGCCGGCACGGTAGATATTTGGCAGCACTCCTGCGGTGTGTGCGGATGACGCAGTGTCGGACCGAAGCTTACGATGTCGAGTCCCGGATATTTTGACAGTATCACCGAACATTCCAGTCCTGCATGTACGACGTTCACCTTTGGCTCCCTGCCGAACTCACGGCGGTAGATGTCAGACATCACACGTATCATCTCAGAGTCCGGATTCGGGTCCCAGCCCTGATAGTCTCCGCTTAGCGTCACCTTCATGCCTGCCATGCAGAAGCAGCTCTCAAGCATGTTGGCGAGACATTCCTTCTGACTCTCTGAAGCTGAACGTGCGAGTATCTTCACGGCAGCCCTTCCGCCACCTATGGTGACAATGGCGAGGTTGCTTGATGTCTCTACAATCTCTGGAATGGAAGGAATATATCTCAGCACTCCGTTATGACAAGCGTTTATGGCGTTCACCACATTGTCCTGTATCTCCTCAGGAATCTGCATTGCCGGTGTCTCCACATCTTCCGTCCTGACTGTGATTGTGGCTTCTATGCCTTTATATTCCTGAACGAATGTGGCTTCGTATTCTGCCACAATGTCCTTCAGCTCCTCAACGTTCTCAGCCGGCACGGTAAATACCGCGATACATGAGCGTGGAATGGCGTTGCGCATGTTTCCTCCCTCCCATGATGCGAGGCGTGCGTCAGTATTCGCAATGATGTCTACTGCAATGCGTGCCATGAGTTTGTTGGCGTTGGCAAGTCCGAGTCCTATCTCCAGTCCTGAGTGTCCGCCGTGGAGTCCGTCGATGACAATCTTCACGGCTTTGTCTCCCTTCTCTACTGCCACGTCCTTGTATTCTATCTCCGCCGTGACGTCAAGTCCGCCGGCAGAGCCTATGATCATCTCTCCCTCCTCCTCGGTGTCGAGGTTCAGGAGTATCTCGCCTTCCAGTTCTCCCTCAGGCAGTGCGTTGGCTCCTACCATCGATGTCTCCTCGTCGGCTGTTATGAGAGCATTTATCGGACCGTGTACGAGCGTCTTGTCCTCCATGACAGCCATAATGGCAGCCACTCCTATGCCGTTGTCCGATCCGAGCGTGGTGTCTGTGGCATAGAGCCAGTCTCCCTCGATACGAGTCTGTATAGGGTCGTTTACGAAGTCATGTGTGCTGCTTGGTGTCTTCTGCGGCACCATGTCCATGTGTGCCTGCAGTATCACGCCTTTACGGTTCTCCATTCCCGGCGATGCCGGTTTCTTCATCACTACGTTGCCGGCAGGGTCGAGGAATGCCTCTACTCCTGCATTCTTCGCAAATTCGAGAAGAAGGTTCTGTACTTTCTCCAAATGTCCTGAAGGTCTTGGCACCTGAGTCAGGAGATGGAAGTTGCGCCATATTGCTTCTGGCTTAAGGTTCTTGATTTCTGACATAATATTATAGTTTATGGTGGGTTGTGTTTTTCTTGGTTGCATTTTTTCAGCTCGCCTTACCCTTTCGCATGGCGAGAGCTGTTGCAGCGAATATTCCGAGGAACGCCACAAGGAGTGTCTGCAGCGTATGTACTATCAACACGAAATACAAGGCGTCTGTTTCCGCTACTCCATAGAGTATGAGCATGGTCTTTACGGCGAAATGCCATGGTCCTGCCCCGTTCGGTGTCGGCACTATGACGGCTATGGAGCCTACTATGAACGTCACCATGGCACACAAGAGCGTTAGGCTCGAAGTGAAGCCGAAGCAGAAGAACGTGAGGTAATAGTGCAGGAAATAACTCGCCCAGATAGCGAGCGAGTAGAAGACGTAAAGGGGTTTGTTGCCGACATTGCGCAGGGAGAGCATACCGTCAACGATACCACGTGCCGTCGTCTTCACCTTATTATATATGGCAAGCTTCTTCCTCACGAAATATAGCGAGACGACGGCAGCCACTCCACAAACCACGGTGACGAGATAGCCTGTCGTCGTGAACCGTGAGAGGAAATCGTCCACACTGACACCGGTCTTTGAGAAGAACTGTGCGAAGACACCCATCTGACTGAGCAGCGTGAGTGCCGTGAGCAACATGATGCACAACGCATCGACGGCACGCTCTGTGACAACGGTCCCCAAAGCCTTGGGAAAAGCCACTCCGTCACATCGCGACAGCACTCCGCAGCGTGCAAACTCTCCTACACGTGGTATGGCGAGACTCAGCGCATACGATAGGAATATGGAATATACCGATGTTGAGGTACGTGGCTCTTCGCCGAGAGGGTGCAGCGTCTGCTGCCAACGCCATGCGCGGAACATCTGTGCCAGAATGCCGAAAGGCATTGACAGCCACATCCATGTCCAGTCCATTTCCTCGCTCATGAAATATATCATGCTGCGGAAATCAAAACCGCGGTACATCCAGTATAGTATGCCACATCCGAGTATGAATGGCAGTACAATCTTAACAGTCTTCCGAAATATGCTTGACACTGTTTTTTTCTTTGCTTGATAGTTTATAGGGGCTTATGATTTCTTTCTTGGGCATACTAACCACAACATTAATGCAAAATTAATAAATTATTCTTTCTTTACACAAGAAAAAAACGTTTCTTTATCCTTTATTTAGCATTTTTAGTATTAGGCACATCGTAAATACATCAAGAAAAGACACTGCCAGAAGCAAAAAACAACTTTTTCATGGCGGAAAGTCTGAAAAAAGAAGTAACTTTGCACCATAAAAAACTTAATCCTTAACACACATTATGCGTAAAACATTTATTCTCATGGCGGCAGCCATGATGACATTGCCTGCAATGGCAGACAATGCCGTTGAAGGGAAAGAGGAGTTCGCCTCTGACGAACGTCTTGAAGAGGGGTTCCTGACACATTATCTCAATGAGGCTATCGCCCGGAAAATGGAGAGCGAGCCGTCAAAGGCTTCTGACATAGAATACGGAAGGAAAGTGACGGACTTCGCCTCAGCACCGAAGTTCGGCGGATATGTCATCTCAAAATACACGTACACCTCAAAAGACGGTGAACATACGGGGGCGGGATTCAGCCAACGCCTCATACGTATGTATGTCGACGGCAGGATTCTCAACGACTTCGCCTACCGCGTGCAGGTACAGACGAACAACGACAAGTTCCACATGAAGGACTTTTTCGTGGAATGGCAGCGTTTCCCGGAGTTTAAGGTGAAGATAGGACAGTTCAAGCGTGCCTTCGGCTTCGAGAACCCTCTCAACCCGTGGGATGTGGGAGACGGCGACTATTCACAGCTCACGAAGAAAATAGCGGGCTTCAGCGACTATATCGGGGCGGAGAGCACCAGCAACGGGGGACGTGATCAGGGTGTTCAGATTCAGGGCGACCTGCTCCCTGTAGGCAGAGACGGCCACAGGCTGCTCCACTACCAGCTCATGATTGCCAACGGACAGGGCATAAACGTCTCTGACAACAACTCACAGAAAGATGTCATAGGGACACTGCAGATACAGCCGGTAAAAGGGCTCTTCCTCGGAGTCTTCGGCTGGACGGGCAACTTCACCGACAATGCGGGAGTTACGGTAAGCCGTAACAGGTATATCCTCGGAATGAAATACGACCGCAGCGACTGGACCCTACGTGCAGAGTATGCCCACTCTACTGGCCATAAGGTCTCTGACCATCAGAGCGACGGGACATGGAAGGGCAATGCACGTGACGACGCATGGTATGCCACTCTCGGCGTGCCGTTCACACCGTGGCTGAAGACATTCGTGAAATATGATGTCTATCGCGACGATGCCTCATGGTCTTCCATGAAGTCCATATACTCTGTCGCTCCGAATATCCAGTTGCACAAGAACCTGCTCTTCCAGCCGCAGATATGTTATGTCCACGACCGTAACCTCGCAAAGAAAAACTATTGCGAACTGTGGTTTGAGACATATTTCAGGTTCTAAGAGAGGCAATATAAGCGTGGAAAGGGGATTATATAATTATCATCGGAACATAATCGGAACATATTCGGAATTTTTTCCGTTTCCTCCGTCTTTGTTCCGATGGTTTGTTTTCTGAAGATGTCAGACAAAAGACTGATCCGTCCTCAACTAAACTCACGACATAACCTCATTTACTTTTTGAACGTGAATAGCCGGTAATTAACGAGAATAGTTGGTTTTTCTTTGATTTCGTTCTATTATCGTTCTATTTTAGATACTTATTCGCTCATTTCATATTTTCTTGGTGCTCATCAGTTTCACAGTCGCGTTCCTCCTTTTGTCTTGGTTGTCTCTGTTGTCCTTGTTGTCGTTTTCCACAGAGCACACGGAGGTCACGGCATATCTTTCAGTGTCTTCTGTGTCTTCCGTGGATTTTAACCCCTTAACCTTTTAACCCCTCAAAGCCTCCTCAATGAGTCCTCATCGCTCCTCATCGCTAACAAGCCATATTCGTATCAGTATCGCGGTGCAAAGTTACGACTTTTTCGGTACGTATGAAATAGTTGTCCCGAGGATCAAACAGCATTGTCCCGAATGTTGTGATTCTGCAAGACTCAACATGCATACCTGAAACTCAGGAACTGACACAATCCATAGAAATCTTACAGTTCTTACAGTTTTACAGAGAGTAATTTCGTACCCATATATGTACACATAAAAATTTAATATATATATATATTAATCTTCTTATACCACCATCACCCACGAACAATCCTTCACCGTAAACTGTAAGAAGTGTAAGATGCTGCTGAAACAGCCTCCGTTTATGTTCCTGTGCTTTTGTATTTCCACAGATGTCATACAGATGATATACAGAGTGTTACAAAAATCTGAAATCACATCAAAACTACCATGAAACAATATTGAAACTACCTTGAGCCACCTGAAACGTCCTTAAACACCTATGTAACAATGACATAAAGGCTGCACTTGGTCATTACCATAAAAAAATGCGAGCCGGACGAAATCACTTCGTCCGACTCGCTCTCGTTAATATACAATACTGCGATATTTTATTTAACTACCTTGATAGTCTTTCCTGCTGTGCGGATGATATTCAGGCCCTTGCTAGCAGATGCCTTGCGTACACCTGCAGCGTCATAAACCTCAACTTCGCTGTTGGCTGTCTCAACAGAAGAAATACCTGTTGCGGCATCTTTTTGAACAGCAACAGTAAATGTCTGATAAACATCAGAAGGATCCTCGAAGAGATACTTAACGCTTATTTCACTGTTGTCAGCTATATCCTCTGCAGCCTTAACGAGAACCGTCAGAAGTACGTTGTCGTTCCTCAGGTTCTTCTTGTTGAGCTCAAAGATTACAACGCTGAGCGTCTGTTCTTTGAGTGACTCCGCAATGCCGTGAGAAGAATAGCATGCCTTTCCTTTCTTTGCGTAAGACTTTTCAATCTCCTCGTCAGCATTCTCATACTCCTGCATGACGAATGACAGTCCTTGCGGAAGTGTTATATGCACCTCACAACCAGAGCGTGTTGAAGGACAAGAATAGTTTAACGCCACTTCCTTCGTCTCACCAGGTTTAATGGTAAGCTTTTCTGCAGAAAGAAATTCCTGTGCGTCAGCGTTGGCAGTAAATGCCATGGCAGCCATGAGCATAACTGCTTTTGTATAAATCTTATTAAAGAATGTCATAGTTGAAACCATTTTTTAGTTTAACGTTTTGTCAATAGCGAAGTAAACATCCTGAATATTCACAACGCCATCTTTGTTTACATCATTTACAGCGTTCTTGTCTGAGAGTATGGCGTTTATGACAGAGTATACATCATGAATGTTCCATACGCCGTCCTGTGTTGGGTCGACGAATGTCGGAGCAGCCTTCACGTCAAGAGTGATGTCCTCTATGTCGTATGCCACACCTTTTGCATTTGTTCCGATGATGTCTGTTATAGCAAGTACACCGTCCGTCTTCAGTCCTTTAGCTATGAGATTTATTCCGAACAGCTCACCCACGAAGCCCTCAAACTCATCGTTAGAGAGCGAAGAGATAACGAGTCGGTAAGTACGTCCTTCTATGAGCTTCGCCTGCACCGTAGTGTTCTGTGAGAGGCGGTCAGTATATTCGAACCACTCACCCTCAGTACCCTCGGCGAACTCTACGCCTTCAGGAAGAGTTATGTTTGCCTGTATGGCAGAGACAGCTATCTTATTGTCGAGGTTGACACCTACAACGACCTGCTCTCCTTCAGCCATTGTGACACTCTCCTGAGCGAAAGACATAGTACCCACGAAGAGGCTTACCTTTGTCTTGCCATAGTCGTTTATGTCTACGTCGTTATCTTCCGAGTCGACTGTTCCGTTGCTTGCCACAACGTCTTTTATCTTTATCTCGCCACCAGCGAAAGCCTCGTCCACCTCGAATGTCAAAGTAGCGAACGCGCCAGAATCACCCTTTATTGCAGAGTTCTTCATATCTGTCGCATTGCTGAGGAATCCGAGACGATAGGAGTTGACACCAATTTGTGACATCATGAGTGTATGGCTTGAGCGAGAAATACGTGTAGTGACCTTGTCGAACGTCTTTGGTGTCAAACCGTCCGGCAAAATCATGTCGAACTGCAGTGATGAGATACGAGTAGGATTATCGAGTATCACCTCCACCGTCTGTTTAGTGCCAGGAATGACCTTGAAATCCTCTATCTTCAACACATTTGCCTGCGCCAGAGCAACGAGGCTGACAACGAAGAGTGCCGCCGTTGCCATAAAGCGTGACATGAAGCCACCGTTATGCTTTGTTGTTGAAATGTTCATAATTCAATTCTTTTTTCTTTGTTGTTGGATTACATCCTGTATTCCCCTTCCGCAATGCCTTCTGCACGTAATGTGCAGGCATTATAGTGTGTTATGGAGAACACATGTTAGGAGGATATGGCATGGCACTGGTGCCAGTGCCAGCCATACCAATCCAATATAAAGTATTATGAGAGACTGTTGTTATTTCTTCAGTACAGTCTTAGCTTCGCCGTTCTCACCTACGATGATGTTCAAGCCTCTCTGGAGAGCCTTCTTCATCTGTCCGCCAACGGAGTATATACGCTCCTTCACGGTAGCAGCCTGTATGCTGTCGATACCCGTCGTAGCGTTTCCGCCGTTGTTTGTGAGAGCGAGGCTGCGAGCCTTGCTGTCTGTGAAGAGGATATTCTGTACGGTTATGTCTCCGCCGTTATATCCTGACTCTATCTCTACGTCGAGGTAAGCAACAGCACCTGTAGTTCCCTCAATAGCCTTGTTCTCGAAGCTTGTGATGAGCACGCGCTGTACTCCTTCGGCTATCTCGCTTGCTGCAACAGCATGGTTCTCAGTACGTGCCGTAGCGCTGACACCGGCGAGCTTCATGCCTGCTGGCAGTGTGATGTCCATCTGCCCGTTAGTCATCTCTTCCTCGCTGTTGACATTGAGCGCAATGCGTACTGTCTTGCCGAAGATTGTTGTCTCCTCAGACTCTACTGCTGTTGTCAGCTCGCCGACGTTCACCTTGTTGTTAAGGTAAGAGCTACGGCGTACAGGAGTTGTTGTCACAGGCTTAGGGTTGAAGATGATGTTCGAGATTGCCGAGAGGTCAGCTACGTTGATAGCTTTGTCCTCGTTAGCGTCTGCAGAGAGACGTACTGCCTCATCCTCGATATCCTCATACTCTACGCCGTTGAAGATCATATTGCGAACCTCATCGTAGTCCTTGACGTTCACCTTGCCGTCCTTGTTTGCATCGCCGAGGAGATAAGACTTCGCGAAGACGTCTTCACTGAACTGTGCTATAGCGAGAGTGAGCTCTGCGAGTCTGCTCTTAACCTTTGGCCAAGCTTCTGTGAGGTATTCGTACGTTATAGGCTTGCCATTATTCAGTATCTCACCGTCGATACCTGTTACTATTGATTGACCGGTAAATACAGAGTTCTCGTAGTTCTTTGCAAGCTCAGAAAGATTTTTAATGTTCTCGTAGGTCTCCTGGAGTTCAGCAAGTGCTATAGGACCATATTTTTTATCAGCAGTAGAGACATTGAACAATGCTTCGTTTGCAACAGTAATAGAATCAATGCCAAGTACTGTCTCATGGTGAGAAGCATCCGTGAGATAATCGTCTATTAAATCAGAATAATCATTTATTTCTGATTCTTTCTTGTGTGACGAAACAAGTTCATACTTATCATGCAAATCTTCGAGATTCTGAGCGCTCTTGACCATCTTTCTACTCAACTCTGTCTCGTAATACTGAGTCATAGGTATTGTTATAAACTTAACCTCAGTCTCTTCCAATGGCATTATTCCGCCCTCTTCCGAATCGAAGTAGCTATCTAGAACATCAATAGTCCACCCGTCAAGATAGTTATAATCAGCTATTTCGAGAGATACTTGCTCGAACTTCTCTCTTGCAGAGTTAAGCTTGCCAAGGAGATAAGAATACACATCATCATTTGTCTTGTGATCTTCGTACATTGACTTAACATCTTTCTCGAGTTTTTTCGTCTTTTCTGCCACGAGTTTCTCCAGTGCGCTGTAGAAGTTATTCTTGAAGAGGAGTATAGTGCCGTCAGCAAGAGTATTGTCTACACCAGCCTTTATCTCGTTGAGAGTTGCGGTAATCTCGTCAGCACACAAACCGAATTGCTTCTCGATAACCTTGTCATACTTCGCCATGGCAACAGCAGCGTTAAGAGCCTTCTCTGCAGGAGCAATATCAGCCTTTATCTCGTCAGCAACCTTCTGGCATGCTGCGGCATCAGCTATCTCAGCAAGCGTCTTGTCATACTGAGCTATAGTGTCCTGTACCAAGAGGTATGCCTGGATAGTCTTTGAGTAGTTCTTAGAGTAGTCGTAAGCCTCATTGATAGCATCTATAGTCTTTGAGAGCTGAGCAATCTTCTCCGTGTATTCCTTGACAGCGTTGAGGTCGGTTGCAGCAGCCTTGTTATAATACTCATCGATGCGCTTGATCTCTGCCTTAAGAGCGGTGTACTCAGCAGGATTGATGCTCTTCTTTAAGTCGATGACCTTAGAGTCGTTGGCATTCTTGAATGTCTCTTCAATAGCCTTATTTTTTTTCTTATCTACACACTGTTTGTCTGTTTTCCAAGTCTCTATTTCACCAGCCTTGCTGTCGATATCAGAGTAGATTTTCTGAGCGTCTGTGAAGACTTTACCTATTTGTCCGTAAACTACAAGTCCTGCAAACTCGTCAACAACCTTGTCGTAGGCTGTCTCGATACCTGCCAACTGCTGTGTAAGCACATTGTATGCCTCAAGGTTCTTGCCGTTTGCATCAGCCTCTTTCTCTGCAGCAGCACGAACAGAAGTCTTCTTCTCTTCTACACCTACTACGCTATTATAAGCTACAGTATATATACTTTTCAGCTTTTCCAAGATAGTTGACAACTGGCTGAATGTCTTATCCTTTGATTTGTCAAAATCATTCTTTGCAGCATCAATGTACAACTTCTTCCTGCTGTCAAGCGAATCCAGATATGTTTTATTATTGATATTTCCAAGTTTTGCTATAGCCTCTTTATCAGCACTATATACCTCTACAGCCTTATTGTAGCACAGAGTAAACTCAGCGTCAGCAGCCTTCTCCTTGTCGTTTGTCAGCTTTTTATCCAACCCTTCGAATGTTGGCAACCACTTGTCAAGCTTAACAGCAAACATCGGATCTTTTACCTCTGTGCCACTGCCAAGTGCTGTCTTTGCAGCCTTGATATCAGCCTCAACATCAGAGAAAGCATTATCCGTTACAGTTTTATGGTAAGAACTTATGGCACTCTTTGCTGATGACAAATCTGTATAGGCTTTATTAATCGTTGTCTGATAAACTTTTTTAGCCTCAGCATTTACTGTCTTCTGATAATCAGCTATTGTGTCTTTTATATTCGTCTTATAGTCAATTGCCTTTGTACGGAAATCGAAAGAGTTGTAGAAATCCGGGCTTGACACCTTCTGATATGCCACATTCTCTTCAGCCATGAGCTCGTTGAGTTTATCAGCATACTGCATAATGGCTGTATGATAAGTGTTGAGGTTCTCCTTGGCAACAGAGAGGGCTTTGTTTGTGATGTGTGTGAACTGGTCAAGGATTGTCACAGCCTCCTGGAATGCACTGTAAGCGTTGTTCCATGTCGTGACGAAGGTGTCGTGCTGAGCTTTGTTGTCAGCAGCGATAGCCTCGTTATAACCAGCCTTCTGTCTGTCCGTGATGCTCTTTATAGCTTCGTTCTTTGCATCAAGAGCGTCAAGAGTAGCTTGCTGCTTAGACTTCGAGAGACCTTGGTTGTAATAATTCTTGATGTTGGTATTTAATGTATCCAACCCAGTCTTTACAGCAGCCAGTTCAGAGAGGTATGTAGCACCTTCAGAAGTCTTGTCGTTCTCACTGATGTATTCATATGCAGCGTCATAAGCCTCCACAACAGCTTTATGCTTGTCTTTCAGAGCTTTGTCTGCTGTGTTGTTATCCATTGCGAGTGCAGGAAGACCCTTTATGTTGTTGATGAGAACGTCGAGCTTGCTGATGATGCCGTCCTTCTTCTCCACCATCTTGATATCCTTATAAGCAGGCTCTATTTCATCGTTCTTTATCTTATCAAGATCTGTTACGCCATAATTGGTGTTCTGAGTGGTGTAATATGAAGAGTACGTGTCAGCTTTCAAATCATTTTCAGTCTTAACTTTTTCTGCTGTTACAGCATCTGCTTTTGTCAGAACCTCGTCGTAAGCTTTCTTGTTAGCCTTGGCAGCCTCAGCGGCAGCGAACAGCTTATCAACATCCGGTTGGAGCTCGAGCAACTCATTATATTTTGGTGTCAACTCAGCTACGACACCTGCTGCTTTCTCATAAGCATCGACTGCCTCTTCATTCCATTCAGGATCTTCAACTTTATCAACTAGGCCTTTAAGTCTCGCAACCTCTTTAATAATCTTATCGTATTGATTACCAAGTTCATCTTTCGAACCTTTAGCCTTCTCAATTGTACTACTCAAAGTAGCCTTCAGCTCCTTAACTTTAGCTACGATGTTCGTTGCAGCAGCGATACCGTTGTTCTTTTTGAAGAGATCTTTATTTGTCTTATATGCCTCTTCTGTATTCCACTTGCTGACATCAGTGCATGACAATTTTCCTGTCGCCTGCATCTTCACCATGTGCTTTTCGCCATCCAAAGTATTTGCAAGAGCGATAGTGTCGTTGATATTCTTTATCTCCTTCTGGAGCTGTGCAATAACAGATGCATACGACTTTCCAGCCACCGTACCATCAACCGTTACGTTGGTATCTTCCTTTGAAACCTCTATAAGCTTCTCAAGTTCAGGCTGTGCCTTAGAAACCTTCTCTGACGCAGCGTTGTATGCCGCAAGAGCATTGTCTGCATACGTGCCGTATGTCGTTATCGAAGTCTCTATTTTTGATGTAGAGAACTTATTCGTTTTGTAATCGACAGCTTTTACTGCTTTATACTGTGACTCAACTGTTGATGTCAGAGTGTTTATAGAAGCCTGGATTTTACCTCCACAAACTGTCATGTGGTCGCCGGCATTATATTTCTTGTCGTCAGAAAGAGTCTCTGTAGCCTTCTTCTTTGCTTCATCGAATGTCTTCTGGACTTCAGCAATAGACTTGGTCATTGCATCGTATGCCTGGTAATTGGCTACGAGAGGTGTTGCATCTTTCTCAAGCTTTGTCAGCTTGTATCCTATCTTGCTGTCCTTGTAGCTGGCATCCTTAGCAATATCCTGAGTCTGGTGTTTCTCATAATACCCCTGAAGTTTTGCTTTCAGAGTATCTATAAGTCCCTGGATAGTAGTTACATTACCGTCCAAAGAAGTCACCTTGTTATCTTTCAGGTCTTTCTTCACAGCATCAAGACGGTCCTGGAAGCCGGTCTTTCCCTTATTCGTTATCTCAGCATCATACTCCGTTTTATATTTCTCTTGCGTAGTCTTTTTGTCAAGATATGAAGAAAGAGCAGTGTTGAGCTTACCTGGTATAGTAGCAAGAGCACTCTTATTGTCAGCATAGTATTTTGAAGCGTTAGCATGGCTATCCTTGCTGCCGTTCAGTGTCTCAACGTCAGAAATCTCAGCATAAATTTTCTTCAGGTCTGCCTTAGCCAGCTCCTGCCAATCAGCATAAACGCCTGAGAGTTCTTTAATTGCCAACTGCACCTTATCATTATACAAACTCTTTGCATCTGCAATGCTATCTGCTATCTCTTTGTAGTTTGCTTCATTTGTGTTAAAGGTACTTTTCTGTGTGTCAAGGTCTTTTACCGCATCCTGAACGTTCTTGAGAGTGGCAGTTATTGTAGCTTTTATGCTTTTTTCGTCAGCTACGATGTCCTGCTTTGTAAGGTCGTAGCCGTCAATCTTGGTCTTGATAGCCTCTACGCCGAAGCTCTTGAGCTCGTTGAGCTTATATACGCGGAAAGCGTCCTTCTCGTCGGGAGAAGTTGTTTTAACAGCTTTTTTAGCGTTGGCATATTCCTCATCCAGCTTATTCCACTCCGTGATGATGTTGTTATAGCTTGTATATGGTTTCTGTGCCTGTACAGCCTTGTCACGGATATCCTGTACGTTGCCCAGATAAACCTGCTTCACAGTCTCTGTCAGAACAATTGACTCAGCATCTTTAATCAAATCAGCCGTGAGCGTACTAAGACGGTTCTGGTATTCTGTACTGACGTCAGGGCAGTTCTTGCCGATGTAGTTAATTGCCAAGTCAATCTGATACTGTATCTCTTTCTTGACAACCTCATTGGCCTCCTTCTCTGTCTTGGTCAGCTCAGCAGCCTGCATCTGAACAGGCACGCTAATTGCCGCTAAAGCAGCAACAGAAAGTGTAACTTTGTTCATAATCTGTTTGTTTTTAAATTATAATAATGTATTATTGAAAATTATCTATATTGCAGCAGTGTTAAACCGCAGTATTTTAACTTTTGTAATGGCATAAATCCATTTTGTGAGCAAATTTAATACAAAATTACAATGCGAAAGGAATGCTTTTTTGTGTTTTTCGTGAAACATACGGTTTTATTCGTGAACCGTAAAGAAAAAAGTTTGACAAGTGCAAAACGGCAATGATGAAGACACATCTGTGCCTTCGCAAGAAAAAAGAAGAAAAGGCAGGAGCCGGGAGGGCGGAATACCTTATTTTTTGAGTCTCGGAACGAGGATGAGGGGTGTCATAAGAAAGTATGGAGATTTAGGAAAAAGATGTTCCCAACCCCTCGTTTCAAGGAAGGGATGGGAACAGGTTATTGATGGCATACAGCGGACAGATGCTGACATGACGCACGGCATTGCCATCTTCCTTGTCGATATATTCAAACGTACCGAAGTTTTCAAGCGAGCAGCGGACGGCCTGGATGAGGTGCTTCTCGCGCATGAACATCCAGAGGCTCTTCATGCCGCCTTGCGTGCCTGCCTTCACCTCGATGGGGAGGACATGCATGTCCTGAACGGTGAGGTAGTCGATTTCGGCGATGCTCTTGCCCGTCTTCTCCCAATAATACATGCGGGGACGTTGTATGGGGGCTTGGTAGCGCATCATTTCCAGTCCTGCCACCATCTCCGTAATGCTGCCTTTATTTACCAAATCTTGTGGCGTACCTGTCATAATCAATCTAACGAGTTCCTGCGACACGTTGCCATCGAGACGCAATGCGGCAAGCAGGAGGCCGGGGTCGAGAAACAGATACTTCACGCGACGCTCGTCTGCCTCGGCATCAAGGGGAAAGCCATTGGCAGCAGTAGCCACCACGGGAGTGATGATGCCCGCAAGGGTAAGCAGACGGAGGGCTTCACGGATCTGATAGCTGCGGAGACCGTCGGATATCTGACTGAAGGTAATCTTCTGCCCAATCTGGTGGCACACGCCATGGAGCGTGAGACGGAGAAGGTCGGGATTGGCACGACGGGAATATTTGCTGAAGTCGTCCTCGTAGGTGAGGAGAATGTCATTATGCACCTGCTGGCATTGCAGAAAGTCGGACGTGGCTTTCCATGTGGCCACCGCTTCGGGCATACCGCCCACAAGCATATATATGCGGAACTGCTCCACGAGCTTGGCATGGAAAGGCTCGTCGAGCGGATGAGAGACATCTGCCGCATTGCGCATGGCGAGCATTCCCTCCATGCCCATGGCTATGAGAAACTCATCGAAGGTCATGGGGTACATGAAGAGGGAATGGATGCGTCCCACGCCAAAG
This sequence comes from uncultured bacterium, assembly GCA_945829425.1. Lineage (GTDB taxonomy): Bacteria > Bacteroidota > Bacteroidia > Bacteroidales > Bacteroidaceae > Prevotella. Next base: position 3,582 of record CALZUQ010000006.1, on the reverse strand, counting down.
GTGGGGAGTTCCTGCAAGGCAAACTCCAGCAGCGAACCAGCTGCCACGACATGCAGTTCGGGATAGTCTTCCTTGAAGAAGCGCAGAGCCATGATGGCTTCGGGGCAGGCTTGTATCTCATCGAGGAAAAGCAAGGTCTTGCCGGGTATGATGGGGACCTGAAGGTAGTTGGAGAGTTTGGTGGCGATGAGCCGTACATCAAGGTTACCCTTGAAGAAGATGGCTACGGCTTGGTCGCGCTCAAAGTTGACTTCGGCAAAATGCTGGAACTGTCTGCCGAGCTGTCGCACGGCAGAAGACTTGCCCACCTGACGTGCTCCACGAAGCAGGAGCGGCTTGTGAACAACGCGCTCCTTCCATTCCAGAAGCATCTGGTCGATAGTACGTGTAATATAATTCTTCATAGTTGCTATATAGCTTGAAATTCAGGTGCAAAGATACAAAGATTTGCTAGAATCCAAGAAAAAATCCCTAAAATATTGCTTAAATCCAAGAAATATTTCTTCTATCTTTGCGAAATTCCGAGAAAAAAAACCAGATAATGGATGCAATTATGGATGCAAATTGCAATATTCCATAGTAATTATTTGGAGAAAAATGACAAAATCCAAAGAAATAATTCGCTAAAAAGTGACAAAATCCAAAGGAATATACAGATTATGGTACTAAAATGGTTGTTTGACCGATTTGTCTCGCTGATTGGTCTGCTGGTTTTGTCGGGTGCGCCGAACCCACCTGAAACCTCTTAAACTTGAAACCCATGAAACCTGAAACCCATGAAACATGAAACCCATGAAACATGAAACCCATGAAACCTGAAACCCATGAAACTTGACTTTGGAGGCGAAAGGAATGTTTATTTTTCGTGAAACATACGGTTTTATTCGTGAACCGTAAAGAAAAAAGTTTGACAAGTGCAAAACGGCAATGATGAAGACACTTCTGTGCCTTCGCAAGAAAAAAAGAAGAAAAGGCAGGAGCCGGGAGCGGCATACCTTAATTATGAGTCTCGGAACGAGGGAATGCTATTCCTCTTCCTGAGCGTTGTCCTGATGCGTCTTAGGGCGTGAGAGGAAGTCAATCATCTCACGGAGCGTCTGCTTGGGCAGTCGTATGGAGACGTTGTTGCCGTTGGCGTCGGTGAGCATGAGTGACTGCTTGACGGTGTTGATATGGAAGATGGCACGTGTGTTGACGATATATTTCCTGCCGAGACGGAGGAGATAACGGTCGCCTTCCAACGCACGGCATACCGCCTGTGTTACTTCCGAGAGTCCGAAAGGCATCATGAAATGTGCTCCGGAGAGGTAGAAGACATGGGTGTAATGGTCGTCAGCCTGCATGTATAGGACGCTCTCGCAGTCTACTACATACAGCTCGTTGTGTGAGGAGAAGCTTACTGTTGTAGGCATAAGGAAAAATGCTCGGCGGCTGAGGGTGCCGCCCTACCCTGCCGTGCTCTCTGCGGCGGTAATGGTGTGGATGACGGGAAGTACATAGAACGCAAAAAGCGTGAGAACATCACACGCTGCCGTTCCGAACACTGAGGCTGTCGCATTGCCTATTCCCGTAGAACGGACAACGAGTAGCCCCACGCCAGATATATGTATATACGCCACCATACCGGAACGTCAGGCGACAATAACCACATTGCCGTCTGTACATGCCGGGGGAGGACGCATAATAATATACCTCCATGGGCATCTACCGTTGCCTTGTGTACGGGAAAACTATAGAACTTGCGACATTCCAGTGTCCGCGAACAAGACGTCGTATAAACGCCTCTTGCATAAAAATGTACGCCATGCTGTGCCGACAGCTGTCGGCAACCGCAGCATCTTATGTGGAAAAGTCTTTTCACCACCCGAAGGTAGCTCATGTTATTCCGCACCTAAAACGTAAAAACCTGCGATGTCTGGCATAGCAGCTGCAAAGATAGGCATTTTTTCGCACTATATGCCGTTTTGGAGAGTTAAAAAAACTAATCCTATGAAGTGAGGTTGGTGAAACCTTGACATTGACCTTAACCTTAACCTTGACCTTGACCTTAACCTTGACCTTAACCTTGACCTTGACCTTAACCTTGACCTTAACCTTGACCTTGACCTTGAAACCTGAAACCTGAAACCTTGAGGAAGGGCATTTTTCTGATATTTCCTTGAATATATTTGCGTATGTAAGATGTTTTTTATAATTTTGCAGTAGATTTCACTACGGTGTAAAGTAGCAAGAACCATAACGAAAGCCCGAGAATAACGACATGAGAAGAATGAAATGGACAGACCATATAAAGCAGGTGAAGATTGTCCTCGTGACGATGGCAGTGGTCATCGCCACGGCATCGCTCATAGTGTCGAACATACTCGTCAGCGACCTGAAGGTCGAGGAAGAGAACAAGATGGGCGTATGGGCGGAGGCCATGAGAAGCCTGAACACAGCCGACGAGAATACGGACCTCAACCTCGTGCTGTGTGTCATAAACGAGAACAACACGATACCGGTGATCGTGACAGACAGGAACAGCGAGATACAGACATACCGCAACGTCAGCATAGAGGGCAAGGACTACAACGACAGCATAGCCGTACTGAAAGCCGACGCAAGGAAATGGAGGGAGCGAGGCCATGCAATACGTATAGCATTGGGAAAGAAAGACTATATCGACGTGTGCTACGACGAGTCGCTGATGATAAAACGCTTAGCGACATACCCATACGTGCAGCTCGGCATTGTGCTCCTCTTCGTCGTGACAGCCATATTCGCCCTTCTGACGTCGAAGAAGGCGGAACAGAACAAGGTGTGGGTGGGACTGTCGAAAGAGACGGCACACCAGCTCGGCACGCCTATCTCGTCGCTCATGGCATGGACGGAGATACTCCGCGAGACATATCCTGAGGACACCCTGCTGCCGGAAATGGAGAAAGACATAAACCGTCTGCAGGTCATAGCAGACAGGTTCTCGAAGATAGGCTCCCTACCCGAGCCTTCGCCAACGTCACTCCGCAAAGTTATGAGCAACGTCATGGACTATATGGAACGCCGTACGTCACGGCAGGTGGTCATGACATGCCATTTCCCTGAGGATGACATCGTGGTGGCTCTCAACCAGTCGCTATTCGAATGGGTGATAGAGAACCTGTGCAAGAATGCCGTGGACGCCATGGAAGGGAAGGGACGCATAGACGTGACACTCTCGCAAAACGCCACGAAAGCCATCGTGGAGGTGGCGGACACGGGGAAGGGGATAAGGAAGAAGGACATAGACAACGTCTTCCGCCCGGGGTTCACCACAAAGAAACGGGGTTGGGGACTGGGACTGTCGTTGGCGAAACGCATCGTTGAGGAGTACCACCACGGAAAGATATTCGTGAAAAGCTCGGAAGTGGGCGTAGGAACGACGTTCAGAATAGAGCTGCGGCTCGGAATTTGACCTTAACCTTAACCTTGACCTTAACCTTGACCTTAACCTTGACCTTAACCTTGACCTTAACCTTGACCTTGAAACCTGAAACTTGAAACCTGAAACTTGAAACCTGAAACCTGAAACCTGAAACCTGAAACCTGAAACCTGAAACCTGAAAC
>CALZUQ010000005.1 GCA_945829425.1 uncultured bacterium | reverse complement strand
GCCTTCTTTCACAAGAACAAGAGCCTTGAGGAATAAATACCTCAAGGCTCTGTTGCCTTTTTATTAATTATAACCTATAAATATCTTTCTAACTCGTTATAGTTGACAATTTATTTTTTATTGTCTAACTTATCAAAATATATTCGACTTACCAATAAAAATTTAACTTGTTATAGTAACTATTATCTTTATTAACTTATTAAAAATTACTATTTATGACACACAGAATGATACTTAACGAGACATCTTACTTTGGTGCAGGGTGTCGTGAAAACATTGCAGTAGAAGCAATACGGAGAGGATATAAAAAGGCTTTCTTCGTGACAGACAAAGACCTTATACGCTTTAAGGTGGCTGATAAGGTAGTTGAGGTTTTTGAGAAAAACGGTATTCCTTTTGAGATATTTAGTGACGTAAAGGCTAATCCTACTATTTCTAACGTACAGAATGGTGTAAAGGCGTTTACTGAGTCAGGAGCTGATTTTATCGTTGCTCTTGGTGGTGGCTCAGCAATAGATACAGCCAAGGGTATTGGAATTGTCTTTAACAACCCTGATTTCTCCGATGTCAAGTCATTGGAAGGTGTGGCAGACACGAAGAATAAGGCTGTTCCTACCTTTGCTCTTCCTACTACGGCAGGAACAGCGGCAGAGGTTACTATAAACTATGTCATTATCGACGAGGAAGCTAAGAAGAAGATGGTCTGTGTAGATCCTAATGATATTCCTTGTGTTGCTCTCATTGATCCTGAACTGATGTATTCTATGCCGAAGGGTTTGACTGCTGCGACAGGTATGGATGCACTGACACATGCTATTGAGAGTTTTATTACTCCTGGTGCTTGGCTTATGTCGGATATGTTGGAGATAAAGGCTATAGAGATGATAGCAAAGAACTTGAAGGCAGCTGTAGATAACGGCAATGATCCAGTCGCGAGAGAGGCGATGGCTCAAGCACAGTATATCGCTGGTATGGGATTTAGTAATGTAGGCTTAGGAATAGTTCACTCTATGGCACATCCACTTGGTGCGCATTATGATACTCCACATGGTGTTGCTAATGCCTTGCTGTTGCCATACGTAATGGAGTATAACGCAGAGTCTTCTGCTGCTCCGAAATATCTTGATATAGCAAAGGCGATGGGAGTTGATACCTTAGGCTTGTCTGTGGAAGAAGGTGTTAAAGCTGCTGTAGATGCTGTGCGTTCGCTTTCTCTAAGCATTGCCATACCACAGAAATTACATGAGATAGGAGTGCGGAAAGAGGACTTGCATCAGCTTGCTATTGATGCATTCAACGATGTATGCACAGGAGGTAATCCTCGTCCTACATCAATAGAGGATATTGAGGTTTTGTATAATAAAGCGTTTTAGTATTTAGTAGGTGTGCAATGTGATATGTACACCTACTAAAAAATAATACTTGGAAGTTCCGTGGTAGCTTATTGGCAAAATGGTACGATGCAGGCATTTTTGTGACACACAATGCAGAAAAGTGGATTAACGATAATATCAATAATAGTAGTGGCTTTCTCCATGATTTGTTGCGGCGAAGGAAAGCGTGTGGAGAAAGAGTGGGAAAGGGATATTGTTATTCTTCAGGAGAATGACGTACATTGTAATATAGATGGATATGCTCGTCTTGCAGGATTAAGGGATTCTTTGTCAGCTGTCGCTGATGTCGTCGTGGTGTCTTGTGGGGACTATCTACAAGGTGGTACGGCAGGTGCAGTCTCTGGTGGTCAATATATTGCTGATCTGATGCGTAACGTTGGTTATGATGCTGTGACATTGGGGAACCATGAGTTTGACTTTGGGGATGAGAGGATGTTTGAGCTGCTGCGTTCTGCGAAGGTTCCTGTAACTTGTGTTAATATGAGAGATATGGTGACTGGCGGGTATGTGTATAGTCCATATATAATGAGATGTTGCGGGAAGAGAAGAGTTGCTTTTGTAGGAGTTACGACGCCTACGACATTGTTTACTGAGGGTATGGCGTTCTATGATAAGGAAGGAAGACAGCTTTATCATTTGTGCCAGGACTCATTGTATCAGGTGGTGCAAAGGAATGTTGATGACGCAAGAAGGGCAGGCGCTGATTATGTCGTAGTGTTGGCACATCTTGGAGAGAATGGCGGTATGCGACATGCTAACTCGCATGACCTGATAAAAAAGACAACGGGGATTGATGTGTTGTTGGACGGTCACTCGCATTCTGTCGTCGTTGAGAAGAGCGTGCGCGACAAGGAGGGTAAAGATGTGCCTGTAGTGCAGACGGGAACCCTTTTTGAGAATATTGGGGTGATACGTATAAAGCCGACAGGGGAGATAACAACAGAGTTGATAGATAAAAGCATTCCTCTGAAATTGGATGATGCTGTGGCTTTTACTACGGACAGCATAAAGAGGCTGATGGAAAAAAAAGTGAATGAAAAGGTTTGCTATAGCCCCTACACCTTGAGGATACACGATGACAGCAATGTGTTATCTGCAAGGCAGAGGGAGACAAACGCTGGAGATCTCGTAACAGATGCCTATCGTGTCATGACAGGAGCAGAGGTGGCTATTACAAACGCTGGCGGCTTACGCACTGCAATAAGTGCGGGAGAGATAACATATGGTGATTTGATTTCGCTGTTGCCATACGAGAACTATGTTTGTGTTGTTTCTGTGCCAGGCTCGCTGATTGTGGAAACATTGGAGGCTTGTTGTAGCTCCCTGCCGGGAAAGAGTGGCGATTTTCCCCAGGTGTCTGGTATTCGGTTTAAGGTTGATCCTTATGCTTCTCCACGTGTGACAGAGGTAATGGTTTATGACGAAGGGCTTCAGAAGTATATATTAATAGAACAGGATAGGGAATACCGAGTGGCGACAGTTGATTACTGTGTTACAGGAGGGGGACTGAAAAAGAAACTAAGGCATTGCAAAAGGTTAAGCGAAAATCAGTATGTCTATAGTATGTGTGTAAAAGATTATATCCAAAGGTATTTGGGAGACACAATACCGGAAGTGTATTCGAAAGAACAAAAAAGAATTGTTGTTAAAGAGGAAAGAGAATGAGTTAGAGCATTTCCGGCAGGTAACCCTGCCGGCGCAGGGGCGAAGGGAAAATAGAAAAGAATGATAAGAATAATAAAATTGATAAGAGGAATGAGGAGAGACAGAGAGGAATGGGGAGAGAGGAATGAGGGGAGAGGAATGAGGAGAGAGGAATGGGGAGAGAGGAATGAGGAGAGACAGAGAGGAATGGGGAGAGAGGAATGGGGTGAGAGGAATGGGGATAGAGGAATGGGGATAGAGGAATGGGGAGAGAGAAATGGAGAGAGAGGAATGGAGAGAGAGGAATGGACAGAGAGGAATGGGGAGAGAGGAATGGGGAGAGAGGAATGAGGAGAGAGGAATGAGGGGAGTAAGCTAAGAATAAGCGATAAGAAAACAAGTTAGAGAAATTAATAATAAAAAAGGAAACGCAAAGGAAATGACACAAGGATTATTTACAGTTTTGTTACTTATAGGGTCAAATGTCTTTATGACATTAGCATGGTACGGACATCTGAAACTGCAACAGATGAATGTCTCTACATCATGGCCGCTAATAGGAGTTATTGTGTTTTCATGGTCCATAGCTTTTTTTGAATATACGCTGATGGTGCCGGCAAACAAGATTGGATTTGTCGGGAATGGTGGTCCATATACGCTGATACAGTTAAAGGTTATTCAGGAGGTTGTGTCGCTGATAGTGTTCACAATCATAGCTGGTGTGTTGTTCCAGGGTGAACAGCTTCACTGGAATCATGCTGTTGCCTTTTTGTGTCTTGTGTGTGCTGTGTACTTTGCTTTCATGGAGGTGTGACAGTAGTTGCCTGGGAGTATAAAAAAATGTTTCTGTGGCCTTTGGGCTTATCTTGTTAGTGTGTTTAGTGATAGTATTGTCGTGGTCTGAGATGTATATATGTTATGAAAATATGACAATATGTTACATAATGTTAGTAATGTGTGCGATTGTAGCTTCCTTTGTCTGCTGTAACGAGAGCGCGTGGTGCTTTATGTTGTTTTAAATCAAAAAAATATTTCGGTAAGATAATAAATGGGGAAAATTTCTTGCTGAAAAAAAGAAAGTGACATAACTTTGCACTCGCAAACCAGAGAATCTGGCATCGCAACGATATCTTCAATAAAGAAAACACTATACGTATAGTAAGGTCTGTGAAGACCGAAAACATTTCAGGTAACGGCCATAGTTCTATGCAGCGGACGCGTCCGCTCCACGACAGCCTCCGGCTGTGTTTATAGAACCGTTATGGTCAAAAGGATAACACATTAAAGAAAGGAAACATTATGAAAAAGATTGTTTTAACAGTTATGGCAGCCATGTCTTTGACAATGGCATCGGCAGCTAATGAGAGTTGCACAGTAGATTACACTATGGATGTGAACATGAACAGCCTGTCAAGGTCTCTCTCGCTCTCTTACGAGCAGAGGAAGGCTGTTGAGAGCATTCAGAAGACGCTCAGCACTGATATGCTCAATGTTGCAGCAGCAGATGAAAGCGAGCGTACGCGTCTGACCCATGAGGCGTTGAAGCATAATCTGAAGAAGATTTCCGCTGTTCTTGACCGTGACCAGATGCGTACTTATCTTCGTCTTCTGAACATCACATTCGTGAACCGTGGCATAGACTTGACAGAATAAGAATATGACGACGAGGGCATCAATGGTGCCCGGAGAAATAAATGAGGGCGTGTCAAAAATGAAGTGACACGCCCTCTTTGTTTAGGGTTATGAGAGGGAGCGTCATGTGTTTTGGATTGCTGCTGTTATCTGTACCATTCCGGTTTGTTTGCGTCGCTAAGTACTTTGTCTATAGAATAGTCGTGAGGGTTTATGGCATGTGTCCATGTGACACGTTGTGAGAGGTCTGTCTCTTTTCCGTTGTAATCCCTGCTGTTGTATTCCCCGTAGAATGCCGTTTTCTCTTTTTCCTCCGATTTCCAGTTATTCCATCCGCAAGGTATTATGAAGTCCCCCATAGTACAATCAATGAATACCGTCTTTGCATAGTGTCTCCATGGTCTTCCGAGATAAACTTTATTCTCTACGTCAGGTTCGGCCGTTATGCAACACTCTTTGAATACATACCCGTATTTTATCTCCTTCTGTGTTGATGCCGCTGTTATTATACCACTTCTAAGGCAGTGTATTTGACATTTATCGAAAAATGCCGTTGATGCTCCGAATATAAAGTCCACGCATCCTTCTATGTAGCAGTTTCGGTAGAGTTGTCTTGATGTTTTCCCAAAGGTGTATAATGTGCCGTGATACCCTTTGAATATACAGTTCTGGAATACCGTGCGATCTCCTGCTACGAACACGGCAACCGCTTGTGCTATAGGTCCTGCTGTATTTTCGAATGTCATGTTCTCCGCTTTGAAGTCATCTCCGTATATGTAGAATGTAGCAGTGCCAGCTGTCCCGATGTTTTTCCCATCCGTATTTTTCATTGTAGCGTAGTTGTCGTATGAGAGTATTGTCGTTTCTTTATCCTCTCCTATGAACAGCACGTTTTTCTTGCTCTCCGGCAGTACGACCTTTTCATGATAAACACCCGCAGAGATGAATATCTTTGTTTCACGTTCGTCGTAGTCAGGTATAGCCTCCACGGCTTCTTGTATTGTCTTGAAGTCTCCGTTTCCGTTCAGTGACACTACGTATGTGCATACCCCCTTCTCTGCCTTTCCTGCGATGGCAAGGCAGAGAAGGGTGAGTGTTATGATGGTGCTCTTCATCTTTTCAGGTGTTTTTCTTTATTCTATACAGTTGTTGTCAGTTATGTTTATTTCAAACTGTGGCGATGCGATGTTGTCCTTATTATATATAGTACATAAGGGGAAGTCGTCGTAGGCATATCTGAATATGCCGTCTTTTACGCTGTATGTTGTGGATAGTGCTTTCTCCATTGCCGTTATGTCTATGGCAAGCTCGTAGTCACCGCATACCCTTGCTATACCGTCGTTGAAGTCCCTGAGCTTTCCGGTTTTTCTGTCGAATGTAATGATGAGAGAGTTGCCGTTCCTGACACATTGCACCGGCGACGGTCCCTCGCTTACGATGTCCTCTCCGTATGTGTGGCGTAAGACCTGCAGTGCTATGCGGTGAGCCACAGTCTCCTTGTCCTGCGGGTGTATGTCGTTATATTCTCCGCAGTCTATTGCCGTAGCGAGTACAGCGTTCATGTCGTATTCCGGTAGTGTCACCGCCCTTTGTTCAGATCGTATTCTGCACCATCCACTTTCGTATGCTCCGACATGCCTCTGCTGATATCCTGCCAGCTGTACTATCACGCTTGTCCATGGCTTTCCCCCGTTTTTCTCTAAAGCCGGGAATTGTCCCTGCCATTCCTCTATCATAGCCTTCAGCAAGTTGCCGTAGTTCTTCGGGTTCCATTCGTTCGCCTCCCCCTGATACCATACCATGCCCCGTATTGCTGTTTTTCCCAGAGGGTGTATCATAGCGTTATATAATCCTGTCGGCGTCCCCACGAAATATGTCTGTCCCGGTCTTTGCTCCATAGTCGCTCCTACCGCCATTCTCCATGGTTTCTCCTTTCCGCATAGCGGTATATTCCTTCCGGGTATTTCAAGCTGGTATTTCTTGTCTTTTACGAAAAACGGTTTTCTGTTTTGTGAGATGAGGTGTATCACAATGTCGTTGTCGCCCTCGTGGAGGAGTGACGCGTCGAAAGAGTATTTCCTTGGCGGGTATTGGTATGTAGTGTTTCCGACACATACTCCATTTACGAATACACTGTCAGCATCCTTCAAAGCACCGAGCCTCAGCAAAGCCCTGCCGCCGTTCTCTTTCTTTATCTCCCTGATGTCGTCTGCCGTCAGTGTTGCGGTGTTGTGGAACCAGTAGTTTCCGTTAGGCTGCTTGCTGTCATAGAATTGCGAGAATATGTCCACCTCCCTCCATTGCGAGAAATCATATCCCGGTGTTCGCCATCGCCCTATTACAGTGTCTTGTTCTGTCAGCTTTTTGTCCCATGCTCCTCCCTTCTTTGCTTCCTTCTCCATTCTCTCCTTTGGCCAGTTGGGGTTTTTGTATTTCTCATGGCTGAAAGTCTTGCTGAATTCTGCGAAGCGTTTCAGGTTTTCCTGCGACATCCAACACTCCACCCCTGTTCCTCCTACGGAAGAGTTTATTATGCCTACCGCCACTCCTGCATGTTTCTGCAGTTCCATTGCCGTTAGACAGCTTACAGCCGCCATGTTTCCCACTGTCTCGGGCGACACTTTCTTCCATGATGCGCCGATGCAGTCGTCTTGTGGCTTTACGTAGTTGTATTGGTGTGGCAGTTTCATTATTCTCACCATGTCGTTGCTGTATCCTTCTACAGCCTCAGCCACTTTTTTGTCATCGAGACATCTGTATATCATCAGTTCCTGATTTGACTGCCCGGAGAATAGGAATACGTCTCCAAGCATGACATCCTCAATCCTTTTCTCTTCCGTCTTTCCCTTAATGTGCAGCGTGTACGGTCCTCCAGCCTCCATGCTTTTCATCTTTACGCTCCACGCCCCCAGCTTGTCGGCTTTTGCCGTCGCCTTCCTGCCGTTCAGTGTCACTGTCACTTTTTCTCCTTTCCGTGCCCATCCCCAGATGTTTATCTCCGCGTCACGTTGTATCACCATGCCGTCGCCGAATATTGCCGGCATGTGTAGTCCTCCCTGTTCCTTTTCTGTCGCTGCCGCGTCTTTTCCCATGACGCAAGCAGGCCAGGCTGTCATGAATAATGCTATTATAGCTGCCTTGTAGATTTTTTTGATTGACATGTCTTGATATTTAGTTAGTAGATGTATTATATGTGAAAATGAAATAAAGTTCAAATCCCCTTCTGTTTTTTTCCGTTGCTGTTTATCAGTATTCCTCTACGACCTTCTTGCCTTCCAGCCATGCTATCATGTTCAAGACCAGGAGGTTCCAGTTTTGGAAACCTTTGTTCAGCACCGGCTCTCCGTTTTCCGGGAGGTAGTATTCGTGGAGTGCTCCGAAGCGTTCGTAGTCACGTCCGAGGAGCAGCACCGTCTTTTCTGCCAGTTCCCTTGCTTCGTCGTTATATCCGTACCTTACCAGTCCTCGGAAGACGAGGTAGTTGACGTTTATCCATATCGGTCCCTGCCATGACGAAGGATTTCCGCTTGCTCTGAGGTCGTACATCTTCTCCAACGGCGATAGCGTCCTTATTCCTGCCGGTGCGTTGAACGACGTCTTGTCGTGGTAATGCCTCTCCACCATGTCGCATGCCTGAGTCTCCGTGGCTATTCCTGCCCACATCGCCATGAATCCGCTCCATACGCTGAGCCGTTGTATCAGGCAGTCGTATGTCCTGGGCTGTCCGACATGCAGGAACAGTTCTCCCGGTTTCACACCCTCCGTCTCCGGTCTTTTCCTCGGCAACAGGTTCAGGTCTACGCTATAGTAGAACCGGTCTCTCTGGTCCCAGCAATGCTCCCTGACTTTCTCCTTTATCTTCTCCGCCTCGTTGTGGTATTCCTTTGCTATCTCGCCCATTCCAAGACACTGTGCGAGATATTCCGTCGCCAGCAGTTCACGGTACATCAGTGCGTTTAGGAATATCGATCCTGAACTGCCATGAGGCCTGTAGAATGTGCTCGGGTCGTTGTCCACCCCTATTGCCTCGTCCGTCTGCCAGTACATCAGTCCTGTTGCTTCATGCCTGTGCCAGTTAAGGTACATCGAGACGAAAGCCTGCAGCTTATAGAAATCCTCACGCAGCCATTCCGCGTCACCGCCCATGTTCCTCGCTATAAATGCTGCATGCTGAGCCAGTGTCGGCTTGTGCATATTGCTCTTCCATGGGTTTCTTGTCTTCATCATCTCCTCCCTGCTTGGTGCGTTACGCTCAATCCATATAGGTATCCATCCCTCCATGCCTCCATAGTGCAGTGCGTTCAGCACGCATCCCTGTTCATACCTCAGTGCCTCCTTACTGTCTTTCTCCCCTCCGTGTTCGAGTAATATCTGTCTTAACGCCACGTTGCTGAGCCATGAGTCCCAGTCCCACAACATGTCGAGATATTGGTTGCTGCCCGGTGCGAGAAACGGGAAAGGCAGAGACTGCCCTGCCTCGCGGTACATTCCCTTCATGTCCTTGTATATGTTCTTACGGCATATCTCACTGTATTTCCTGACATTCTCCGCATTTCTTTCCGGCATCTGCGCCCACGCTATTGTCATAGCCCACCAGCAGATTATCATTGTCAGGTTTCTTCTTGTTCTCATAGTATAGTATTCTTTTATGTTGGTGTACAAAAAATATTTTCACAATCATTGTATTGGACGTATTTTCCTTGACATTCAGATCATTATGAAGTCTTTTTGCCTGTCCGCCTTATTTCTGACGTGAGAAATACCTTCTGGCGTACTCCCATATTATTATCCCTGCTGTCACCGAGACGTTCATAGAGTGCTTCGTGCCGTGCTGTGGTATCTCCAGACATCCGTCGCAGCGGTCTATCACCTCCTGCGCCACGCCGTGTACCTCGTTTCCCATCACTACTCCGTAGCCTTTCACCTCCTCCAGGCAGCATGAGTCGTCGGGAAGCATCGTCGCCCCCTCACACTGTTCTATGGCGAACACCCTGTAGCCCTTCTCCTGAAGTGTCCTCACCGCTTCTGTCGTCTCTTTGAAGTACGTCCATTCTACACTCTCCTCCGCTCCGAGTGCCGTCTTGTGTATCTCGTTCTGCGGAGGTGTCGCCGTTATTCCGCATAGAAATACTCCCTCTGCTCGGAATGCGTCGCAAGTGCGGAATACCGACCCGATGTTATGCATAGAGCGTACATTGTCGAGGATTACTACCAGCGGCATCTTTTCCGCCTTCTGATATTCCTCTACAGAAATCCTGTCTATCTCGATTGTTTTCAGTTTACGTGCCATGTGTTTTGTCAAGTTTCAGAATAGGATATAAACAAGCATACTGCAAAGATAGGCTTTTTTTCCTGTCCCTGCAATATCTGCTTGTTAAAAAATGTCTTTGGCTGCGTAAATTGTTTTTCTTATGTCTTTCTTGGTATAGACTATTAAAGTTTTAATGATATCTGCTGTCACGATTATCTTTTTATTGGATTTTTGACAGACTCATATACTCAGTGTGTGAAAAAACTATTCCTCTTCTGTTTTCCAGAATTTTGTCCAATATCCGTTTGTCTTGTATCTTTCTGTCATGCCACTTTTTATGCGCAGCGTTGCTTTGACATACTCACGGTTTGTGAATGTCTCCTCGTCTATGTATGGCGGTTGCAGGCATCTGCATACTATGGTGTCGAGGCTTGTGCAATCCTTCAGAACGTTTCTTCCTAAGCGTGAGAGATTCTCGCCGAATGTTATTTGCTTCATCTTCTCACAGTTGGCAAATGCCTCATCCTCTATCTCTGTAACGTTGTCGGGTATATCCAGTTCAGGAAGGCTTTTGCAACCTTTGAAGGCACTCCGTCCTATTTTCTTCAGCCCCCTTGGCAACGTTACCGACGAAAGATATGTGCAGTTTTTGAACATCGCATTGTTCAGTGCCGTCACCCCTTCACCCATGGTCACTGTGGAAAGCAGTGAGCCGGAAAACTGGCTGTCGGAAGCCTCCCTGTCGGTGTACGCAATGTCGCGTCCTATATGCAGTTTCTGCAACGGTGCGTTGCAGAAAGCGTCATTCTCCATTACCAGCGGCTTGTCTCCGTCGGCTATTTTCACCTCGTCAAGACTGTAGCACCCCACGAAGCAGAACAGCTTTAGCCTTGTTATCGTGTTCGGCAGCACTATTCCCGTTATCTTCCTGTTGTGCGCGAATGTGTTGCTTATGTCCGTTACGTTGAAAGTCTTGTCTTGATATTTTACCTCTTGAGGAATGACGACCATTCCCGTATACGGTACCTCTCCCAACGTTACCTTACATGTCATATCATCTATAGATATGATGTTGTAATATATTCCGTCGGCTTCGAAATCATACTTCGCATTGTAAGTGCTTTTCTGTGGAGCAGTTTTCCAGAACAGCTTGCTGATGATGTTTCTTCCCATAAATAATTGTATTTCCTTTTGTTTGCTTTCCTTAGCAGTGTATATAATTGGCTACAAAAAAAGCGTGGGGAAATCTAACGCTTAAAGCTCGTTCTTCTGCATGAGGCTTCTCGCATTGCCCGCTAAAGTAGAACGAGCAATAGCAAGAACCCACGCTGTAATTAAAGGAAATACACGCAACTTGGGTTCACTGCATGATACAGCAAACCCTCTTGACGTGCTATCTTCATATAATCACACGTTGAGCACTTACCATTGCCTTGTCCTGACTTTAGCTGAGAATTTTGCGAGAATTTCATGCAGTCAAGAAACAAAGCGCAGATAAACGCTTTTCCAATATAGCTGTTCTCTTCTCTTCTTTCCTTTCCAAATTCTGTACTCAAAGGCGGAACTCATCTTGGTAACTTTGCCGCCTTAGGCCATACGCTTTGTCCTGGTTGTCCGCAAGCATGTTGCGTCATGAAGAGTCATCTTATTGCACAGGTGTGCTGTGCTTCAGAAAAGAACTGATGCAAAGGTACGGCTTTTTCTTCAAACAACAATATCTTATTAACTTTTTTTTGTTATTATATCGCCTACCATTTGCCTTGCTGTTTTCTTAAGTGGTTTTGAGAACGGCAATAATATCTCTTGCGTATCTTCGTTTCGTTTCCTCCCCTTGACATTTGTTTCGTACTGCAGAAACGCGATTGACGGCATTCCGCAAGCACGGAAATCTCTATGGCTATCAAAATAATTTTTTATAGGCATAGAAATATTTTTTTATAGGCATAGAAAAATATTTTTATAGGCATAAAGATTTTGGGGGTAAGAAATGCGGTTTCCCGACTAAAAGCATGGAGAGGAAAAGCATGTGCTGACAACGAGGACATACAGAAGCTATGGAGAGAAAGGAAATAAGGTTGTTGTGATAATGGCAAAAAAGAAGGTATGCCGCCAAAGAGGCAGCATACCTTGATGGTAAGAGGTTCATTTATTTTTCTGTAAAGAAAATTTTCTTCTATCCCTCTATTGTCTGTATCGTTCCGTCCGGGTTATAGTGCAACTCGCATACCTTCAGCGAGCGTAGCCACGTCTTTCCTGACGGTACGGAGTCGTGGTGGAAGAGATACCATTTTCCCTTGAACTCTACGATGCAGTGGTGTGTTGTCCAACCAGCCTTCACCGGAGTGAGTACGACGCCCTGGTATGTGAACGGTCCATAAGGATTGTCGGCAGTGGCGTAGCATATAAAGTGCGTATCGCCGGTAGAGTATGAGAGGTAGTATTTACCATTGTATTTGTGCATCCAGCTTGCTTCGAAGAAGCGGTGCGGGTCGTTTGCTTTCAGCGGGTTGCCATCTTTGTCGAGTATTATGACCGGCTTGGGTTCTTCGTCAAACTCCAGCATGTCGTCGCTCAGCCTTGCCACGCGAGAGGGCAGAGCCGGCTCGTCGCCTTCCGGCAGGTGAGCGTTCTCCAGTGCTTTGTTGTCTTTATATCTCTGGAGCTGTCCTCCCCATATTCCTCCGAAATAGAAGTAATACTTTCCGTCGTCGTCTTTGAATACCGCCACGTCTATGGAGTACGAGCCCTTCATGGGGGCAGGCTGTGGTATGAACGGTCCTTCCGGCTTGTCTGCAACAGCCACTCCGAAGCGGAAGATGTCGTTACGGTCTTTCAGAGGGAAATACATGTAGTATTTTCCGTCTTTCTCCTGCACGTCACAGTCCCAGAGCTGTCTTCCCGCCCAAGGGATGTCTTCTGTCGTGAGCACCACGCCGTGGTCTGTCAGCGGTTTCTCCGGGAACGCCTCGATGTCGTCGGTAGAGAAGACGTGATAGTCCTTCATGTTGAAATGGTCGCCGTTGTCGTTCTCCGGTATTCCTGACTCCCAGTCGTGAGAGGGATAGATGTAAAGCTTGTCGTTCCATACATGTACTGAAGGGTCAGCCATGTAGTCGTTAGGGATAAGATAATGTTTTCCTTCCATGATGATAGTGATATGTTTTTTTATATGTTATTCTTTCGGTGATGGTTTATTTCTTCTGCTTTTCCTCCATTATCTTTACGAGGAAAGGTTTCATCTTCCCTTTGCGGTCGAACCACAGCGGGTAGTTTGTCCGTCCCTTCATAGGCCAGTTGTTCAGCCATGAGTCTTTGTCTGTCACGCCCCATGAAGTCATTCTGATCACGCTTCCGCTGTATTTCTCCACGATAGAGAAGAATGTCGCCATTCGTGTGTTCCACATCTGGTCGACGTCGGCTGGCACGCCGTCAACGTATGGGTTCATCTTTTCGTCGTACTCCGTTTTGTCGCTGACGTTAGCTCCCTGTACGATAGTAGAGAGTATGTTCATGTCCACCTCAGTGAACATCACCTTCACGCCGCTCTCGCTGAACGCCTTCAGGCTTGCCTCGAAGTCCTGCCATTCCGGGAAGTCCATGCCGTAGTGGCACTGCATGCCTATTGCGTCGAGACGCAGCCCTCGGCGTTGCGCCTCTTTTATTATGTTCAGGTATGCCTTACGTTTTCCCTCTTTGAACATGTTGTAGTCATTGAGGAAGAGCATGGCGTCGGGGTCTGCCTCGTGGGCGTATTGCAGTGCGAGGTAAATGTATTCCTCTCCGAGCACCTGATAGAAGAACGAGTTGCGGAAGCTTCCGTCGTCCTCCACCATTTCGTTCACCACATCCCAGCCCTTTATGCGCCCTTTGTAGCGGCTTACTATGGTGTGAATGTGCTCACGCATGCGCTCTCTCAGTTCGTCGGCAGTCACGAGGCTGTCGTTTTCGCCTACAGCAAACCACGGTGCGCATTGTGAGTGCCATATGAGGCAGTGTCCTATAATCTCCATGTTGTTTGTCTCGCCGTACGCCACGAAAGCGTCCGCCTCGTCCCAGAAGAACTTGTCTTTCTCCGGGTGTATGTTTTCACATTTCATGCAGTCCTCAGCCACGATGCTGTTATAGTGCTTGCGTACTATGCTGTCTGAGAGACTGTCGCCTCCCGACTGCATGGTGACGTTTATTGCTGCGCCGATGGTGAAGGGGAAGCACTCGTGCAGCACTTTCTCATGCTGTGCGCACGATGTCATGGCGAGCATTGCTACGGTTGTAGCCAGTATGTTCCTTTTATTCATCACGTTTTTCTATTTCTCGGTTAATAAAGTCTATTTTCTCATCTGTCAGCTCGTAGCGTGAAATGATGAACATCGCCACGGCGAGGAGTATAGCCGGTATGATACATACGAGCCATCTGATGCCCTCCTGAGCCAGCGGAGCCTGCGCCTCCAGGTTGTTCATGAAATACGCTCCGGCAGCATTGCCTACCGACATCATGGCGAACGCCGTGATAAAGAACAGTGCCACTACGCGCAGCGGACGGTTGTGGAAGAACTCCATCCATAGGTCGCTGACCTTCACGTTCTTCGTCTCGCTCTCGTCCATTACCACGCGCTCCTTCGTCTGCGAGAAGCAGAAGAGCAGCAGTGCGAGGCCTACTACGGCGTATATGAGCATAGTGTAGAACCATGCGTCAGAGTCTTTAGGCAACGTGCTGTCGCCGCCCGACGCCGGCTGGTATTCCGTCCATTTCAGTATCGCTCCCGGCACTACGCCTCCCAGCGCCATTCCCGCCTTGTAGAATATTCCCGTCAGTGCGTTTACTATTCCCGCGATGCGCTTCCCCGTAGTGTATTCCGAGTAGGATATTACCTCCGGTATCAGTGCCCACATATATCCTGTTGCAACAATGACGCCCGTAGACTTTATGAACTGCGCAATGTACACGAGTATGATGTTCTCCTGTATCGTACCCACCTTGCTTATGACGTACAGCATTGCCATACCCACTATAGCGACAGACAGGAATACGTAGAACATGTTCTTCTTGCCTATCTTACGCTTTATGGCAGGCACGAGAGGCATGAAGATAAACGACGGCAGGGAGCCGAGCCCCATGAAGAGCGCCATCTCTATTGGCAGGTTGCCTTCCGGCGCTGCGAGTATGGCCACGAGTATTGGCACTCCTGCGCTGACAGCCAGTCCTCCTACGTTTGCCATGAACATTCTCACTGAGGTGAGTATCGTTATCTCGTCAGTGTCGCGTGTCAGTGAGGAGTTCAATGCCCCGTAAGGCACGTTGATGAGCGTATAAAGCATGGAAAGTCCCACGTATGTCACGTAGGCGTAGAGCAGCGAGCCGCTGAAGCCGTTCCAGAAGCATAGTATCGCCAGTCCTGTCAGCGGTATTCCGGCGAAGACGAGGTACGAACGGTATTTGCCCCATCGGGGGTTGTGCTTGTCGACGTATGTTCCTACGAGAGGATCCCAAAGCACATCAATGAGACGTACAACGAGGAACATTGTAGCGGCGTCGCCGGCGTCGAGTCCGTAGATGTCCGTGTAGAAGAAAAGCAGGTACATACATATCGTCTGATATATCAGATTCTGTGCCAGGTCTCCTGAGCCGAATCCTATACGCTGCAGCCAAGATAGCTTGTAAAAGCCTTTTGTGTCGTTTGCCATTAGATAATAAATGTAGTGATTCTATGAAGTTAGTAAATGTTTCCGAAGAGTGATATGGTCGGATGTGACAAGGGTGGAAATATGTCCACCTGTACTGCATGTGTGGCGTGACGTGGTGAGCCGAGCCGCTGCTGTTGGCTTCACTGCGTGTCGCTGTGTAGCAGTTGCAAAGTTAATTATATTTCTCAAGTCTAAAGAATAAAGAGGTGAGAAATCGACTGTTTGGATAAAATAGTATTATGTTTTGCTAAATAAAGTCAAGTTTGGCGGCATGTTAAAAAACAGCCCGAAACATACTTTTCGTATTGTTTACGCTATGTGTGTACACGGCGTAAACAATACGAAAGAGCGTGGTTTCCTTAATCTTTCCCTGTGTCGTTACGGCAGTTTGTCTATGTCTGCCGTGGTATAGTTGTCCATGACGAGCTTATAGCTCATAAGGTCGGTGAGCGAATGACGTGGCTTGGGGCAGTCGAGAGGAAGGGGCTGGCGCGAGAACTGCTGGAAGTATAGCAGGCAGGCGTCACGCCACCACCATGCGTCTTTCGCCTGGCGGTCGAAGAGTTTCTGCTGTGCCTCGTGGCGTTCAGCATCGACATAGTGCCTCATGGCTTTCCAGACAGTGGAGAAAGCCTCTGCCTCGCGCACGCCCTGGTCGTAGGTGTGGCATAAAGCCTCCCAAAGCGTCTCGCCCGAGTGCATGCGGTGTGTCCACGGCACGTGGTGGAACCATAGCAGCAGTTGCTCGGGACACGTCTCCACCTTATTATATATATAGTATAGAGAGTCGGGGTATTGGAGCGTGTTTTGCGAGCCGTCCCTGCCGTCGGTACGGTTGAAGCCTATGCCGCAGGTGTCGGCGCGGTGATAATACTTCGGTTTCCAGTCTTCGCGCCAGCCCTCAGGGTCGCACCATGGCTCAGGGCCGTAGTGATGGCCTCCGGCAAAGATGTGATGCAGCCCGAGCGGCATCATATACCTTACCGTTGCCTCATGCGAAAGACACAGCAGGCGTGACACAGCCTCTACGAAAGGTTTCTCCGTGGAGTATGTCTGTTTCAGCCACTCCTCGGCTATCGCCTTGGGAGTCAGCGACGCATCCCACGCCATGCGCCCGAAAGCATACCAGTTTGCCTGTGCCATGTCCGAGCCGCACCAGTTCCTGCTGTCGCCGATGTTGGCAACTGCCGCAATAGCGTCGAAGCCCACGGCGTTGAGCTTCATGACATCTAAGAACTCCCGCCACATTGAGGCGAGGAAACATGTGTGTATGCTCTCGCCGGTATATTCCTGCGTAATCTGAAACTCCGGCATGATGTCCGTACGCTTCATGCCGAAGAACGCCGGAGAGACAGGCTCGCGGGGCTGGAAGTCTATAGGACCGTTCTTTATCTGGAGAACGACGTTGTCGTCGAACGAGCCGTCGAGAGGCACGAACTCGTTATAAGCCTGCGATGCACGGTCGCCGCCTTGCGGTGAATATACGAACGCCCTCCACATCACTATGCCTCCGAAAGGTTTCAAAGCCTTCGCCAGCATGTTCGCACCTTCGGCGTGTGAGCGCCCATAGTCCATAGGTCCCGGCTCGCCCTCAGAGTTTGCTTTTACGAGGAAGCCACCGAAGTCGGGTATCATGCGGTATATCTCCTCCGCTTTCCTCTGCCACCACTTCCTTACCGCAGGGTCCAGAGGGTCGGCGGTAGGCAGTTTGCCTAAAGCCTTTGGCGAGGCGAAGTTCACGGCGAGGAATACGCGTATGCCGTACGGCCGCAGTGCGTCGGCTATGCGTTGTGTCTCCCTTAGTTTCTCCTTGCCCAGCATGGCGGGTTTGGCGTTGACGTTGTTCAGCACCGTAGCGTTTATGCCTATCGACGCGTTAGCCCTTCCATATTCCTTTATTATGCTTATGTCCGCCGTGCTTCCGGGTTTCCAGAATATGCTGTGCCCGGAATATCCGCGCTCTATCGTGCCGTCAGGGTTGTCCCAATGGTTCAGTATGCGCAGCGATGCCGAAGGGTGTGAGGACAGCTCCTCCCCGGCAGCAAGCTCTTTGCCCGTCTGCTGCATCCTCAGCAAAGCGTATGCGCCGTAGAGCAGTCCGCGGTCGTTGGATGCCGTTATGCCCACCGTGCCGTCCTCTCTCCGCGTTATGGAGTAGCCGTCGTCGCTGTTGAGTAGGGCTTTCCCCTTGTCTCTGCTTTCCGTCCTCTTGTCTTGGCAGGCAGGTTTGCCGCAGTGCGTCTCCATGGTTATGTCTCCGCCATGCCAGTATTCCTTCAGTTCCTTAACCGCCGTTTTCACTACGGCAGACTTCTCCAACGTCTTGGCGGGTGTCACCTTCGGCTCCCTGTCGCTCTTCTTCATTCTGAGCCACAGGTCGTGTCCGCTATCGGCTGAGGCCGCCCCGCCGCCCACCGCAAGCGTAAGCAGTAACAAGCACGCCTTAAGAATGGCGTTGCTGCTGGCGCGGGAATGCCCTCCCCGTGCCGTTGTTAGGGCGCGAAGCCCTGATGTCCTTCTTGGTTTCATGAATAGTGTATGTGATATATATAGTTAGTAAATATGTGATATGTATAGTCAGTAAAAATGTGATTGTAAACCTTAATTCCCCTGCAAAGGTAATGCAAAAAATCGGTTTCTCAAATAAAAAGAGTCCTTTATTTGCTTCGCCCCGCATGAGAAAGGTCTTTTTTCACCCTTTATCACTTTAATTGTATAAAAAAAGTGAATACCTTTTGGAGTTTTGTTTTTTTTATGTACTTTTGTGCTAAGTTTGAATTTATTACGAAAAACTAATGATTATCTAACTTAAATCGTACATACAAAACAATAAAGAAAACACTATGGGATTAGTAGAACAAATCATTGCGCGCGCTAAGGCGAACAAACAGCGCATTGTGCTCCCGGAAGCAGAAGAGGAGCGTACACTTGTAGCAGCAGACAAAGTGCTTGAGGATGGCATAGCAGACCTCATCCTTATCGGCAACCCGGAGAAGGTTGCTGCATTGGCAAAGGAGAAGGGACTGACACACCTTGACAAGGCAACACTCATAGACCCGGAGAACTGTGAGAAGTCGGAGGAATACGCACAGCTGCTCTGTGAGCTGCGCAAGAAGAAGGGCATGACTATTGAACAGGCTCGTGAGCTCGTCAAGAACCCTCTCTACCTCGGCTGCATGATTATCAAGACCGAAGGTGCTGACGGACAGATTTCCGGCGCACTCTCTACAACGGGCGACACTCTGCGTCCGGCTCTCCAGATCATAAAGACTGCTCCTGGCATAACCACCGTCAGCGGAGCAATGCTTATGATTACCGAGACACCACAGTATGGCGAGAACGGCGTGCTCGTATTTGCCGACGTAGCAGTAACTCCTATGCCAGACGCTAACCAGCTCGGCCAGATTGCTGTTTGTACAGCACAGACAGCACGCTCGGTGGCAGGCTTTGCAGAGCCACGCGTGGCAATGTGCTCGTTCTCAACAAAGGGAAGCGCA
Organism: uncultured bacterium; assembly: GCA_945829425.1. Classification (GTDB taxonomy): domain Bacteria; phylum Bacteroidota; class Bacteroidia; order Bacteroidales; family Bacteroidaceae; genus Prevotella. Next base: position 63,857 of record CALZUQ010000005.1, on the reverse strand, counting down.
AAGCATGAGGTAGTCGACAAAGTCGTTGAGGCTACACGAGTAGCAAAAGAGCTGGACCCTACGGTACAGATTGACGGAGAGCTCCAGGCTGACGCAGCACTCGTTCCTTCTGTTGGAAGCAAGAAGGCTCCTGGCTCGGAAATAGCAGGAAAGGCTAACGTTCTCGTATTCCCTAACCTTGAGGTAGGCAATATAAGCTATAAGCTCGTTCAGCGTCTTGGAAACGCCACGGCCCTCGGACCAATCCTTCAGGGTATAGCACGTCCTGTCAACGACCTTTCACGCGGTTGCTCCGTTGAGGATATCGTAAATCTTGTGGCTATAACAGCCTGCCAGGCTATGGATGCCAAGAAATAATCTGTTGTGACTCTTCATATAATAATATAAAACATGAAAATACTCGTATTAAACTGTGGTTCGTCATCAATAAAGTACGCACTGTACAATATGGACGACAATTCCGTTATGACATCTGGTGGCGCTGAGCGTGTAGGGCTTGACAACGCCTTCGTAAAGGTGAAGCTCTCCAATGGGGAGAAGAAGCAGATCATGCACGACATACCGGAGCATACAGAGGGCGTGAAGTTCATTTTCTCTCTGCTTACCGACCCAGAGATTGGTGTCATAAAGTCTCTTGACGAGATTGACGCTGTAGGTCACCGCATGGTACACGGAGGAGAGAAGTTTGCAAAGTCTGTTGTCATCACTCCCGAGGTCATTGAGGCTTTCAAGGAGTGCAGCGACCTCGCTCCGCTTCATAATCCGGCAAACCTCAAGGGCGTTGATGCCGTGACGGAGCTTATGCCGGGGCTGCCTCAGGTAGGTGTCTTCGATACAGCATTCCATCAGACAATGCCGGCACGTGCATACCTTTATGCCGTTCCTTACGAGCTTTATGAGAAATACGGCGTGCGTCGTTACGGTTTCCACGGCACGTCACACCGTTATGTCTCCGCACGCGCTCTGGAATTCCTCGGAATGCCGGTGGAAGGCTCTAAGGTCATTACCGCACATATCGGCAACGGTGGCTCGCTCGCGGCTGTCGTAGACGGAAAGTGTATAGACACCACAATGGGCCTCACTCCGCTTGAGGGTGTCATGATGGGTACACGCTCCGGCGACATCGATGCTGGCGCTGTGGCTTACATACAGAAGAAGCTTGGACTTGACGCCGACGGCATATCAAACCTTCTGAACAAGAAGTCGGGCATTGCTGGACTGACAGGGCTGTCAAGTGACATGCGCGACATAGAGAACGCTGCCAAGGCGGGCGACGAGAAGGCCATAGCCGCACAGGACTCTTATTTCTACCGTATCAAGAAATATATCGGAGCATACGCTGCTGCAATGGAGGGCATTGACGTCCTCGTGTTCACTGCCGGAGTAGGCGAGAACCAGGTTTGCATGCGTGAGGCTGCCTGCGAGGGTCTTGAGTTCATGGGCATAAAGCTCGACAAGGCTAAGAACGCTACGATACGTGGTGAGGAGGCTGTCATCTCTACTCCTGACTCAAAGGTCAAGGTTGTTGTGATACCTACCGACGAGGAGCTTATGATTGCTTCTGACACCATGGCTCTCATAAAGTAAGCTGACAGGTCTGTAGCGACAGTCATTATCACTTGCTTTGAGATACATAATGACTTACCTCGGAAAAGCCGGAAGCAGGTAGGGTAGGGCGGTAAGACTCCTGTCCTATGACGCAAGGCGTGAGGTATGAAAGACTTTTGGCGGAGTTAAGTGTGTACTTAATTCCGCCAAATATTTAGGTGGCAGGAGAATGATTTTCTCTCGCAGAGCGTAGTATTTTTCTTTCAAAGCTGCAAATATGGTTAAAGCAAAGAACAACCGCACATTGACTATAGGAGATGACGAGAGGCAGCTGCTGCAGCAGTATGTCCTTTCTGCCGATGCCCTTGCTCCAGACAGTTGCGACGACAAGGTTGTCTGTGGCGATATGGCGAAATGCTTGGAGAGGTTGCCCGACAGCTATTATGACCTCATTATTCTCGACCCACCCTATAATCTGTCTCGCAATTTTCATGGAAAGACCTTCCATGCTGTCCCTGACGAGGACTACGAGCGCTATCTCCTGTCGTGGTTTGACACCGTGTGCCGGAAGCTCGCTCCGCATGGCACGTTGTATATGTGCGGCGACTGGCGTTCGTCGGCGGTGATGCTCAGAGTAGTCAGCAGCAGGCTGACAGTCCTGAACCGCATAACATGGCAGAGAGAGAAAGGGCGTGGAGCGCAGAGAAACTGGAAGAACGCCATGGAGGACATATGGTTTGCTGTCAACGATCCCCGCAATTATTTTTTCGATGTCGAAGCGGTGAAGATGAAGAGGAAGGTACTGGCGCCGTACACCGTGGACGGAATGCCGAAAGACTGGCAGGCTTCTGACGACGGGAAATACCGCATGACTTATCCCTCGAATTTCTGGGACGACATCAGCATACCCTTTTGGTCTATGCCCGAGAATACCGACCACCCTACGCAGAAGCCGGAGAAGCTTTATGCAAAGCTAATACTCGCATCGTCGAAACCCGGCGACCGCATCCTCGACCCGTTTGCAGGAAGCGGAACGGCTGCCGTCGTGGCGAAGAAGCTCGGAAGACATTTTACGGCAATAGAATGGAACGACACGTATTGTCTCTGGACGGCGAAAAGACTACTCCTCGCCGATGCCGACAACTCCATACAGGGATATTCCGACGGAGTGTTCTGGGAGAGAAACAGCCAGCAATGTGGAAAAAAGAAAACTGAAAAGAAGAAAGGCTGACAGACATAAGGCAATGCTATGCGCGGGATGAGGCATCACGGTGTTGGGGCATAGGCTTTATGATTGGCGTACGCATGAAATAAAAACACAGAATACTAACAGCCGTTTACACGTAGATTTGAAATGGAAATACGTGTAAACGGCTTCTTCGTTATGGGCAATATCTGTTGCGGAATGACTGCAGGAGTTCTTGATATATATCTTATTTTTTATGCTATACGCAGAGATAAGCGGAGCTTTCCAAAAACACAAGCAGTGCTTTTTAGAAACACAAGCAGTGCTTTTTAGAAACACAAGCTATGATTTTCTCAATCATAACTTGTGATTATTTTTATGATAACTTATGACTTCAATAGATGATAAGTTACGCCCTGCCACATCCTATTGCTTCTTTTTCATCATCATCTTAAGCAGTTTGTCTTGATATATCCTCGCTTCTGCAACGGGAGAGTCGTCGTTCATAATGGTGAAGATATACCAGTGGCCATCGCTGCCCTCAAGGTACCCGGCAATGGAAGAGACACCGCGTGTCGTCATGGTGCCTGTCTTGCAGAATATCCTGTTGCGGTAGTCAGGGTGAGACAGGCGCGTAAGCAAGGAGCCGCGCCGCTCGCCTGACGGCGATGCCAAGGCATAGCCTACGAGGTAGTCGTAGACAGCCTTCTCGGAGTAAGTATAGCGAAGCATGTCGGTAAGCATGCGTGCTGAAAGACGGTTGTCGGGCGACAGGCCGCTGCCGTCGTTGAAGATGAAGGCATCCATGTTATATGTAGTGTCTGCTGCGAAGACCGTTCTCCAGAAGTCCTCATGCCCATGACGTATGGCGTAGTTCGTCATGTTGTCTTTCAGTCTGCCTTGCTTATGGTCGAGGTTATAGAGTATTGTCTCTGCCATGATGTTCGAACTGTTTCTCATCATGGGTATCATGGCGTCTGTCATGCGGTGTGCCGACGCTGCTATGCAGCGGTATTTTCCGTTGGGCTTCTGCGTGGCGTCGTGTCGGTATGTTATGCCGGCTCTGTGCAGTGACGCCATAAGGTTTCTCCTCACCACGTTCTCCCCTTTCAGCAGAAGTGGTGTCTTGTTGAACGGTATGTCCCACGTCTTTGCTGAAGGGTGTGCTGTCAGCCTGTCTCTGTGTGCGAGGTTTAGGTAGATATTTCCCTTGATATGCTTTATGCCTTCCTGTCTTGCCTTTGCCGTCAGCGCATCGAGCGAGATGAGGAGCGGGTCGGCGTCAGCCCTCAGGAGCAGGTTGCCGAAAAGGGTGTCGTTTACAATCTCTCCCCTTATCTGCAACGACTCCGTGAGCCTGTGGTTTACGCCCAGAGTCTTGAGGGCAGCTACGGCGGTAGGTATCTTCATGCACGATGCCGGCGGGAAGAGCTTGTCCTGCTGGTATGCGTATATATACTGCTGTGTGGTGAGGTCGTATATCGAAATGGATATTTTCTCTTTTTCCAGGCGTGTAGGGAGAGCCATGAAGCTGTCTATGCGTTCCTTCATGTGCAGTGCCTCGTCTCTTTGCTCCTGTGTGATATGCTTTGGTGTCTCTTTCCTTTCCTTCTCTTCTGGACACCATGTCATGCCGCCGAAGAAGGAGGCTATCCATGAGAAGAGAGACATTATACCTATTATAATATAGTACACAGCCATGCAAAACGCCGCAACGGCGGCGAGGAGCATAGCTATACGGTCCCAGCGTATGCGGTATTTCTTCATTTTATTTGTTGCTTGTCGTATTTACGAATAACTCTTCTGTCAGCAGCGACTCCAGTTTTTCTGCCGACAGTCTCAGTTGGAACACACCCTTTATGGCTACAGATATGCGTCCCGTCTCCTCAGAGCATACTATCGCTATGGCGTCGGAGGCCTGCGAGATGCCGAGAGCCGCACGGTGTCTCAGTCCTAACTCTTTAGGAATGTCCTGGTCGTGGGCGACGGGCAGGATACATCCTGCCGCACAAATCCTCTGCTTGCGTATGATCATTGCTCCGTCGTGCAGCGGTGAGTTCTTGAAAAAGATGTTTTCTATAAGCAGCTGGTTGATGTTGGCGTCAATAAGGTCGCCCGTAGACACTATGTCGTCGAGCGGTGCCATGCGTTCTATCACTATCAAGGCTCCCGATTTCTGTCTCGCCATGTTCATACACGCCATTACGATAGGCATGATGCTTTTCTTGTCGGCGTGCTCGCTCTTGTGTTTCGAGCCGAAGAGCCTTAGGGCGTTCGAGACGCGCTGGTGTGCGCCGAGAGAGTACAGGAACTTCCTGATCTCCTCTTGGAACAGCACTATTATGGCAAGAACTCCAACAGAGACTAGCTTGTCGAGAATGCTACCGAGCAGACGCATCTCAAGCACCTGACTCACGAAGAGCCAGATTACTATGAACACCATGATGCCTATGAAGACATTCAGCGAACGTGACTCGCGCATCAGCCGGAAGATATAATACAGCAGCAGTGCTACGAGAAAAATGTCAATGATATCTTTTGCCGATATTGTTATGAACATGAAAGAGCGTTATTATTTGTCGTTAAGGTGGGTTCTGTTATTCTCCACAGGCAATGCGTCACCCACAGTTATTTTACTCTCTTATGGCGTGAAGCGTCATTGCCCGCCGGAAATATATGCGCGGTATATTCTTACCGCCTCTACCGCCTCGCGAACATCGTGGGCGCGTAGTATCGCTGCGCCTTGGCAGAGTGCGAGGACATGCACCGCCGTAGTGCCGTTGAGAGCCTCCTCGGGAGTGGTGTCAAGGAGCTGCCGTATCATACGTTTCCTCGACACTCCGGCGAGCACGGGCATGGTGGGGAAAACGTCGGCTATGGCTTGTTGCTGCGCAAGAATGCCGTAGTTCTGCTCTATGTCCTTTCCGAAGCCGTAGCCCGGGTCAAGGATTATGTCGCTTACACCATAACGCCTCAGCTCCTCCGTCTTCTCTTTGAAGACCTTCAGCGTGGCGGAGAGCGTAGGCTGAACAGACATGAGGAGATATACTGCCTTCAGGCGTGCCGCCTCAGCGAAGATGTTTCCCCCTTCGGTGTTTCTTACGCCCTCCAGTGTCGTCACGCCGCCTTCGCTGACATCGTTTATTATGTCCGCTCCATACTCCTCAACAGCCATGCGGGCTATCTGTGGACGGAAGGTGTCTACGGAGAGTATAGCCTCCGGACATTCTCTCCTTACTATCGCCAAGGCGAAGGACAGCCTGCGGCGTTCCTCCTCCTCGTCGACGAAAAGTCCTCCAGGACGTGTCGACATTCCTCCCACATCAATTATCTTTCCCCCTTCGCTTATTATCCTGCAAGCTTGTTCTGCTATCTCCTTCTCCGTCTGTTTCCTTGAGGCCGAGAAGAAAGAATCCGGTGTGCAGTTCAGTATTCCCATCACTTCCGGTTGGGTTATTCTCCAGACACCGTTATTTATATTCAGTTCGTAGTTCATTATCCGGTTGGTTGTGGTTCATTGCAATAAAATGCACTAATAGGTGCAAAATTAGCATTTTTTTATGACAAAGCGTGATATTATTAGAAAATAATTCTTAATTTTGCAAGGAATTAGTCTTTTTGGATAATTTGGTTCTTAATACTTTGAGGGGGAGAGAAAGAAAAATGGAAATAACAGAGTTGTATGAAATCTTCCGCCAGCATCCCGTAATTACCACCGACACACGCGAATGCCCGGAAGGCAGTATCTTCTTCGCACTGAAAGGTGCGTCGTTCAACGGCAATCTCTTTGCCCGTCAGGCTTTGGATCAAGGCTGCTGTTATGCTGTCGTCGACGAGTTGTGTGACGGTGCTGCCGACAGCCGCCTTATCGTTGTCGACGATGTGCTCACTACGTTACAGTCGCTTGCCCACTACCACCGCAAGCAGTTGGGTACAAAGATTATCGGCGTAACGGGAACTAACGGCAAGACGACCACGAAGGAGCTCATCGCAGCCGTTCTGGAGAAGAAATATAACGTCCTTTACACACAAGGCAATTTCAATAACCATATCGGTGTGCCGAAGACCCTCCTACGCCTTACCGCAGAGCATGAGGTTGCCGTAATAGAGATGGGAGCAAACCATCCCGGTGAGATAAAGACCCTCACAGACATTGTCGAGCCTGACTGCGGCATCATCACGAACGTTGGACGGGCACACCTCGGAGGCTTCGGAAGTTTTGAAGGCGTGGTGAAGACAAAGGGCGAGCTGTACGACTTCCTGCGCCCGCGTCATGCCACAGTATTCATACATTCCGGCAACGAGCATCTCCTTGCCATTGCCGACGGGCTGAACCTCATACGCTACGGCACAGAGCCGTCGCCCGACAACTTTGTCACAGGCACCGTGACCGAATGTGCACCGTATCTTTCCTTCTCCTGGAAGACGCGCGAAGGGGTGGAACATAACGTGACAACCCATCTCATCGGTGACTATAACATATATAACATGCTCGCCGCAGCCGCCATAGGCCTCACCTTCGGCGTTGGGGAAGAAGATGTCTGCTCTGCCTTGTCTGATTACGTCCCTTCCAACAACCGTTCGCAGCTCACCGTGACGCCTCACAACCACCTTGTCGTGGACGCATACAACGCCAACCCCACCTCCATGGCTGCCGCATTGCGCAATTTCTCTGCCATACGTGCAGAACGCAAGATGCTCATACTCGGCAGCATGAAAGAGCTTGGCGACGTGTCGCAGGAAGAGCATGAGAAGATTGTCGCCATGATAGGCGACATGCAGGTCAGCGACGTGTGGCTTGTCGGCGAAGGCTTCGCTGCGGTGGACCATCCCTTCCGTCAGTTCCCTTCTGTCGAAGAAGTGCGTGAGGCCATTCTCGCCCACCGCCCCGAGAATATGTTCATTCTGATAAAAGGCTCCAACGCACAGCGTCTCTTCACGCTGCCGGAGATATTATAGAACAAGTTGGCTGAATCATATAATACACTAACCTTATTATATAATCCGCCGTACCTTATTATATAGTATGGTTTACCTTATTATATAATCTGTCTCACCGTAATTTTCGGACAATCCCCACTGTAATAAAGCACAAGAACAATGAGAACAATCCTTTTCCTCTTCACGCTGCTCGTGAGCGGCATGGCTTCAGCCGATACGCTGACCATTACGAAGGTAAGACACTCCGGACCTTTTGATGTCATGGCTCCCGTGGTTTTCGACAGTATCAACAGCAATCAGGAGAAATACTCTGACGAGAAAGTCATTGACCTGCCGCTGCGCCTCACCTCGCCTTCAGCCCCTGAAAGCCTTGACCTCGCTGCTGCTGAGTTTCAGAAAGGCACGCTGAATGTCGTGGGCTTCACGCTCAACGCTACGTCGTATGTCAAGAATTTCTCTGTCAATGTCTCCGGTGCAAAGAAGTATAAGGTCTTTGCCGACGGCAAGGAACACTCCGGGGGTGCGTTGCAGCCCGGCTGTCATGTCTTTGACGTTAAATTTGTTGCGGACTCCTCACGTCTTGCCGTCACCATCCCCTGCGGCAATGTCTCTGCCGTGGCTTCCCGCGAGCGTCTCTTCACCATGGAGGAAAACCTTGGCACCCGTGTCATAACCTCCAACAGCCTCTCACCTTCAGGCCTGTGGGCTATGGTGGGCTACGTATGGTATGACAAGACAAATAAGCGACAGTCAAAGACAACGCTCTGCAACCTCAGAAACGGCGAGCGCCGTGACGTTCCTGGCGACGCCACATGGATGCCTCGCAGTGACAGATACTACACCCTTGAGACCGTATCGGGCAAGACCGTGCTCAAAGCCACAGACCCACAGACAGGAGCAGCAAGTCTCCTCGCCTGCGACCTTCCCTCACGCTATGTCGCCGTGTCTCCGACAGAAGACTTTGCTATCCTCACCGTAGAAGAGAAGAGTCCTGAGAAAGAGAAAGGCGTTTACGAGATCGTACACCCCAACGACCGCCAGCCGGGTTGGCGCTCGCGCTATTCCTTGGCACGTTATGACTTCCGCACCGGCTTGCTTCAGCCCTTGACCTATACCTACCATCATGTCTCGCTTCACGACATATCCTCCGACGGACGGCAAATCCTCTTCTCCGTCATGACCGACAGTGTGCAGCAGCGCCCTAACGGACGCGCGACATATTATGTCATGAACCTTTCCGACCAAAGCGTCAAGAAGGTTGTCAACGACGACGGCTTCATATCTTCGGCAATCTTTGCCGGCACTACCGGACGTCTTGTCTTTACAGGCTCTGCCGAGGCTTTCGGCGGAATAGGCAAACGCCTGCCCGAGGGCCGCATCCCTAACGCCTTCGACCATTACCTCTACGTCATGGACACCACCAACGGCACCGTGACCCCCGTCACCGCCGACGACAAGACCAGCGTCGAGAATATTGAGTATTCACCTGCCGACAACGCCGTTTATTATCTCGCGCAGAACGCCGACTCCGTAAGCCTCTACCGTCTTGACATGAAGACCTACGCCTCACGGCGTATCAACCAGCCTTTGGAAGTCCTCGGCAGCCTCTCTGTCGCTTCCCGTGGCGGCAACGTCCTCGTCTCCGGCTCTTCGGCATGTGTCCCTTACCGTACGTACAACGTCCTTCAGCCTTCGCGCAAACCACGTGCGGAACTCGTCTTCGACCCTAACGAGACATTCTATGACGGCATACTCCTCGGCGAGGCAAAGCCGTGGCGTTTCCGCTGTTCACGTGGTTACGATGTCACAGGTTTCTATTTCCTGCCCCCACATTTCGACACGGCGAAGAAATATCCCGTCATCGTGCATTACTATGGCGGCTGCTCTCCTACGTCGCGCCGCTTTGGCGGTGGCTCGCATTATCCCGCTCACTACTGGAATGCCATGGGATATATCGTATTTGTGGTAAATCCTTCGGGTGCCTCCGGCTTCGGTCAGGAGTGGGCTTCGCGCCATGTCAACACCATGGGTGAAGGTCCTGCGCAAGACATCATAGACGCCACCCGTCAGTTTGCCCTCGATGTCCCTCAGGTCGACGCAGGAAAGATTGGTTGCGTATCAGCGTCCTACGGTGGCTTTATGACCCAGTACATGCTCACCAAGGACAACCCCTTCGCCTGCGGCATCTCACATGCCGGTATCTCCGACCATACCAGCTATTGGGGCGAAGGCTATTGGGGATATACTTACAGCGAGGTCTGCGCTGCCGGCAGTTACCCCTGGACGCGTAAGGACCTCTTCGTCGACCGCTCCCCGCTTTTCAACGCCGACAAGATTACCAAGCCGTTGCTCTTCACCCACGGCACGGCAGACACCAACGTGCCACCGGGAGAGTCCATTCAGATGTTTACCGCCCTGCGCCTCCTCGGCGTTCCTACGGGACTTATACTCGTAGAAGGCGAGAACCATGGCATTATGGACCCGGAGAAGCGTACGAAATGGATAAACTCTATGGTAGCGTGGTTCGACCGCTGGCTGAAAGGCGACGAGACATGGTGGAACGCCATATACACTCCGAAGAAACTTTAGGCGGCTAATCTTTATTCCTTATATATGAGGACAGCATGGTTGCAAGGCTCTATCCCTTGCGCCGTGCCGTCCTCATTTTTTTTCGCTAATACTCATTGAATTGACAGCCTGTTGTCTAAACTTTATACATAATTCAGTTTCTATGGTTAATTATTATTAATAAGGATAATCTATTTTAATTAATTGCTTACAAAACTATATCTTTGCACTTGGTTTACGAATTGTAGATGTTTTTTATGTTAAAAAAGTAAGATGAACAAATTAAGTTTTAAGAAGATTGTTCTCTGCTCATTGGTCTTTCTGCCCGTTGTGACATCAGCTCAGGAAGCTGTCCTCGACCTTACGTTGGAGAAAGCCATAGAGATAGCCTTGGCGGAGAACCCCACCATTAAAGTTGCAGACAAAGAGATAGAACTGAAGAAAGTTGCCGACACAGAGGCATGGCAGGCACTGCTCCCTACCGTCAGCGCCGACCTCGGGCTTCAGCACAGCATTCAGGTGGCAGCGATAAAGACCGCCATGGGCGAGTTTAAGATGGGCATGGACGGCTCGACGACAGCTACGGGCGGCGTGTCGCTATCCCTTCCCCTCTTTGCCCCTGCCGTCTATCAGAATATGCGGCTTACGAAAGAGGATATCCTCCTCTCGCAGGAGAAAGCCCGCGGCTCACGCCTTGACCTTGTCAACCAGGTTACCAAAGCGTATTACGGCGTGCTCCTCTCGAAAGACAGCCGTGACGTCATTGAGAAGAGCTATAACGTCTCTAAGGAGAACTACGACGTGGTGAACAGCAAGTATGAGGCAGGACGCGTCAGCGAATATGACAAGATTACCGCAGAGGTCCAGATGCGTAACATGCACTCCAGTGTGGTAGGTGCGGAGACCGGACTCTCCCTCGCCATGCTTCAGCTTAAGGTGCTTATGGGCATTGATACCGACATCACGCTGAATGTCAACGACTCACTGAAGGCTTACGAAACGTTGCTGACGTTAGAGAACGCCAGTGTCGTTCCGGCGGAAATCTCCAACAACTCCACGCTGCGACAGTTAGACCATAACCGCTCGCTCCTTGAGCGCACACGCAAGCTGCTCCGCACGAATTTCATGCCAACGTTGGGCATGCAGCTTACCGGACAGTATTCTTCCTATTCCAACGACAACTGGAACCTCTTCAAATACAGTTACTCTCCCAGTTCGACCCTTTCGTTCGGATTGAGCATACCTCTCTTCCAGGCAAGCAACTGGACAAAGCTGAAGAACAACAGGATACAGCTCTCGCAACTTAACGACACACGTGAAAACACTTACCGCCAGATATCAATGGCGGCAGAGAGCTACCGTCAGAACATGATCAAGACAATCTCGAAGATCGAGTCCGACCGCGAAGCCGTGCGTCAGGCAAACAAGGCTGTCGTCATATCCTCAAAACGTTATGAGGTAGGGCGGGGCACAATACTCGAGCTGAACCAGAGCGAGACGGCTCTGGTACAGACGGAGCTGTCGTACAGCCAAAGCATATACGACTATCTGCAGAACAAGGCAGACCTTGACTACACCCTTGGCAGGGAATAAACCGTAAACGCGTAAAATACAGATATGAAGAAATATTTTTTACTCGCAGCTGTCATAACAGTGATATGCAGTTGCGGAAACAAGAACAAAGAGCAAGCCGGCAGCGTGGCAGAGGAACTGCCACAGGTTAAGATTATGCAAGTGAAGAGCGACCTCCTGCCGCAGACAGAGGTGTACACTGCAATAGTGGAGAGCGAGGTTAAGAACAATATCTCTCCGAACACTCCCTACCGCATAGAGAAGATACTTGTTGAAGTGGGCGACCAGGTGAAGAAAGGTCAGTCCGTAGTGCAGCTTGACGCTTCCAGCCTCCGTCAGCTGAAGCTTCAGGTGGAGAACCAGAAACTGGAGTTTAACCGCACACGACAGCTCTACGAAATAGGAGGAGCGAGCAAGGCAGAGTATGACAACGCCAAGATGCAGCTCGACGTCATGGAGACACAGCTGCGGCAGATGTCACAGAACACACAGCTCTATGCTCCTATCAGCGGCGTTGTGACAGCACGTAACTACGACAACGGCGACATGTACAACGGAACGCCTATCCTTACCATAGAACAGATTAACCCTGTCAAGCTTCTCATCAATGTCTCTGAAACCAGATACCGCGACATGAAGTGCGGCATGGGCATAGACATCGCCCTTGACGCATATCCCGGGGAGACCTTCTCGGGCAAGGTGACCATTGTCTATCCGAAGGTTGATGAGGCTACCCACACCTTCCCCGTAGAGATTACCATCAGCAACAACGCCCTGAAGGTGCGTCCCGGCATGTTCGCCCGTGCCACCGTCAACTTCGGCAGCGAGAAGCATGTCCTAATACCCGACGAGGCTCTCGTGAAGCAGATTGGTGCCGGAGACCGTTATGTCTATGTCTATAACCCTACGGCGAAGACCGTATCATATAATAAGGTGGAGCTGGGCAAGCATATCGGCAAGACCTATGAGGTGTTCTCCGGCGTTGCCGACGGCAGCTATGTCGTTGTGGCAGGGCAGAGCCGTCTTGCCAACGGTCGTAAGGTGGAGGTGGTGAAATAGCCTCCTGCACCTCTTTCCACTCACATTGTATTATTTTTTGAAAATCCAGCAGAATGACACTATATGAAGGAGCGGTCAAACGACCGATCATGACGAGCCTCTGTTTCGCCGCCGTCATAATCTTTGGTATCTTCTCGTTGATAAAGCTTCCTATCGACCTTTATCCGGACATAGACACCAACACCATCATGGTAATGACGTACTATAACGGTGCGTCGGCAAATGACATTGAGAACAACGTTACACGCCCGCTTGAGAACACACTCAACGCTGTTGAGCATCTGAAACATATCACGTCGCAGTCAAGGGAGAACGTCAGCGTCATAACGCTTCAGTTTGAATACGGCTACGACATTGACGCATTGACCAACGATGTCCGCGACAAGCTCGACATGGTGTCGAACTCCTTGCCCGACGAGGTTCAGACACCTATCATCTTCAAGTTCTCCACCGACATGATACCTATTCTGATGCTCTCCGTACAGGCGGACGAGTCGCAGAAAGCGTTGTATAAAATCCTCGACGACAACGTTGCCAACCCTCTCGCACGTATCGACGGCGTTGGCTCAGTAAGTATCGCCGGTGCCCCGGAGCGTGAGGTCAACGTCTATCTCGACCCGCAGAAGATGGAGGCCTACGGTCTCTCGCCGATGCAGGTCAGTTCTGCCATCAGCGCCGAGAACCGCAATGTTACAAACGGTACGGTGGACATCGGAACGCAGACCTTCACGGTGCGCGTGGAGGGCGAGTTCAGCGACCCCTCGCAGATGAATAATGTCGTCGTAGCCACGAAGAACGGCGTCAACGTCTATCTGCGCGACGTGGCACGCATTGTCGACAACCTTCAGGAACGCTCGCAGCGCACCTTCACCAACGGCAAGCAGGGAGCCATGATCATCGTGCAGAAGCAGTCGGGAGCCAACTCTGTTGCCATTGCCGACGCCGTGATGAAAGAGTTGCCTAAGCTGCAGAAGACTCTGCCCTCCGACGTGAAGCTCGGACTCATAGTCAACACCTCCGACAATATTCTCAACACCATAGGCTCTCTTGAGGAGACGATAGCCTATGCCATGCTCTTCGTCGCCCTCGTGGTGTTTATCTTCCTCGGACGATGGCGTGCCACGGTAATCATCGTGATTACTATCCCTATGTCGCTCATCGCCTCCTTCGTGTATCTCTATGCTACAGGCGGTTCGCTGAACATGATTTCCCTGTCGTGTCTTTCCATAGCCATAGGCAACGTCGTCGATGACGCCATTGTGGTGCTTGAGAACGTCACGACACATATCGAGCGTGGCTCATCCCCCAAGCAGGCTGCCGTCCACGCCACGCAGGAGGTAGCCATCTCCGTTGTTGCCTCGACGCTTACGATGATTGCCGTCTTCTTCCCACTCACCATGGTAACGGGCATGGCGGGCGTGCTCTTCGAGCAGTTAGGCTGGATGATGTGTATCATCATGACTATCTCTACCGTCTCTGCACTCACCTTCACTCCAATGCTCTGCTCGCTGCTCCTCAAGCTCAAGAAGAAGCAGAGCGGACTGTTCACCAAGCTCTATGCCCCGGTGACGAAAGGCCTCGACAGCCTTGACGTGTGGTATGAGAGGCGTATCAACTGGGCGGTGCGCCACCGAGCCACGGTGCTCTGCGCCTGCATAACACTCTTCTTCGGCACTATATTCCTCGCCTCCTTGGGCGGCATAAAGTCAGAGTTCTTCCCTACCAACGACTCCGGACGTGTCGGCATATCCCTCCAGCTGCCTATCGGCACGCGTGTAGAAATCTCTGAGGACCTTGCCAAACGCCTTACCGAGACGTGGACACGTCGTTACGGCAAAGACATGGAGACCTGTAACTTCACCGTCGGTCAGGCTGACGACAACAACACCTTCGCCTCGCTTTCCGACAACGGCTCGCATATCATTTCGTTCAACATCATGATGGTGCCGTCGACAGAGCGTGAGAAAGGTCTTGCGCAGATATGCGACGAGATGCGTGCCGACCTCAAAGACATACCAGAGCTGGTGAAATATCAGGTGAGCCTCGGAGGCAGCCATAACGACGCCATGGGCGGACAAGCTACAGCCACCTTCGAGATTTACGGCTATGACATGGACAACACTGGCAGTGTGGCAAACCAGCTTTCTGACCATCTGCGCCGTTCGGACATGGTGACGCAGGTGTTCATCTCACGCTCCGACTACCAGCCCGAGATCCTCGTCAACTTCGACCGTGACAAGCTCGCCATGCAGAACCTTGGCATGAGCACCGCAGCGGGATATGTCCGTAACCTCATCTCAGGCTCGCAGATGTCTTACTTCCGTGAGGACGGCGACGAATACGACATCAAGGTGCGCTATGAACCTACTGCGCGTATCACCGTTCAGGATATAGAGAACATGCTCATACCCAATGGCTTCGGACAGAATATACGTGTCCGCGACGTGGCTACGATAACCGAGAGCGCCATACCGCCGACCATAGAGCGCAAGGACCGCCAGCGTTACGTCACCGTGAGTGCCGTACTCGCCGACGGCCACGCCCTCTCAGAAGGCGTGGAGCTTGGCGAGTCGCTCTACGACCAGCTCACCATACCTAACGGTGTGACCATACAGGTGGCGGGTTCTTATGAAGACCAGCAGGACTCCAACCGTGACCTCGGTACGCTTGGCATCCTCATCATCATCCTTGTCTTCATCGTCATGGCGGCTCAGTTTGAGTCTCTCACCTATCCGTTCATCATCATGCTCTCCGTGCCTTTCGCCTTCTCGGGCATCATACTTGCACTGCTCGTAACAGGTACGAACCTCAATATCATGTCTATGCTCGGCAGCATCATGCTCATAGGCATTGTGGTGAAGAATGGTATCGTGCTCATTGACTACACCAACCTCCTGAGAGAACGAGGCAACTCCCTGACGCGCTCCGCCGTGCTCGCTGCCCGTTCGCGTCTGCGTCCTATTCTCATGACCACCATGACGACCATTCTCGGTATGCTTCCTATGGCTATCAGCCAGGGTGTCGGCTCTGAGATGTGGCGTCCTCTCGGTGTTTCCGTCATTGGCGGCTTGTGTGTCTCGACGCTCCTCACGCTTATCTACGTCCCTGCCATGTTCTGCGTCTTCGGAGGCATTGGCGTGAAACGCCAGCGCAGGAAGCTACGTGATGACCGTGAGCTTGACGAATATTGGGAGCGTACGAAGGCTGAGCGTATTAAGAAGCGTGAGATAAAATAAGGGCTGTGGCTGTTTCTTGCATCACTCAGCATGTCTTTCTCATTGCTTTACATGTTATTCACATCACGTAATCTGTAGAATTATCACGAAATCTGTATTCATATCATGAAATCAGTCTTTATAACCTACGACCAGGCACATCATGATGCCGTGGCGGACATTCTGAAATCCTCTTTATGCAGAGGTTATACACTCCTGAGAGATGTCGGGGGGTGCGGCACGTCAACCGGCGAGCCGCACCTCGGCTCACATGCCTGGCCGGCTATGAACGAGGCGGTAATCACCGTCGTTGACGACCAGCGTGTAGAACCCCTCCTTGCGAGGCTCCGCAAGCTCGATGTCGACAACCCTCTGCTCGGACTCCGTGCTTTCGTTTGGAACATCGAGCAGTCGATATAGTCTTGAATGATAAACGCTGCGTACAATGTGTATCTATTCAAGTCCGTAACTATGCAGTGCTAACGTAGAAAACGGAGAAAGGCACGCCCGTAACTACGTTTGGCAAGCTCATAGCCAAACATAATAAGCCCTGTAAGCTGACACTGACGGTCTGCTTACAGGGCTTAAAGTTTTACCGTTCCGAGACGTCTCTATGCCGAAACGGTTGAAAGGTCATGTCATGTATGATGTCGCAACCTTTCCAAGGGATGTTATCCCTGATATTTCTTCTGTTGCTCCTCGATAAGTTCCTTGTCGTCGAAATAGTCTATCCTCATGGCGTGGCGCACCTCTGCGAGAGTCTTCATGCCCACCTCTCGAGCCGCCTGAGTGCCTCTGCGGAGAATGTCGTAAACTCCGGCAATGTCCTTCTCATACTCTTTCCTGCGTTGGCGCATAGGCTCCAGCCTGTCGTTGAGTACGTTATACAGGAATTTCTTACATGTGCCGTCGCCGAGTCCTCCACGTGTGTAGTGCTCCTTCAGCGCGTCGAGGTTGGCGTATTCCGGCAGGAACTTCTGGAAGTCCTCGTCGGTGCAGAATGCGTCGAGATATGTGAATACCGTGTTTCCTTCGAGGTGTCCCGGCTGCTCTATGTGTATATGCTCCGGGTCGGTGTACATGGAGTTTACCTTTTTCTTCAGTTCCTTTGGCGAGTCAGAGAGGTATATGCAGTTTCCGAGTGACTTGGACATCTTCGCCTTGCCGTCGGTGCCCGGCAGTCGGAGACATGCCGCATTTTCCGGCAGCAAGATCTTTGGTTCTACGAGTGTCTCGCCGTATATATGGTTGAAACGCCTTACTATCTCGTTCGTCTGCTCCAGCATAGGCTTCTGGTCTTCTCCGACAGGCACCGTGGTAGCCTTGAAGAGCGTTATGTCCGCCGCCTGCGAGATAGGGTATGTGAAGAAGCCCGTAGGTGTTCCTCCCTCAAACTTCCTCATCTCCAGCTCCGTCTTTACCGTAGGGTTACGTTGCAGACGCTGTACGCTGACGAGGTTCATGTAATAGAATGTCAGCTCTGTCAGTTCCGGCACGGCAGACTGTATGAAGATGTTACACTTCTCAGGGTCGAGTCCGGCAGCAAGATAGTCGAGAGCCACCTCTATGACGTTCTGGCGAATCTTCTCCGGGTTGTCGGCGTTGTCGGTCAAAGCCTGTGCGTCGGCAATCATGATGAATATCTTGTCAAACTCGCCGGAATTCTGCAACTCCACACGGCGGCGCAGCGACCCGACGTAATGCCCGATATGCAGCTTGCCTGTTGGGCGGTCGCCAGTAAGTATTACTTTCTCCATAAAAAGTTCGTTTTTTAGTTAAGGTGGGTTCTGTTAATGCCCACCGTCAATATTTTATTATTTCAGGGGTGACGGTTTTTTTCCTGCTTGCCGCAGTCCCTCCCCCTTATTTGCGCAAGAGCTTGGCAGAGAATTCTGCCAAGCTCTTGTCGGGATGAGGCGACTCGAACGCCCGACCCCTACGTCCCGAACGTAGTGCGCTACCAACTGCGCTACATCCCGTCTTCCAGCTTCTGGAACATACTCCTGGAAGCTTTAGCGGGTGCAAAGTTACAACATATTTTTTTAATACGCAATTTTTCTCATGTTTTTTTCTCATTATTCTTGCAAGTATGAGACATTTCATGGAGTTTTTGCGCTCTTTGCCTTCCTTTTATCCCCGTTCTTCCATTGCTTTCCGTCTCTTCAGAAGTCTCTTTCCCTTCCTCAGAGTCCGTTTTTCCTTGTTCAGAGTCCGTTTTACCTGCCTTTTTATTGCCTTTCGCCGGCTCATAGCGTTTCTACGCCTTTACGTTGGCAGCACCAGTACGAAGCGTGCACCTTTAGCGCGGTATGTCTCGTCTAGGGTTATGTCAGCCTTCATGCGCTTGGCTATCTCGCGTGCCAACGGTAGTCCGAGCCCCGTTCCCGGCACGAAGTTGTCGCCTTTATAGAATCTTTCGAAGATATGCCCTTTCTGCTCTTCGCTTATGCCCCTTCCCGTGTCTGTCACAGAGAACACGATGTTCCCCTGCTTCCGCTTGGTGCATTCTATGGCAATATACCCCTCGTCGGTAAATTTCTGTGCGTTGCCCATGAGGCACTGTATTATCCGCATCAGCCCTCTCTTGTTGCTCACCACCGTTTCCTCTCCGCTGTTGTTCCGGAAGGTCACTTCCACTCCCGGCTTCGGTTTCGGCAGGCTCTCCATGGTCTGTTCCATAAGCTCCCTGATGTTTACCGTCTCCATAGTCAGCAGTGCGTCGCTGTTTTCGTATTCCGATATTTCGAGGAACTTGCTCAGCATGGCAGTCATGTGCTTCGTCTGTTCCTTAATGATGTTGTTATACTCCTTCTTCTCCTCTTTTCCCAGTTCCACGTCAGGGTCGGTGAGCAGTTGTACGAAGCCGAAAATCTGGTTCAGCGGAGTGCGAAGCTCATGCGACACGTTCTTGAGGAACGTCTCTTTCGCCCTGTCCGCCCTATCTTCTGTCTCTTCGCTGTTCGCCGTTCCTACCTTCATGGCCCATTTCCGGTAAGATATCGGTGAGATGCCGAAGCGGCGGTAGAATTTCCGTGTAAACGCCTCCGTGCTGTCGAAGCCCCCGTCCCTCACTATGTACTCGATGCGCCGGTCGTCGCGCAGCATCTCAACGGCGTGAGCCATGCGCATTTCTTCAGGGTCCACTTTCGCCTTCCCGTCCCTTTTCTCCATTCTCAGTCGTGCCAGCTCTCCCTGCTGTTCCATGAGTTGGTTTATCGTGGCGACGATTGCTTGGTTGTGCTGCTTCAGTTTCCGGCTGTATATCGTCATGACCGTTATGGAGCATATCGCCAGAGCTATTATTATCGCGCTGACTACGATCATCACCGCCTGGTTTTCCAGCTGTTCGTCTTTTCTCATTATTTCGCGGTCTTTCTCCTGCCTCTCGTAGAGCATGGCGAGGGCGAGGGTTGGAGCGTCGGCGTCTAAGGTGTTGACATACCTTGCGGCTTGTGTGCTGACAACGTGGTTGACCGTTAGTGTGCTCTTGCCGTCCCGGCATGCCACGACAGCAAGTGTCATGACCGCAGCCACGACAAATGTCAGCCTATATATAATAAGGTGTATATGTCTTGTGTGAAAATCCTTGTACATGCTTGCTTATATTTTTACTTAAGTTGCTGATACCTTTTGCTAAACCTTTTCGGGCAGGATGGCCATATTGCCTCGTTCCTTTCGCTTCTTTTCCTTTTTCTGTACCCCAATCAGTCAAATGTCTTTTGTCTGAGACAGTTTCTTGTCTGATGGATTACGTTCCTATTGCAGAGGTTTCCGGAGTTTGCAATTCCTGCATCGGGCAGTCTTTATCCCTCCTGTGTTGTGCTGTTTCTCTCTTTTTATGGCTTGTTTTTCCTTTTTTGAATTCTTTTTGCAAAGGTAGCAAGTATTCTTTTATCCGGCAAATATTTTGTGTTGATTTTTTATTACATTGTCTCTCTTTGCTGTTTTGATATGGTTTTCCAACCTTCTTTCCATGTCTTATGTTCCAGTTCTCCATGTCTTGTAGCCTTGCCGGCTTTCCGTGATATGCTCTACAGAATATATTTATATAGCTTGAGAATTATATTTTTCTCAGCATGAGTTTTTTTGTTCAAAGGCTTTGAACATACATTCAAAAGCTTTGAACGTACATTCAAAAGCTTTGAACGAAAATTCTTTCCTTATGAAAGGATATTTTCCACCCTGTCTGTCATGTTTTCCATCATGGGGAAATCTGAATATATTTGTTGGCGGAAGACGAACGTGATGAGGCAAGGCAAAATGAGTTGCTGCAGACGTGAGATACTATATATAATAAGGTATAAAGGCTGTTCTTGAGACGTTTTTCTAAAAATATTCATTTTCTTTAGAAAAAAACTGCTTAAAAATTTGCACAGTAAAAAAAATAGTCGTACCTTTGCACCCGCAATCAAGAAACAACACTTCCTGCGAGTGAGCAAAGTGATGGTTTGCAAAGAAAGAATGGTGCCATAGCTCAGTTGGTAGAGCAACGGACTGAAAATCCGTGTGTCCCCGGTTCGATTCCTGGTGGTACCACCTCCTCCTTTCACCTGACCTGTTACCTCTTTTATAGGGGTGGCAGGTCTTTCTTGTTTATATCCCTACCTTTCTTTACGGTAATGGCAGGTCTTTCTTGTTTATATCCCTACTTTTCTTTATGGTAATGGCATGTCTTTCCAGTTTCTATGCCTTTTCTTTTTTCCCTATGACAGTGTGTTTTTCGGTTTGTCAAGGTTCTTTCAATACTCTATATACGGTAGCAGGCGTTCTATTGTCTCGGGAGTGAAGGAAGGCAGCAGACGGAGGTCGGAGAGATGTTCTATTCTCCCTTTCATCTGTATGTAGCGTCGTATCTGGCGAGCCATGACAGGCGTGATGTAAGGGTGTCTGCGAAGCTCTTCTGTTGAGGCTTTGTTGATGTTTATTTTCCTGATGTGCTGTCCGCCGTCGTTGTCGAGAGAGAAATAGGGCAGGGCGGAGAGAGGGAAATCGTCAATCTCCTTCAGCTGTTCTACTGAAGTGAAGCCGCCGAGTTGCTCGCGGTATCTCGCTATCTTCCGGGCGTAATATCGTCCTATGCCCGGTACGCTGCGCAGTTCCGTCGTGTCTGCAAGGTTCAGGGCTATCGTCTCGCCCTTGCGCAGTTTCCTCACCTCGTCGTAGGCAATGGTTCTCGCCACAGTGCTGTCAGAGGCTGTCATGGGACGTGACGCCACAGCGGCGTTCTGGCCTTCCCTCTGTTCTGAAGGTCTGCCGTAAGCCTTGTGGTAAACCTCAGAAGCCTGACGGTATTCCGGTGATATCCTGATATACGGCTCCAGCTCACGGTATTTCTTCACGCTGAGTCCGTAGAGGCGTGCAAAGTCTTCCTTACACGTATATACACCTCCGGCGGCACGGTATCGGTAGATGTTCTTTACCTGCCATGGTGTAAGCCCGAGGAGCAGGAGCGTGGTGGAGTCGGCGGTGTTTGGGTCGAAAGCTCTCAGACACACCTCCTTAGGCTCTGCAGCATAATAGCCCTTGCCGTTATCTGACAAGCTATATTCACTCCGGGCGTAGCCCTTGCCTGCCCGTGTGTCGCTGGAGGCTTTCAGAGAGTCTCTGTTGTCCTCTCCGCTTTCCGCTTCTTTCCCTCCATTTCCAGTAAACAACAGTGCTATGAGGGCTATTGCCGTGACAAGAACTCCGAGTGCGAAGCTCCTGTCATTGCGAATAAGCAATATGCAGTCTTTCAGTGTCATGGTATTTTGATGATGTGGTTACGGTCTATAAGTGGGTTCTGTTAATTTGCTTTTGTCATATATTATGACGGAGTGAATGAGGTAGGACCTACCTATAGTATTCCGAGCTGGTTGAGGAAGATAAGCAGTATGGCGGTAGGGCAGACGAAACGCACGCAGAAGAGGAAGAGAGGGAAGAACGCCCCTTTCAGCGTGCCCCAGTTTGTAAACTCCGCGCGTACCGTCTCCAATGGCACGTACCACCCTATGAAGATGCAGGCGAAGAAGCCTACGACAGGCAGGAAAATCTGTCCCGTCACAAAGTCGAAAAGGTCGAAGAGCGTCGAACCACCGAAGGTGAGCCATTCCGCTCCCGTCAGCGAGAGAGAGCAGAACACGCCTATCAACAGCGTGCTTAACGACACGATGCGTGCGCTGCGCTTGCGTGAAATCTTCATCTCTTCTTGGAAGAACGCTGTGCTTACCTCATGGAGCGAGATGAGCGACGTAAGGGCTGCCAGCGACATGAGGGCGTAGAAAGCCAGCGACACCACGATGCCTATTGCCGGGACGGAGGCGAAAGCCTGCTGGAAGACGTTTGGCAGCGTGATGAATATCAGCGACGGCCCGCTGTCAGGCTCTACGCCTATCGAGAAGGCGGCAGGGAAAATCATCAGTCCTGCGAGGACGGCAACAAGACAGTCGATGACGGAAATCTGCACAGCCGACTTCCCGAGGTTCGTGCGGCGTGAGAAATAGCTGGCGTAAGTGCAGATGCACCCCATGCCTATGGACAGCGAGTAGAACGACTGTCCCATGGCGTCGAGCAGCGTGCCGCCCGTAATCTTCGAGAAGTCAGGACGGAAGAGGAACAGTATGCCTTTCTCTGCGTCGGGCAATGAGCATGATGCGCCTACTATGACCAACAGCAGTATGAACAACGCAGGCATAAGGACTTTCGATGCCTTCTCTATGCCGCCGCGTACACCGCGTATTATGACGTAATGGGTTATAGCCATGAAGATGACAGCCCACATCACGGGTTTCCAAGGGTTCTGCATGAACGAGGAGAAATAGTTCACATAATAGTTTGCGTCACCGCTCAGCTCGCCGGCTATCGTGGCGTAAAGATACTCCAGACACCAGCCGGAAACGATGACGTAATAGCACGTGATGAGAAAACCCGTGGCTACGCTCGTAACGCCTACCAGCGCCCACATCTTGTTGCCCATGGTGTTGTAGGCACGTGCGGTGTTTGAAGCCGAGTGACGGCCTATGATGAACTCTGACACCATGCAGGGCAAACCTAATACTATGATGCACAAGGCGTAGACGATGATAAACGAGGCACCGCCGTTCTCGCCTGCCATATAGGGAAAACGCCATACGTTGCCCAAACCAACGGCAGAGCCTGCCGTAGCGAGGATAACACCCAGGGTGTTTTTGAAACTTGCTCTTTCTGACATGTCGTTTTACTTTTTTCGGGGGCATGGTGTCGCCCCGCATGTTATTTGTGTTGCCGTTGTCGTCCTTGACTTCTCTTCTCTTGGCATAGCTCAAGAGATGATGTAAAAATACCTTTTGAAGAAGCCGTGGGAAACATAAATATTGTAAATTGCTTGCAAAAGTACGAAAAAATATCTATTTTTGCATCAAAAAAGTAAGAAAGATGATTGTTTTCATGAAAAAATTAAAGAATCACCCGTTTTCTCTCCTTCTTATTGCCGTTATCTGGGTGGCGTGTTTCATTGATGTCCCTGAGACGCCGCTCAGCGATGTCGCCCTAATAGACAAGTGGACGCATACGGCGATGTATGCCGTGACATGCAGCGTGATATGGGTGGAATACCTCTATTGCCATAGAGGGAAAGGCGTGAAATGGTCGCATGTGACGTTATGGATATGGCTCGTACCCGTAATGATGAGCGGGGCGATAGAGCTGCTGCAGGCATACTGCACCGGCGGTCGCCGCTCCGGTGAATGGCTTGACTTTCTTGCCAATGCCATAGGGTGCAGCGTGCCGTTCCTTATTGGGGCGGCTTATGTCCTCCGTGCCAATGCCTGCAGGAAGAATGTTTCCTGACGGCGTTGGCAGGACGTTTTTCGTTCTTTTATTTCGCTTTTTGTTTCATTTGCTTTGTATTTTTATTGTCTTTTATACTTTTTAACTCATCCTTTTGCTTACTCCTTGTGTTTTTTGTATAATTTGCAGCATATTTGTTAACCGAAAGACTGTTATTCTTACCTTAAATATATAATATTATTACTATATTGCCAATATACAGCAATAGGTATATCAATTTGGTACGTCAGGTGTGAAAAGACAATTTTCCTAATATTAACTTAACTAAAACAAAACAAATGAAGCATTTTACTAAGGTATTCCTTGTTTCATGTCTCATGATGCTGTGTTCGCAGATGTCGTGGGCGGAGTTTAGGAATTTCAGTATTCTCGTTGACAACAGCGCCAACAGCATGTTGACAGATACCGAGAAGGCTAAGCAGGGGACGGCATTCACGTTCGGTGTTGCAGTAGCTGACGACGGCACTGTTACGCGTGTTGAAAAGGATGCTGCAAACTCTGTCGCTACAGTAAGCGGCAAGTCTCACAATGATCATGGCTCGACAAGCCTCAAAGTCGTCGTGCCGGTAGAGGGCAAGGTGAAGATTTCAGAAGACAAGCACACTCTGACATGGAACGCTGCAAACGAGAAGGTGGATGTCATGACATACCTCGTAAAGATAAACAATGAGGCTCCTGTCATCACGACAGGTACTTCGCTGACCATCGACGGTGAAATATCTGTTGCTTCCGTACGTGCAGCAAACGTTCGTGGTGGCTTCGGTCCGGCAAAGACAGCGTCTACTGCTACTGCCATTAAGGGCGTTGAGGCTGCTGCCAAGGCTGGCAGGATGTATAACGTCGCAGGACTTGAGGTTGACGCCAGCTACAAAGGCATCGTCATAAAGGACGGAGTGAAGTATGTGAAGTAATACATTACAGGAAGGTTCTGGTAATGAAGGAATTAATAACCTGCCTTACCAGAACCCACTTGTATTCCGTACAGAATAAAAAAAGACAGGCTCTATGGCTTCCCGCCTATAGAACCTGTCTTTTTCCTGTTTGGGGCTTAGTCAAACTTTGTTGCGCCCTCCTCGTATTCCGAGAGCAGGAGATGTTCGCCGTCGAACACGGCGTAAGTAAACTGCGTAATCCAGTCGCCGAGTATCAGCATACGCTTGTTGTTTGAGAGCATAAGGTCAAGCTCTATATGCCGGTGACCGTAGATGAAATAGTCTATGTCGGGGTGCGTTGTCATATATTCCTTTGTGTACAGCACCAGATGTTCACGGTCTTCACCCATATATTCCGGCTCGCCGGAGGTGTTGTACGTCGTGGTGACATTGCCGTTGAACAGTGTGCCGTCGGCTCCGCAGCCATTCTCTTTGCCGCTTACGTCCTTGCGTTTCATTCGTGAATGCTTCGCCCACGTCATGCCGAACCACATGGACAGACGGGGGTGGAGCATGGAGAAGAGACGCTGGCACGTGCGGTTATGGAACATGCCGCGAATGAAGCGGAACTGAAGGTCGGGGTCGCCGAGGCCGTCGCCGTGGGCAAGGTAGAACACCTTATTATATATCTCTACCGTCTCGGCATTGCGGTGTATCACCACTCCGCATTCCTCCTCAAGGTAACCATACATCCAGATGTCGTGGTTGCCCGTAAAGAAATGCACTTCGATGCCTATATCTGTCAGTTCGCTGAGTTTTCCGAGAAAGCGCGTATAGCCTTTAGGCACTGCGTATCTCCATTCGTACCAGAAGTCAAACATATCCCCCAGGAGGTATATGGCTTTTGCTTGGTGTTTTATGGAGTCGAGAAAGCGCACAAGACGGCGCTCCTGCATCCTGGCGTGCTCTATGCCCCAGGAGCCGAGGTGAGCATCGCTGATGAAATATATTTTGTCCATGGTTTGCGTGTGGGTTATTCAAAGCCCAGTTCTATACGGGCTTCCTCTGTCATCATGCTTTTGTCCCATTCCGGCTCAAAGACCATATTGATTGTCGCAGACGTGACGCCGGCTACGGCCTCTACCTTGGTGCGCACATCTTCCAGTATGAAGTCGGCGGCAGGACACGAAGGGGCGGTGAAGGTCATGTCGATGTCCACGCTACCGTCCTCCTGAAGGTCTATGTTGTATATCAGTCCGAGGTCGTAGATGTTTACCGGAATCTCAGGGTCGTAAACGGTTTTCAGTACCTCGACAATTCTTTCTTCTATTGCTGTCTTTTCTTCTGCTGTCATAATGGTTGAATATGTTTTTATTGATGTCTTCCTACATTTTGTAGTACAAAAATAAAGATAATCGGCGGAATAACCAAATATTCCGCCGACTTTTATTCATTTTTTTAGATTTTGTATGTTCAAGCTCCTACCTTCTCTAAGCTCTAAGCTTCCTTCTCTAAGCTCTAAGCTTCCTTCTCTAAGCTTAAAAAACTCGACATGTACGGTTGGGAATTCGGGCTGAAAGCCCAAAAGCTCATAGTCGAGGGCAACGCCCTGGCTTTGTTATTGCCCTTTCTTTCCTTCAACCGTGCAGGTGGAAAAGACTCCGGGCTTACTTGATGTTCAGCCTTATTCCAAGGTTAAGGCTGAAGCTTGTCTTGTGCTTCTTATAATAGTTCATGACGCTGCTGCCGTTGTCGAAATGGTATTCCGCTCCGGGTTCTACGTATATCCCTATACCGTTGCCGAGGATATACTGTGCGCCGAGAGCAGCGTGCAGCGACCATTGCAGGGAGTTCTCGCTTACGCCCTCGTTAATTGTTTCTGAGCCTGTGCCTTCCTTCCTTATGGTCATCTTGCCGTCGAGGAGTTTCTGCATCTCTCCTCCGCCAGAGAGGTAGAGCGTAAGCCTCCTGTTCTTTACGATGTCATAGTTCAGCGATACCGGGATGCCAAGGTAGTGGAGCTTCTGTGTCCCCTCGCCGTGGCTCTTCCCTTCTGAATATTTCAGCGTAGAGCGGAGGAAGCTGTAGGTCACTCCCGTCGTCACGCTCCATTTCCCGCCGAAGGCGTAACCTACGGACAGTCCTGCCTTGATAGGGTAGTCGTGGTCGTAACGTATTTCCCGTGGGTTGCTGTTCGCCACGATGTCTAACGTCCCGAAGCGAAAGTCGTCTGTCACAGGACCGTAAGGCTCTGCAAGCATTGGCGAGCTTTGCGCCATAATGCCGCCTGTGTTCTGTGAGCCTGTCGCCATGGCGTTCATATAGAGTCCTGCCACAAGGCTGTTATTCTGCCTGCCTCGCTTTCCGCCTTCATTGAAAATCATGTCAAGGCGTGAGGAGTTGCCGCTTGTAGTACGGCTGTCACGGCTGGAAGGGGGTTGGGTTGACGTTGAACCCTCCCCGTCGTTTGCCTTTCGCTCTGTCGGCTGTTGTCCGTAGGCAGAAGATGCTTTTCCGTCGTCACCGTACCCGTGTTCTCCCATGGGCTGTGACTCTTGTCTTGCATCTGCATACCTTCCTTCCTCTCCCTGCTCCTTCCGCTTCTGTTGTTGCTTCTCCTTCGTGCTGTTCTCCTCTACCCCTTGTGCCGTGAGGCGTGGTGTATTGGCAGCCTGTCTTACAGCTTCTTCGGCGAGTTGCTGCTGTTCAGGTGACAGCCTGTCGAAGAAGAGCAGCGTGCCGCTTATCAGGGCCAACGCTATTGTCGCCGCCACGGTAAGCCTTCGTCCATATACAGAGCGTTCTCCAGGTTTTATCCATAGTGTCCAAGCCTTTCTCTTCCAGGCTGTCCGGCTTTCTTCCGCCGCTCGTTCCCTGTTTTCTTCGAGAGCTTTGTCAAGTTCAGGCCATGACAGCTCTGGGGCTTTCCTTTCGTGCCCTGCCATTTTCGCTTGGAATTGTTCTGTCCATTTATCTTTCATGTCCTTTACCTTGAGGTGGGTGTTGTGATGTCCCCACGTTGTTGTTTCCTGTATTCGTTTATTTTCTTTGTCAGTATGGCTTTTGCCCTGTGCAGCTGCGACGCTGA
This sequence comes from uncultured bacterium, assembly GCA_945829425.1. GTDB lineage: Bacteria > Bacteroidota > Bacteroidia > Bacteroidales > Bacteroidaceae > Prevotella. The sequence continues at coordinate 36,002 of CALZUQ010000005.1, read as the reverse complement.
TGTCACCTCCTTTATGCCCAGCGTCTGTGCTATCTCTTTGTGGCTCTTCCCCTCTATGACGTAAAGGTTGAACACCATGCGGTAGCCGTCGGGCAGTTGGCGTATCATCTCGGTTATCGTGTCTGCCGGAATATCCTCGATGTCGGGTGGTGTCTCCTCGTCGGCGACGTCGCTGTCAGCGTTTACGAAGAGTGCCGTGTCGCGCTGTTTCTTACGCAAAAAGCTGAGAGCGTGGTTTACCGTTATGCGTACTGCCCATGCTCTCAGCGACCCTTTCCCCTGATATTCAAAGGAATGGATATTCTTTATGATGCTTATTAAGGTTTCCTGTAGTATGTCTTTCACATCATCGTCGTCAGCGAGGTATCTGCAACATACGCCAGTGAGCATACCGCCGAAGGAGGCATAAAACTCCCTCATCGCATGGTTGTCACCCTTGCGAAGTCCTTCTGCTATGTCCTGTTCACTGACGTATGTCTTCTTGCTGTTCACTGTGTGTTAAGATGTTACTGGCATTGTAAGGCTCTCGCGCTTTATGTGGGTGCTGTTGTCCCCACCGTAGCGCATCAATCCTTTCGTGGGAGGTATTTGAATTTCGCTGTCTTCTCGCCGGAGTAAGAGTTCCATTTCAGCGTTATCTCTATCGCTTTGTCGCCGGCGTTGAACGCTTCGTCGAGGCGGAACGCCACTATTCCGTCGTTCACCACACCGTCGAGGTCGCCGTTGGCGTCATGGAAGAACTCTACTACGTATGGCTCGGAGGCGTCGGTGCGGTGTACGAGTGTCACGCGGTGTTTCCCTCCTCCGAAGCGAGTGCGGAAGCGTATGTTCATATATCCGTCTTCGGCTACTGTCTCCCAGCTGTTGACAATCTCTACAGGGTCTGAGCCGTATTCCTTGGCGTTGATGTCCTCCTCAACATTCTCTTCTGCGCTCTTAAGCAGCGGAGCCATAGGCTTCGTCAATATGGTGTCAATGGTGAGGACATTCACCGTGTACTCTCTTTGGCTTGACTCCGGTATCGGCTTCGGGTCGTTGAAACGTATGTATGCTCTCTGCTCCTTGTCGTTGTAAGGGTGTGAGGCGATGTTTACGGCGTGAAGCGTCGTGGAGTCGTCGAGCTGCATGCACCAGTTTCTGCCTTCTGTGGCAGGGCGTAGGGTTACGGTGGCAAGGCTGAACGACGGACAGTTGTCATCGTCGATGTCGCAAGAGTAAAGAGTTACTGTTGTCAGTGCTGCTACGAGCAGCATCATAAGTGTCTTGAGTCTTTTCATGTCCTTTTTATGTTTTTTATTGTTGCCTTTGTTTTTACCTCACGGCTTTTGTGCCGTTTTCTCTCTTCTTTACCCATAAAACAACGGTGAGGTAAAAATATTGCACGTGTCAGACATAAAAGATGTTAATTTGCTTTCAGGGGATTTCGTAACCTTTTATCTTATAGAAGTGATTAAGATGTCTCTGACATCAAGATTGTGAATGAGAACCAAGCCTATAATCTCACCGCCCTATTCAAGGGCAAGACAAAGGTGCGTGAGCGCATTCTCCCCCTCGATGCCGAAAGATTTAACAGAGGCGACCTGACATTGCAGAATCTAATAGGAAAGTATTGCTCATATTTTAATATGTAGCACTCCATGAAATCATTTATTCAATCTAAAAAGTATGATTTAATCGACTTTTTCTTGCAAATATGAAAATAAATGCCTAAATTTGCAGCCGAAGTCTGATATATTGTACTTATGGAATTGAATGTCATAAGTTATGCCTGCATCTTGTCATAAGTTATGCCTGCAGCTTGTCATAAGTTATGCCTGCATCTTGTCATAAGTTATGCCTGCAGTTTGTCATAGCTTGCCTTACGCTCTCCTTACGGCAAGCCTTTGCCGGTGTGACGGTTTTGTCTCTGCATGTCTATAGCTTCCCTTCTTCCCTGAAGCTGTAATACTTTCCGTCGGTCACTATGATATGGTCGGCGAGATATAGTCTCATGGTTTTCAACCCCTCGTTCACCCTTTGCGTTATCTTGATGTCCTCTCCCGAAGGCCGGCAGTTGTTCGACGGATGGTTATGAACGAGTACCACAACTGTGGCGTTGTTGAGAATGGCGTGTCTTACGATAATGCGCATGTCGACAGCCGTCTCTGTCAGTCCTCCCTGCGAAAGGCGTATGGCATTGCCGATAAGCTTGAAGTTATTGTTCAGGAGAAGAATCCATGCCTCTTCCGTGGGGAGGTCTTGCATCTTGGAGTGCATAAACTCGTATATCGACTGTGCGGAAGAGAGGTCGAGCCGTTCCCTTACCTCTTCCTCCTGCCTGCGTTTTCCAAGTTCGCAGGCGGCGAGAATGGATATCGCCTTCGCCTCACCAATGCCGTGGTATGACATCAGTTCCTCGGCACTCTTCTGTCCGAGAATTTTCAGCGACTCGCCACAGTCTGTCAGTATGCGGCGCATAAGGTCTACAGCACTCTCCTGTGCCGTTCCAGAGCCTATGAGGATGGCGAGAAGCTCGGCCTTGCTCATGGCGGCAGCACCTTTCTCAAGCATTTTATCACGGGGGCGGTCGTCACGGTTCCATTCGTTTATGCTCCTTTTCTTCGGTGCGTCATGCACCTCCTTCACTATCCATTCGCCTCTTTCTTCTTCCATTCTTTCGGTTTTTGGGGTTGGCAGGGTAAACTGTCAGAAACAAAATCACATGTGACACTATACCCGTTTGTCATTGAGAAATGTCATCAACAATTCTTTTTTTCTTATCTATATATAATAAGGTGTAAAAGCGGTCATTTATAGAATGTCTTGTCAAAGGCGTGGAACTCGTCCTTCTTCAGCACACAGCGTTGCCACCATGCATATATGAAGCCGCAACCGTAGCCCATGAGTTGCACAAATGCCGCCACGACACTCCTTGCCCCTATGCCTATGGACTTGTTCACCCGTGTGGAGTCAAGGAATAACAGCAGAGAGTAAAGCAGGATAGGCAGCCACGGTGCGGCGCACAGCCAATACCAGCGGTGGAGAGGGTCAGGCCCCGGACCGTAAACCATAAGCATCCGACCTGTGAAAGACGTGGCCAACAGGGCGAAGATACCTACGGTAAACACCGTAGGGAGCAAATGTACGAGTTTCATTGTTCCCGGATGACGCTTTTCAAGGTTTATGCGGGCTATGCCGCTGTTATATACCTGCCGCCAGAACTTACGGTAGTCGGTACGGCGTTTGTGCCATACCCATGCTGTCGGGAACAGGCGTGTAGAAAACCCTGCCTCCACGATGCGGTAAGAGAAGTCTATGTCTTCACCAAAGCGCATCGGCGAGAAGCCGCCGAGCTTCCGGTACACCTCACGGCGTATGCCCATATTGAAGGAGCGTGGATAGAACTTGTCGAGCTTAGTCTTTCCTCCGCGTATGCCACCGGTAGTGAAGAACGACGTCATGGAGTAGGAGATAGCTTTCTGCGTCGGGGTAAACGAAGCGTGGGAGGCATCAGGGCCTCCGAAGGCATCACAGGGGTTCTCTTTCATTTCCCTTCCTACCGCCTCGATATATGTCTCCGGCAACACCACGTCCGAGTCGAGCACTAAAAGAAAAGCCCCGGAAGCCCGGTCAGCACCGTAGTTACGGCTCTGGCCAGGTCCGGAGTTGTCTTTCTTATAGTAATGTATGTCCAGTCTTCCGTCGTACTTCCTGCACGTCTCTTCGCATGTCACGCTTGAGCCGTCTTCCACGATGATGACCTCGAAGTTCTTCACGGTCTGTCGTGTCAGGCTGTCGAGCAGTTCGTCAACCTCGTCAGGGCGGTTGAAAACCGGGACGATAATACTATAGTCAATATTCATTTCTGATTTATGTATGCCACTTCTTATTCCTTTACGCGCTGTACGTAGCTGCCGTCGCGTGTGTCAACGATAATCTTGTCGCCTTCCTTGCAGAAGAGAGGCACCATAACCGTACCGCCTGTCTCCACTGTAGCCTTTGTGAGAGTGTTTGTCGCAGTGTTTCCTTTTGCTCCCGGCTCCATGTATGTTATTTCAAGTGTTGTCTTGATAGGCATCTCTGCTGTGAGTATCGTTTCTGTCGATGCGTCGGAAACCACCTCTACGACGTCGCCTTCCTTCATGAATTCGCTGCCGATAACCATAGCCTTGTCAATGTTCACCTGGTCGAAGGTCTCCTGGTTCATGAATACAGCGTCCTCGCCGTCCATGTAAAGGAACTGGTATGGGCGGTGCTCTACGCGTACGTCTTCAAGAGCCTCACCGATGTTGAAGCGCTTCTCTATGACATATCCTGTCACAACGTCCTTGAGCTTGGTGCGCATGAAAGTGTTGCCCTTGCCTGGCTTAACGTGGAGGAACTCGATTACTACGAGGAGCTTGCCGTCGAGACGGATAACTGTTCCGTTCTTGATGTCTTGTGATTTAATCATCTTGAGTGTTGTTTTGTTTGTTTATATTGTTTGTTTTGCCTTATATTTGATGTTGAGGGAAGAAGGAAAAGCCGACGCTAATAATATATATAAAAATATGTCTTAACTGCTTTTCGAGTGCAAAGTTACTATATTTTTATTAAAAAACGCTTATTTTTCGGGGAAAAGTGCTTATTTTCTTGCTTATTTAAAATAAATTATGTACTTTTGCAACCCGAATTGTGGAAAATCAAATAAAACAAGAATAGAAAAATGAAAAGAACATTTCAGCCTCACAACCGTCGTCGCGTTAACAAGCATGGTTTCCGCGAGCGTATGAAGACCAAGAATGGTCGTCGCGTACTTGCTTCTCGTCGTGCCCATGGCCGTAAGAAGCTCACTGTTTCTGACGAGACACACGGCAAGTAAACCTTGTCACTGACGCAGGATGCGTAGAAAAGCAGGCAGCAGAGGACTCAGTCTTCACGCTGCTTTTTTTTGTTTTAAAGGTTGTCTCTCATGTCGCCGTAAGGCTTGTACCTGCATGTTACACCTTGGCTTTACTATGGTTGTTTCTGTCGCCAGACCTTTGTTTCAAGCCCTCTTCTCTCTGCTTGCAACCACATTGGTCAAGAAATAACCTTTTATGGTAAAATTTTTTCTTGTTTCATGTGGCTGAAATGAAAATTTTTCGTACCTTTGCTAAAAATTTTCAAAGTAATCGGATGCAGGCAAAGACATTTATACAGAAACTGTGTAGCAGATACCTTGTTCTTAACCTTCTTGCTATGGCGGTGGTGATACTCGTTGTCATGACGGGTATCTCTTTAGGAGCATCTGTTTACACCCACCACGGAGAGGCTATCAGCGTGCCCGACCTCACCAACAAACGCATAGAGGACGCAGAGAGACTCGCAGAAGCCGACGGACTCTTCATTACCGTTACAGACACGGGCTACAACAAGCTTCTCCCACCAGGGTGTGTACTGCACCAGACACCGTCACCGGGATCAGAGGTGAAGAGCGGACGTATGGTATATGTCTCTATCAACGCATCTAAGAAGCCGACACTCGTAGTACCGGACATCATAGACAACAGCTCGATGCGAGAAGCCATGGCACGGCTGAAGATATTAGGATTTAAGGTCGGAGAGCCGCAATATATAGCAGGAGAGAAAGACTGGGTGTATGGCGTGATATGCCGTGGCAGGTCATTGGCTCCAGGCGACAGGGTGGCTGTTGACGCTATGGTTATGCTGCAGGTAGGCAACGGCATGCTCAGCGATGCTGACGACTACGAATACGTCGATCCGGACATCGAGTCTGCGGGTGATGACATTATGATGACCGTCGGAGCAGACTCTATTGCGAAGACGACGGTACCCCAGCAGCAGGAAGACCCGTTCCAGATTGTTGAGGAATGACACGGACAACAGGATAACGAACGTCTTTTTTGTTGTGTTTCGCCTTGACGGAGAAAGGTGATGCGAAAAAGGAATATGACGAGACAGACGAAAACAACGAACAAACGGAAAAAAGACATGATGAATATTGACGACGAACTGTATGACGACGAGATGCTGGAAATGGAAGAGAATACCGGAGACGGTGAGCTCTATGAGCATTTCCGTATCGTGGCGGATGCAGGGCAGACACCGTTGAGGATAGACAAGTTCCTCTTCGAACACATGCAGCACTCCTCACGCAACCGCATACAGCAGGCGGCGGAAGCAGGCTACATACACGCCAACGGAAAAGCCGTGAAGTCAAACTATAAGGTTAGGCCGGGAGACATAATAACTCTTATGCTCGCCCGTCCGCCGCACGATACGAGCATCAAGCCCGAGGACATCCCGCTGAACATCGTCTACGAAGACGAGGAGCTGATGGTTGTCAACAAAGAGGCGGGAATGGTGGTACACCCTGGAGCAGGAAACTTCACGGGGACTCTTGTCAACGCTATGGCGTGGCACATGAGGGATGTTCCGGAATACGACCCGAACTCTCCCGAGGTGGGACTCGTACACCGCATAGACAAAGACACGTCGGGACTGCTCCTCATAGCAAAGACACCGGAGGCGAAGAAGATACTCGGAAAGCAGTTCTTTGACAAGACGACCCACCGCTCATACCACGCCTTGGTGTGGGGGCACATGAAGGAAGACGAGGGACGCATAGAAGGTAACATAACCCGCGACCCGAAGGACAGGCTCCGCATGACGGTGACAGCACCTGAGTCGGGGATAGGAAAGCCTGCCGTGACACATTGGAGAGTGCTGGAACGTTTCGGATACACCACACTCGTAGAGTGTATTCTTGAGACAGGACGCACACACCAGATACGTGCTCACATGAAGGCGATAGGCCACCCGCTCTTTGCCGATGAGAGGTATGGAGGAATGGAGATACTGCGTGGCGAGAGGTCGTCGTCATACAAGGCGTTCATAAACAACTGCTTCAGACTCTGTCCGCGACAGGCGTTACACGCCAAGACCCTCGGATTTGTACATCCCGTAACAGGCAGCCAGATGGACTTCACCTCAGAGCTCCCCGCCGACCTTGGGGCTGTAATACAGAAATGGAGGGAGTATATCAGCGGCACGACGAGAAATACTCTTGAGTAATATAAAAAAGGGGACTCTATTTGTTCCCACCATAACAAACGCGCGGCATGAAAGCCATGCCGATTCTAAAATACAGAACAGAAAAATGAAACGCACAATAGCAATAGTATGTGGAGGCGACTCCAGTGAGCATAATGTCTCCTTGCGCTCGGCACAAGGGTTGTATTCTTTCTTCGACAAGGAGCGTTATGAACTTTATGTAGTAGAGATGAAAGGCCTCGACTGGCATGTCAACCTTCCTTCGGGCGATACGGCGAGAATAAGCAAGGACGACTTCTCCTTTATGCTCGACGGTGTGAGGAAACATTTTGACTATGCGTATATCACTATCCATGGCACTCCTGGTGAGAACGGAAGGCTGCAAGGATATTTCGACCTCGTGCATATACCGTATTCTACCAGCGATGTACTCGTGGAGGCGCTGACATTTGATAAGTTTGCGCTCAACAACTATCTGCGTGGCTTTGGTGTAGCCGTTGCCGACAGCATACTCGTAAGGCATGGCTCAGAGCACTCTATCGACGAGCAGGAGATTGTCGAGAAGCTCGGACTTCCGCTGTTTGTAAAGCCTGCCGCCGACGGCTCCAGCTTCGGTGTCAGCAAGGTGAAGGACATAGACCACCTCGCGCCGGCTCTCAGAAAGGCTTTCCTTGAGTCGGAGACGGTGATGATCGAGGGCTTCCTCGACGGTGTGGAAATAAGCCAGGGATGCTATAAGACACGTACGAAGTCTGTCGTACTGCCTGCGACAGAGGTGGTGACAAACAATGAGTTCTTCGACTATGATGCGAAATATAACGGACAGGTCGAGGAGATAACACCGGCACGACTCGCACCAGAGACAGCGGAACGTGTGGCAAAGATCACAAGTGCCATCTACGACATCCTGCATTGCAACGGCATAATACGTATAGACTATATCATTTCGAAGAACGCCGACGGCACGGAAAAGATAAACATGTTGGAGGTGAACACCACTCCGGGCATGACGGCGACATCGTTCATACCACAACAGGTGAGGGCGGCAGGACTGAACATCACCGACGTGCTGACAGACATTGTCGAGAACCAGTTCTAAGCCACAGGATATTCTGTGGTGAGCCGACGCTGAGCCACAGTACATACTACGACAACACAAACCCGTATACTGTTCCAACTAATAAATAATAACACCCCAAAACGTTTTCCAGACATGAACGAGAACTATGATGAGATAAGGCCTTATGGGCCCGGTGAGGTGAAGCCGGCTGTCGAGGCACTGCTTGCCGACAGGCAGTTTATGACCATGCTCAGAGGCATGGTGCCCCTGCCGAAGGGATTGATACGGTTTATTGTAAAGACAATGTTCATCGGCGTCAATACACCTCTCGATTTCCAGAAGAGGTATATGAAACACGTCGTGAACTACGTACTGAGAAAATGCTCCGACGGATGTACCTTCGCCGGGCATCCTCTGCCCGACAAGGCTCCGCGTCATACGTATGTCAGCAACCATAGGGACATCGTTCTCGACGCTGCCATTCTCGACGTAAAGCTCGTGGAGTCAGGCTATGACAATACCGTGGAGATTGCCATAGGCGATAACCTGCTCATATATCCGTGGATAAGGACTCTCGTAAAGCTGAACAAGGCGTTTACCGTAAAACGTGGACTCTCACCGAGGCAACTCCTTGAGAGTTCTATGCTTATGTCGAGGTATATTCATCATGCCGTGACAGAGAAAGGGGAGAATATATGGATTGCACAGCGTGAGGGAAGGGCGAAGGACTCTAACGACCGCACTCAGGAGTCTGTGCTGAAGATGCTGAGCTACGGCGGAGACCTTAGTGAGCTTAATATCGTGCCGTTGTCGATATCTTACGAATACGACCCGTGTGACTTCTTGAAAGCTAAGGAGTTTCAGCTGAAACGTGACAATCCGTCGTACCGTAAGACAAAGCAGGACGACCTGGAGAATATGAAGACAGGCATCATGGGATACAAAGGACGCATACATTATGAGTGTGCACCGTGTATAAACACATGGCTCGGAGAACTGAAAGGCATGCCGAAGGGTGAATACTTTGCCGAGGTAGCGAGAAGAATGGACGTGGAGATACACCGCGGATACCGCCTCTTCCCCTGCAACTATATTGCTCTTGACATCCTCAACGGCAACAGAGAGCATCAGAAGGAATATACGCCTGCCGACGAAAAACGTTTTGAGGATTATATACAGAAGCAGATAGCAAAGATAGACATACCGAACAAGGATGTGGCTTATCTCCGTGAGCGTATCATATCCATGTATGCCAACCCTGCAAAAAATAAACTCGCAGTATGAGACATGTCTTTTTATTTATTACGACATTCGCTGTCCTCTTCACTTCATGCTCACATGACGAGGCGAACATCTCGGGAATGGAAGCCGAGATGTGTACTATGCCGACAAGGAGCGGAGGGATAATAACGTATGTCGTAACAGACAAGAACGAAAACCTGTCTTTCATACAGCCGGCAACGATAGCGTGGGCGGAGAAGGCTGACACCATATACAGGGCGTTGCTCTACTTCCGGCGTGAGGGAGTGAACATCGTGCCTGTTGCAGCAGAACAGGTGCTGCTGCTGAGACCAAAGACAAGGCAGGAGATGAAGAACGTTCCGAAAGCTGACGACCCTCTGACTTTTGTCAGTGGATGGTATGCCAAGAACGGAAAATACCTGAACCTCACAGTAGACATAAAGACGGGAACACCGGAAGATAACGGCAGCCATAACATAGCAATGCTTTGCGATACAGTGAAGACATCGCCGACAGGAAAGAGGTACTGCTACCGAATGCTGCACGAGCGTAATGGGGTGCCGGAATATTATTCCGTAAGGGTGTACTTCTCTGTTCCGGCAGAAGACATCAATGCCGGAGATACGGTAGACGTGACAATACCTACATATGACGGAGAGGTGCAAAAACAATATATAAAAAGGTAACTGACTTGACATGTGAAGGGGGAGATATGTAATAAGGTGTATGCTTGGAGAGAGAAAGCGTATGCCTATATGTAATAGCGTATGCCTATATATAATAAGGTGTAATTCTAACCGAAACTTAAATCTTTCATGAAAAACTTGTCTTATATCTTTCTGGCAGCAATGCTTCTCACCTTGTGCATCATTCCGCAAGGTGCAGAGAGCCGTAGCGATACGGTGAGCAACAGAAGGTATTTTGACCGCTCTCTCACGAAAGATTCCTCAATGCTTCTTATACTTGACGTATATAACAAAGCCTTGCGGACAAACAATCCCGATGAACTGTTTGCCAGTTATAGCCTGCTCTGCGAGCAATGTGTGAAATGCGGAGACTATGAGAGTGCGAAGGAATATGCATTGAAAGCCATTGAGATAGACAAGGGACTGCCTGTAAGAAACAGCATATCACATCTTTTTGTACTTCTTTACCGCTCGCTGTATGAATACGACCCGTCAAGGGTCTCCGGATTCAGCTATGTCAACGAGGCTGTCGACAGGGCAAAGTCTGACGAAGACATCTTTGAGGCGTATATATGCCTTGCAGACTATTCCGGACGTAGAGGACTGTACAAGACATATCTGCATGCCCGTGAGAACTACAAGCGTTATGCTACCGCAGAGAATATCGCAAAGCATAATGTCATGTATAATAGGGCGGAGTCGTTTCATCATGCCTTCCTAAACGACATAGACTCTGCCGTTATCGTGCTGAATAAAATCAAGAATAAGATACAGCGTGTGTCAAGCATCTCAAGCATATATCGCACCACACACCGTTGGGATATGGCTATGAGATACGCAGACTCTACGGATTTGTATCATAGGCAGGAAAGCAACTACGACCTTACACACAACGCAACGCAGATTGAAGCGCTCGTTGAGAAGAGCAACCTCGAATACGCTCGTTATACAGAGAACTACGAGATTGCTTTGGCACAGGCGGAGATAAGGAAGAGTATGCTGCTCAGAGAGCAACTGCTCTTAGAGTCGGAACGTGCAGAAAACCAGGCGAAACATCTGGAACAGAAAAGCCGTGAGAGGATGTACGCCATGCGTCTTGACAGTGCAAGGGTCAAGCAGCAGAACATTGAGATATCACACCGTGAGGTGGAGAACGGCATAAAGGCCATGGAAGAGGAAAGGATGCAGATCACGATAGGCATAATAATCCTCTCCGTCGTTTGTGTAGTACTCGGAATGGTGGCTCTCTTCATGTGGCTTTGGGCTCGCAGCGGAAACCGCATGACGGCGAACATGCGTGCGCTTAATGCAAGACAGGAGAAACTGAGAGAGGAGGCTGTAAATGCCTCCAAAGGACGTGACTCCTTTATAAAGAACATGTCTGAGGAGATGCAGATTCCTCTACGGCAGGTTACGGAATACTCACGCATCCTTGCCGACCCGAACACCACTCTTACCGACGACGAACGTATGGAATATGGAGTATTGGTGCAGGAAAAGAGCCAGAAGATAATTGAACATATCAACTCCATACTTAATCCTGATGAATATGTCACAGACGAAGACCGTGAGTCGGAGGAGGTGCGTATAGAGGCGGCAAGGAAGAAATACCAGGCTATGATGACCGTGGTGTTCCTTTTCCTCTTACTCTCTTCTGTATCTTACGCCAACCGTAGCGCATTGTCGACTTTCTTCTCAAAAAGCACTGTGACGAAGGAGACAATAAGTGTACACGAAGACAGAAAAGGCGAGAAAAAGAAAACAAACGAAGCGGATTCTTTCGTGTTAGGGCTGGCAGAAGAGCTTGCGGTGGTTGACAAACCGCTGAAACGGTATGTACATGATGTACAGATGGAGGCATACATGGTGAATTATCAGCCGAAAATGTTGCAGTCTATTATCAACAAGAATGTAAAAAAGGCTGTGGCAGCAAAAGACACTCTCGGACATTGCCTGTTGCTGTGCATTCAGATGAGAAGTTATAAACTGCACGGGACATTGCAGGAATTCCATATTGCAGAGGACGCACTGAAGACAGAAGCCAAGAAATATGGCATAAACCGTTTCTATTATTACGCTTATAAAGAAGAGATAGAACGTTATCTCAGGGACAAGGACTTCTTCCATGCTCTTCGCATTCTTGATTTTCTTGATAAGGAGAAGGTAAAGGGAAACAAGACAGCGGAATTCTATGAGTATTTCTCACGTATGATGATTTCCCGTGAGCGTGACGAGCCAAGTGGAGTGACGCAATGGGCAGAGAAGGTGCTCGAACTGAACAAAGAACTGAAGATAAAGCAGGACTACAGTCAGGTGTTTATAGAGATCTTCAGGTCAACAAAAAATGCTGTTTACTCACAATATGGTGACTCTTTGCTCAATATGGCGTTGAAGACAGCCAACAATGACTATGCGCGACTTGTGGCATATCTCGAAAAGGCTTTCCGCGCAGGAACAAACCAAGACTCCCTGCTTTACTATTCCTGCATGGCACAGGCTGACAGCTTGAAGAAGATGATACCTGTCTATATTCCTCGTGAGTATATAGCAAGAGCTTATCACTGGGTGTTTCAAGGCGATATAGCGAAAGCGTTAAAGGTCATGACACTTGAAGAGAACCGTATAACACGTTATAGGCTGCAACTCGCCTTGGCAAGACGTTTCAAACGATATCATAGTGCGCTGATGATACGCGACTCGCTCGTAGTGGCAAGAGCAGAAGAGACAAGCCGGGTGATGCGAACGGACCTCCTCGCATTGCGTCAGATGTATGGGACAGACTCTCTTGCAAAAAGCCTCGCACACGCCAGAAGTGTCGCTATTCAACTGGAAGAGCAGCAGAACCAGATAGCTCTACAGGAACAGAAACTGCTGCTTGAAAAAGAACAGAGGAAACTGATGTTGCGTAAGGCACAGATGGAGGACTTTTCAAGACAACGGGACCTGCAACTCCAAAAAGCTGAACTGGAAAGCCAACGCATTGCGCTGAACACACAGGCGGCGAGAGCACTGGCAGACAAGGTGGAGGCAGAGAAACGTAGGCTGATGCTTTACGTCGTTGGGGTAATAATTGCAGTATGTACCATTGCCGGGGCGATATTCATGCTATACGCATGGAGGCTGAGAAACCAGAGGCAATATAAAAAACTGGCACAAAAGAACAAGGATATTTCTCTCGCACGTGCAGAAGCCATTACGGCAACAGAGCGTAAGGACCTCTTCATACAGAATATGTCTCATGAGATACGTACTCCCCTTAACGCCATCGCTGGCTTTGCACAGCTTCTCGCATTGCCGGAAGATACGTTCACCGTTGAGGAGCGTGAGAGGTTCGCACAGCATGTGGCTCACAACTCAAACCTCCTCTCCATGCTTATAGACGACATCGTCAACATGGGTAATCTTGAGAGGGGAACATACACGATAGAGTATAAGAACACCAAGCTTAGCGACATGACACTCGTTGCCATGGGAACGGTAGAATACCGCGTGCCGGCAGGGGTTAAGATGATATATAAATCTGCTGTTCCTGACGATTTCATGCTATATACTGATGGAAGGCGTATGGTACAGGTGCTGATAAACTATCTTACCAATGCCATTAAGCATACTGTAGAAGGTAGTATAACGCTTTCTGTAAGGCATACAACGATAAATAACATTCCTATGCTCCGCTTCACCGTAGCAGATACTGGTACAGGAGTGCCGCCGGAGCAGCGAGACAGAATATTCATGCGTTTCGTAAAACTGGAAAAATTCGTACAGGGAACAGGTCTCGGATTGAGTATATGCCGCATAATAGCTGAAAAGATGAACGGCAGGTGTTATCTTGATATACGCTATCCGAAAGATACGCCGGGCATTAACCATGGAGCCCGCTTCGTATTCGAAATACCTGTCCTCGAACCAAGAGAGGGAGTGACAATAGAATAAGGTATACAGAAAAAGATATACTTAATTTAACGTGAGTTCGATGAATTCTGCATACAGTAAGACTTACCTGACAGAGGCGGGACATTGCTGCGTTGCCATGGCAAGTTGGCTTCATTGCCGATAAGATTAATAACCTATCAGCCGAAAGGTTATTAACCTTGCAGCCGAAAGGTTATTAACCTTGCAGCCAACGAAGACATATTAACCCTTTCGATGATATATCTTGTTGCGCCTTTCCTGTTAGTTCAAATTCATCGAACTCACGTTATACTTACTTTAAAAAGAAGATATACTTACTTTGCTATAGGAGTATATCTTCTTTTTAAAGTAAGTATATCTTCTTTTTAAATTAAGTATATCTTCTTTTTAGAGTAAGTATATCTTCTTTTTGTATGTAACCTAATTCAACTTTCTTAAGTGCTTTTGCCCCTTCGGGGCGTGACTTGAAGCTCTGTTTACCGGCAACAAACGCTTGCGAAAGTTGGATTATTTTATTACAGTCTTCTTTCCGTCTATGATGTACAGTCCCTTTGGCAGTGACTTTGTGTCTGTTGCTATACGCTGTCCAGAGAGAGTATAGACACCCTTTGCCCCTTCTTTTACGGTGTCGATAGTGACGTTCTCAAGACCGGTAGAAGAAAGGTCAGTAACGAGAAGGTCGTCAAGGAACATCGGACCATTAGGCTTGAACGTCAGCTTTGCCTTGCCCTTTCCGGTAATCTTTACCGTAGCCTCGTTCCACCACCCCTGCTTCGTCACTTCCAATGTCGGCTGCTCTATCTTGACAGAAGGATTGTCAGAGCTGATTTCTATTGCCGTTGTCGTTGATCCGAAGGCAGCATATTTTAGATACAGCTCACAGTCGCCTGTAAAGGCTATCTCAGGAGAGGTCACCGTAGCGTTGTCTGCTTTGGAGCCGAAGCGTGCGCATGTCGATCCACCTTTCATATAGTCTCCTGTCCAGCCTTCGTTGTCTGCCACGAAAGCACCTGTCGCAGTTCGCAGCGTCACCCAGTTTCCGTCGTTGCCGCCTGTTCCGGCACATCCGTCAAATGACTCTGCAAAGATGAACTCGTCGCCCGCGAGAACCGGGTTTCCGAAGAAGAACGACATCGTGCCGTCGTCGTGTTTCCTTATACGGCTGATCTTTATGTCTAAGAGGCTTGACTTTCCGTTCCTTTGGTTGTATGCCACTATCGATGGTGAGCTGCTTGCTGTTAGCATGTCCCTCCATACACTACCCTCCGAAAGATATGGGAAAAGGTCTGTCGACTCGTCGCTCTGCGATGCTGTGAGGTCTGCGTGGTATATCGTCATGCGCTGATGGTCGTTGATGCCGCTTTGAAGCGTATTAGGACTGTTGTATGCCTTGAATATCAGGTCGTCATAGTCCACGTGCATTATCATCAACCCTGAGCCGGCAGTTTTCTCGTCCCAGCCCGTCTTGTCGCGGTAGTCAATGATGAGATACTCGTTGTAGTTGGCGTCATTGTATGCTATGAATGCCTCACCTTGGTCAGTTTCACTTTTTATCCTTCCGGAGTAATGATTTGTAGAAAGCACGGTAGGTGTTATCCATCCTGCCGTCATCTTCTCGTAAGCTGTATAGTTCGGAGGACAGTATCCGTCATCGTTATGGCTTCCGCTGCTCATCAGGTCCCATCTTCCCATACCGTACTGCGTGTTCGTGTTGCCGCTGTTTCCAGAAATGTCATAGAGGTCGGCATATCCGAGGCAGTGTGAGAACTCATGGCATATCGTTCCTATACCGGCAATATAGCGTCCTCTTATCTCGTTTGAGCAGGCGTATGTATTCACCTTCATGCCGTCAATTTCGTATGGCTTGCCGTTTGAGGTCTGATACTCAATCTTCGACTTGTGTGGCCATATAGTATTTGCTCCACCGCCTGTCGACTGTCCCTCTCCGGCGTATATGAGGTATATCTGCTCCACCTCGTTGTCACCGTTCCAGTCAAGCTCTTTCCAGTTGACTTTTGACGATATCTGACCTATGGCGTTGACTATCATCTGACCTACGTTCTTGTCTTGCTCGTAGTCCGAGTCTGCACCGTAGTACTCATAGTCGTTAGGCATCGTTACAGGACCTACGATGTTGAAGTTCAGAAGGAACTTGCCGTCGCTCTGAGCCTTGAAATAGTCGTAGAGGCTGCCGCGGTTCTTTCCTTCTGAGAAGCCCTCCTCATTTGCGAGGCGGTTAAAGTATGCGTTCGGGTCGTCCATGGAGAATTTCTTGTTCTTGAACTCTACAAGGATAATCAGACCCTTCTTGTTGCCTACGGTGCTGCTTCTGTCCACGCTGCTGCGTGTCTTCAGTGCTCCGTCGGCTGTCGTACCGTTGAAATACCGCTTACGGTTCTGTATGGATATCTCCCTTACCTCTTCGAGTGACGTGGAAACATATTTCCCGCTTCTCATACGATACAGCTTGCCGTCGTCAGTACGCCAGAAATGTGCTGACTCGTCGCCACGGAGTTCTGCCATGACCTCCATGCCGTTTTCCAGCACTATCTTCTGCTTCAGTCCCGGCTGAGCCTGGTCGGCGAATGCTGGTGTGCATAATGCCAATAATGTTAATAGAACAGTAAATTTCATAGGAGTAATTTTTATTAAGGTGATTATTCGTGTTGTCACTCTCTGTAGTTCTTGTTTTCCTGCTTTTCAGAATGTGATCTTGTCTTCTCACTTGCTGCAAGTGAGACCTGTCGTTTTCCTGTTTTATAGATCGTGACTTATCGTGTTCTCACTTTGTCGTGTTGCTTGTTTTCTGTTAACCTATAACCATAAGCCTTTGTTAAGGCAATCTGAGAGTTAACCTTTAAGGTAAAATGAGGGTAAGCCCAATTTTTATTTTGCGCTTACCCTCTTTCCTGAATGTGTTTCTTCACGTCTTCATGTCAGCCAGACTCTTATGGTTCCCGATGACTTGACATGAAGTCTGTAAAGTGTTTATCGTTGCATCTTGATGTCATAAGCATTGAACCACATGTAGCCGGTAAATGCTCCACCACCCTGTTCGAATATTGCTGCATAGAGTGGAGTGTCTTTAGTAAACTCTACGCTCTTAAGGTCGCTGCTCACTTCACCGCTGATGTCAGCTGCTGCTGAGAGCTTGCCGTCAACGACACCGAAGAGATATACTTCGTTAAGTCCTCCGAGACCGAAGTTCACTTGTTCAGCAAAGAGTGTGCCGAGAACCCACTTCAGAGTAACCTTCTTGGTAGTCTTGTCGAAGTTGTATTCCAAGACAGCCGTTGTCCATTCGTAGCCCATCATGCCGGTGACGTAGATATACTTCTCGTAGTCTGCTTCGTCTTCGTCAGCAACGTAAACAGTAACGTCCCAGCTCTGCTCAGCACCTTTAGAGTTTACGCTCGTCATCTTCCACTTGCCTGAGAGCTTGTCGTAGAAAGCAGCGTCGTTGTCCTTGAGGGTAACCGTTGTCGTGGCTTTCTCAGAAACCTTTGCACCTTGTGCGTCGACGATGGTTACGGTGAATACGCGTGGGTCGTTTATCTCTTCATCGTCAACGGTCTTGATCTCTATGTTTCCCACTTCCTGGTCAGGACTGATGATTATAGTCTTTGAAGTGACAATATAGTGCTTGTCCTCAACAGCTCCGTTCGGTGCTTCTTCCTTTACCTCTACAGTAACCTGCACGTTTGCGTTGCGGTCGCCTGTCACAGAAACAGGAACGTTGAAAAGCCCCTTGCTCTCTTTCAAAGATATCGTCTCGTTTGCCATTGCCACTGTAGCATCGTTGGTATTCCAGCTCTTGTCGTCGTCGGAACAAGCGGCGAATACTGCTGCGACAGCAAACAGCATAAATAATTTCAGATATTTCATAATGATAATAATCTATTTGTTTGACATTGCGTTTTCATTAATATCCAGGGTTCTGCTGTCCTGCGAGGTTAGGGTTGGCATCCATCTCTGTCTTTGGTATAGGCCATGTGAAACGGTAGTCACCCTTTTCATACTTCAGCTCACGTCCTGTTGCAACGATGATATTGTCGAGCTGAGGGTTCTCTTCGTGGCTGCCGTAGCGCTGGAAGCCCTGGTTGAGACGACGGAGGTCGCTCATGCGGAAGCCCTCACCGAGGAGCTCGCACTCACGCTCAAGGAGTATCTCTGACAGGATGTTTGCAGTGGTGTACTTTGTCTCCTCCCATTCGTAGATACGTGCAGCGCGTATGGCGTTGAGGTATTTGTTTGCGTCGTCGAGGTTGTTGGTGCGTGCTGCTGCCTCGGCTGCTATGAGCACTGTCTCAGAGAGTCGGAACGCCTTTGCCATGTTCACGTAGTTGTTCTCTGTCGTCACGCGTAGGCTCTCGTTGCCCGGATACTTGAGGAATACGAACGATCCGTACTTGCTTCCCTCAACGTTGAGTGCCCACTGTGTGAAGAATGCGTCGAAACGTATGTCACCTTCTGGGTAGAGGCAGAGAGTCTCAAATGTTGCGATATAGTCAGCAGAGTCGAATGTCTTGCTTGCCGTGTATGCACCGCCAGTAGATATCAGACCCTCTGTGTTGCTCATGAACGGACGGAAGATAACCTCCGGGCTTTCGTCCTTGCTCCACATATTCAAATACTCTTCTTCGTCAGCCAGCTCATACTTGCCGGAGTTGATAACCTCCTTAGCCTTGGCGAGAGCAGTAGTGTAGTCACCCTTTACGAGAGCCACACGTGCCTGCATTGCGCTGACAGCGTAAGAGTTGAGGTATGCTGCATTAGGCTCTATGGCAGCGTTGGTAGCTGTCTCATAAGCCTTGAGCTCTGTGTAAGCCTTGTTGAGGTCGCTTTCTATGAGAGCGTATGTCTCGTCGAGGGTAGCGCGTGAAGGATAAGTCGTCACGTCGCCGGAAGGCTCATACTTCAAAACGATAGGCATACCTGAATGCTCCTTCTTGCCCAGCTCAGCAGTGTAAGGCTGGCAGAAGTGGTCAGCAAGGAAGAAATAGCAGAAACCTCTGAGGAAGTATGCCTCGCCCTGGTATCTCTTTATCTCTGCCACCTCCTCTTCAGAGAAGTTGCCGGAGTTGATGAGCATCTCCGTCTTCTCGATAAGGCTGTTTGCTGTAGCAATGCTTGAATAGCAGCTTGCGAACATTGTCTCTATGTCTGACTGCGAGGATGTAATCTGTCCGTTAGAGAACTCGCCGACACGGTTGCCGTTGCTGATAATGCCGTGGAACTCATCCATCTGGATGTCCTGATATGATATCCATCCTCCGGCAGTCTTGCCACGAAGGCTGGTGTAAACCATATTGCGGAAACGGGCAATGTCGTTCATGCCCTGAATAGCTGTATTCTCGTCGAGCGAACCGTATGGTGTCTTGTCCATGTCGCATGATGCGAGGAGTCCAACGAGCAGCATTATTGATAAATATATCTTCTTCATATTATTTTGTTTCCTTTTGTTAATAATGTTATCCGCCTCTTAGAATGTCAGCTCAAGACCTACAACATACTGACGTGTGTTAGGATAGTTGAACTTTACAAGGTTGATGTCCGGCTCTGGGTCGTAGCCAGAGAAGCTTGTTATGGTAAAGAGGTTACGTCCTGTGAAGAATATCTTGGCGTTCTGGAGAGCATGTGTTGCTGCAACCCACTTCTTCGGTAGGGTGTACTGTACGATGAGGCTCTTCATGCGGAGGAACGAAGCATTCTCAAGGAGGTGGGTATCAAACTGCACCTGTTCTCCGTAAGCAGGAATGTCTGTGATCTGTCCCGGTGTGGTCCATACGTTGAGCATGTCTGTCGCCTGGTTGTAGTTGGTACCCATGTTCGCGTTCATCACGAAGTAGTTGTCGTTGTTAACCATATACTTGTCAGCCTGCCATGCGAAGTCTGCCGTGATGGAGAGACCCTTCCATGTGAATGTAGTGCCGAAGCCGCCGTTCCAAGGAGCGTAACGCTGCTTGCCTACGAATACTGCGTCCTCTTCCTCATTGAACACCTTGGTGAGGTTGTCGTTCTTGTCGTACCACATCGGCATACCGTCGCGTGGGTCAACGCCGGCGTAGCGTACGTAGTAGAACTCGCCCCAAGGCTTGCCTACCTCCAGCTTCAGTCCGGTATTTGCTATGATATACTCGTCACGTCCTGCGAAGAGTTCCGTGATCTTGTTCTTGTTGTAGTTGACGTTAGCCTTGAATGTCCAGTTGATGTCCTTTGTCTTGAGGATGTCCACAACAACCTCAGCGTCGAAACCTGTATTCTTCATGGCACCGATATTACCTATACCGCCGCCGAAACCGGTAGTATAAGAATAAGGTATCTCCATGAGCATGTCAGAGGTCTTCTTCTGGTAGAAGTCGAAGTTGAGGGTTACGAGGTCAACGAAGCGGAGCGTCGTACCGATGTTCAGCGCTGCTACGGTCTCCCATGTCAGGGTGCTGTTGCTTGGCTGAGCGATGCCTATAGAAGCCTGTCCGTTATAGTTTGAGCCTGCACCGAAGAGACCGAGGTAGCCATAGCTGCCTGTGCCGGAAGCGTTACCTGTAGTACCGTAGCTGAAACGGAGCTTAGCCATGTCGAGCCATGAAACGTTCTTGAGGAAGTTCTCCTGCTTTGCGTCCCACATGGCACCAACAGAGTAGAACTTACCCCAGCGGTGGTCAGGAGCGAAGCGTGAGCTGCCGTCGGCACGCATGGTGAAGTCAATGAAGTACTTCTCTGCGAAGTTGTAGCTGAGAGTACCGAAGAGAGAGTTGAAAGCCTCCTCTGCGCGTGAGTCACTGAGGTTGTCGATAGAAACTGTTGTGGCGTCAGTAAGACGAAGCTGGCGAACGTCTGTCTGACCAGAAGCTAATACACCGAATGAGCGGCTCTTGGAGAAGATAGACTCTTCACCGAGGAGTACGTTGAAGAAATGCTTGTCGAGGTTCAGCTTATACTCTGCAGTATGTGTGAAGGTATAAGACGTATAGCGTGTGAACGACTCCTGTGCCCAACCGTCACGTTTGCCAATTGCACTTCCCATAGGTGTCTTAAACGCCTCGTAAGGATAGCCGATGTTTGAGAGTCTTGTCTCGTAAGCGTCGATAGCCTGCTGTGCGCGGAGAGTGAGACCCTTGATTGGGGTGAGCTGCTGATAAACGTTGAGGTTCATGGTGATGCGCTGTCTGTTCACCTCACGGTTGTTGTTTGTGAACCATGGAGTTTGCATATTGCTGTAGTACAGCATGTCAGAACGGTCGCCCCATGTCAGCTTGCCGCTGTCGTCGATTTTGTAGTAGTACGGGCTGTCGTAAGGCATTGCCATACGTGCGAAAATCATAGGGTTGGTGAGGTAGAGATCGTCAGCAGAAGCCTCGTTGTTTGTCTCGTATGTGTTAGATCCGAGGTTTGCCTGGAAGCCTACCTTGAAATAGTTGTTCAGCTTAGCGTCGATGTTGGCACGGAGTGTCTCACGGTGCATGCCAGACTGGTCGATGATACCCTCCTGGTTGTGGTGGTTGAAAGAGAGATAGTATGTTGACATCTCACCACCGCCGGTCATAGTAGCGTCGAGAGTGTAGGTAGGAGCACTGCTGTCGAGCACCTCATCGCGCCAGTTTGTGCTTATGCCGTACTTGCTTACGAGGTTACGTATGTCGTCAGAAACAGGCTGTCCGATAAGGTCACGGAACTTGATATACTGCTCAGAGTTCATCATTTCGATACCGTCGCTTACAGCGCTTGACACACCGTACTGTGCACGGAGAGTGATGTTCGCACGCTCGTTGAACCTACCCTTGCGGCTTGTTATCACGATGACACCGTTAGCGGCACGTGAACCGTAGATAGCTGTCGATGCGGCATCCTTGAGCACTGTGATGTTCTGGATGTCGGCAGGGTTGAGAGTGTTGAATACGCTTGAAGAAACCGGAGCACCGTCGAGGATGTAAAGAGGCTCGTTAGACGAGTTGATAGAGTTTACACCACGGAGACGTATGTTTGCCGATGCCGTAGGGTCGCCGGAAGAAGAAAGAACAGAGAGTCCGGCAACCTGTCCTGCAAGAGCATCGGTGAAGTTAGGTGTTACGGCAACCTCAAGCTTTGCGCTTGACACTGTTGAGACAGCACCTACGACAGAGCCGAGTTTCTTCTGAGAGCCATAACCAAGTACCACAACCTCGTCAAGCTGTGTATCGTCAGCAACAAGGTTTACAACCATGTTGTTCTTGGCTGCTACTTCTGCAGTCTGCATACCGATGTAAGAGATTACGAGGGTTTTGCCCTGCTGAACGTTAATAGTAAACTTACCGTTTACGTCAGTTACAGTACCCTGGGTTGCACCCTTCACTTTTACCGATGCTCCGATGACAGGCTCAGAGTCTGTCGAGGAGACAACAGTACCAGTGATAGCTGACTGTGCCCAAGCGGAAATGGTCGCTACCATGCACAGAAGCATCAATGTGAGTTTTCTTTTCATAAACTTAATACTATTTGTTAAACAATTTGATTTATATACACTCTAAATGTCTCCTCTTCTCGGGAGAGGAGGACGCATTTGTTGCATTTTTACTACAATATTTGTGTGCAAAGTTAATATAATTTTGCATGAATAACGATTTTTTGTACAAAAAAAATCATTTTAGACCTGTTTTTTTATTATTTGTCAGTGATTTTGCCTTCATTTCTTGCATTTTTCACGTTTTTCCCCTTCATATATTTCAAAAAAGTCACTTTCGGTCATTGGTCATTTCCAAAGACTCTGTAAGGTCTCTCGCCTTACTTATGCAATCTCCAACCTTTACCGCTTTTCTGTTCCTGCCGGAAGAAAAGCTAAATGATAATTCTATTGTATATATATAATAAGGTATAATAATATAATTGGTCGAGCGTAAAGTTTATTACTCTATTATTCGTCTTGTAGAAGATGCTTTAAATTGAAAAAAATCCTTCAGTACATACAGCTGCATTACGACAATACGATATTTTTCCCGAACGGCATAGCAGAGAATCTTGAGTTACATGCTCGTTCCCGACAAATTATCTCTTTTCCGTGTTTCCTTGCCTTCCCCTTACATGAAATAAACCGACAACGATTTGCCTGGTGTGTGTCATGTAAATATATCAGCAGTTTTGTCACAGTTGTTTCATGGCTTTGTCACAGTTGTTTCAAAGCCATGGAACAGTTGTGACAAAGCCATGGAACAACTGTGACAAAACCATGGGCGTTTTCAGACAAAACCATGGGCGTTTTCAGACTGTTCGTAAGGACGCTTTTTGTCCCGTTTTCTCCTGAAGTTTCTGTCAAAAGAAAAGACCTCTTGATGAGTTCTCGCCATTACGACAGTTAGCATCTCAGCAAGCTTCGGTTTTGTGAATAAATGTATTCTTTCGGCTTTGCAAAAGTAATTTATGTTAATATATTAGTACCTTGTAATGCAATGTACCAAATAATGCCTACCTTTGCAGCAGGTTATTATTATTGTTATAAAGAACAACAGATATGGCAAATGTAGACAATACGAAATCGCAGATGAGGAAAGGCATGTTGGAATACTGCATCCTTCTGCTTCTCAGGCACCAGCCGTTGTATGCGAATGATATCATCAACAGGCTGAAAGACGCTGAGATGATTGTTGTGGAGGGTACGCTGTACCCCCTGCTGAACAGGCTTAAAAAAGACTGCCTGTTGAAATATGAGTGGAAAGAAAGCACACAGGGACCGCCACGGAAGTATTACGCTCTGACAGAAGAGGGCGAGGACGCACTACGTCAGTTGGATGACAACTGGAACGAACTGGCAACTACTGTGAACATACTCCAAAGCTATGCTCCGACGACGACGGACGAACTTTAGGCCCCCCTATATATAATAAGGTATAAGGCTCAATAAAAATCCAAATCAAGACTTCAGGAATAAAACACCCACCTTAACTAAAAGACATTACGATTATGAAAAAGAACATATCAATAAACATCTTCGGCACAATATACTCCATTGACGAAGACGCATACGAGCTCCTTGACAATTACTTGGAGAGCATGAAGAATTACTTCCGCAAACTCGACGGCGGCGACGAGATTGCCGACGACATAGAACACCGTGTGGCAGAACTGCTGTGGCAACATAAGGAGCAGGGCATGACAGCCGTGGACATAGAGACCGTAAAAGAGATAATCAACAAGATAGGGACACCGGTGGATATAGAAGGCGGAAGTGCTGAACAAGATGAAGACGCCCAAGCCGTCAATACCGGAAATACCGTCGACACAGAGCAATTTGCAGGTGACACCGTTCTTGACAAGATGATGAACTTCTTGCGAAACCACCGTCTGTACCGTAACACCGACAACAAATTGTTGGGCGGAGTATGCTCCGGTATCTGCGAATACTTCGGCGCCGGCGACGTGACAGTATGGCGTATTGTCATCGTCCTAATAGGCTTCTTTGCCTCATCAGCTTTCTTTGATGTCTTCCCTGTAATGCTGTTGGCGTGCATATACGCCATACTGTGGATCGTCGTGCCGGAAGCCAAGACTCCTGAAGACCGCTTGAGGATGAGGGGCAAGAAGGTGACTCCAGACAACCTGAAGGAACAGATTGTCAGAGATTCGTCAAAGCGACCAGAAGGGGACAGCAAAGCCAAATGCGGCAGCAGTGGCTGCGGCTGTCTCGGATTGATAGGAAAGTTCATCCTCGTCATAATACTCCTGAACTTCATAGGCATACTGATCAGTGCGCTTTCCGCAGCATTCTCCTATGCCATGTACAGTCTTGGCTTCACCACGATAGTGGAGCTGTCGTCCGACGCATTGTGGATAAAGGATGTGATAGACATCTGCGGTGAGACGATATGGATTGTGCTTGCTGCAGCCGTAGTGCTCGCCGTGCTGCCGATATATCTCTTGGTAAGAGCGATACGTGGCTCAGCAAAACCTCTCTCGCGCTCTGTCTTGCTGACAATGATACTGGCGTGGGTGGCCGCTTTTGCCGTGCTGATATGGGCCGTGATTTATACTGGTGGCGAGGTGACAAAATACACCATGGACAAAAACGCTAAAGAAAGCACGCGCAACGGCATAGTGCTCAGTTCTCCTGACAACTGGCGCGACCTTGACAACCTCGGATGGGAACTGACGGCTATGGACAACGTTGAGCCGGACGTAACACACCGATGTTCTGCCTATGGGGGACTGCCGGGGCGCTCACTGCGAATAAGGAGAGAAAACTCTGCAAAGCCTATGAGCATCACGCTGACACGCCGGGATTACGTTGACGGAGGTAAGTTTGTCCTTGAAGGTCTGGTGGCCATAGAGGGCAGAGGGGCTGAGATAACCGTTTCTGACAGCACCGGTGTTGCGTTGACAAGCGTCACGTCATTCGCCAAGGGTAAGGAGATAGGGAAACTCACGTGGGAAGAAGGCTCACGGCTGCCGATACTCTTCTACCCCGACAGCACAAAATGGAAGGACTTCGCCAAAGAGGACAAAGGAAAATGGACATACTTCGTCTCCGAACCGTTCACGTGTGCCGGAGGAGAGATTGCCATAACCGTAAACATGAAAGACCGCTATCTTAACAAGTGCGACATACGACACATACAGATGCGAAAGATAGAATAATATACGAGAATGAAGCGTTGTTTTGCATATTTATGCGCCTTTGGACATAAAAAACATGCAAAATGACGCTTTGTAGAAAAATAATCACGAAATAATTTGGTTAATTGCATAAATATGTCTAATTTTGCATTCGGATTAGAAAAAAGGCATTCCTTTAGAACCACCTGAATAAATATACACTCGATGAGACACAAAAACGACCGCCTTGCAACATTAAGAATGCTGTTCTCCTCGCAGGAGCTGTGCTCGCAGGATGATATTCTGAAAGCATTGATGAAAGAGGGCTTCAACGTTACCCAAGCCACGCTTTCGAGAGACATGAAGCAGCTGAAGGTAGCCAAGGCGGCGATGGCAAACGGAAAATATATTTACGTGCTGCCGACAGAGACGATGTATAAAAGAGTGCAGAAGCCTATGACGGCACGTGAGATGCTGCTCACCTCCGGATTCATATCGCTGACGTTCTCTGGGAATATGGGGGTGATCCGAACACGACCGGGATATGCGTCGAGCATAGCATATAATATAGACAATGCAGGAATAGACTGCATCATCGGAACCATAGCCGGCGACGATACCATATTCTTCGTGGTGGCGGAAGGGACAGAGAAAAAGGATGTGGTGGCAGCATTGGGATATATCATACCGGACATACAATATTAAAGAAGGGTGCTGTAATACCCACCTAAAAGACACCGTAGCAGCCGGAAGGAAAAACGCAACGGGCGGAAAGACTAAAGCGACAGAGCTTGGCTTTACACGACAATGTATCATGACACAAAGGGTGTCGGAAATATTTTAACGTGGGGAAAAGTGAAACCCACCTTTAAATAAAGATGCAGGAAGAAATAAGAATAAAGGTTGCTGACGCAGAGGACGAGAAATACGTTGACACCATACTGAACACAATACGTGAGGCTGCCCGCAAAAGAGGCACAGGCATCGCAGAACGTACACATGAATATGTGGCTACGAAAATGAAGGAGGGGAAAGCCGTCCTGGCACTTTGCGGAGAACGCTTTGCAGGCTTCAGCTACATAGAGACGTGGGGAAACAAACACTACGTCACAACCTCCGGACTGATTGTCCATCCAGACTTTCTCGGAATGGGTGTGGCGAAGCGGATAAAGGACTATACCTTCACGCTCGCCAGGGTAAGATGGCCAAATGCGAAAATATTCTCGCTGACATCCGGCGACGCAGTGATGAGGATGAACACACAACTGGGGTATGTCCCCGTGTCGTTCAACCAGCTTACTGACGATGACGCCTTTTGGAGAGGGTGTGAAGGCTGTTGCAACCACGACATCCTCATGGCGAAGGGGAGACGATTCTGTATATGCACAGGAATGCTCTACGACCCGGAAAAACATACAGGGGAGCCGACGCCTATCAGCGTCTTTCAGGATGTGGTGCGCACGCTGACACTTCGCGGGATACCGTTCTGAGGTAAGGCGGAGACGACAGGAGGAGAAAAGAACAGAAAGAAAAAAAGAAGAAACAGATATTCTGATGGAAAAGAAAAAGAAGGTTGTAGTGGCATTCAGTGGAGGCTTGGACACTTCATACAACGTGATGTATCTCACGAAAGAGATGGGATATGAGGTCTATGCCGCATGTGCCAACACCGGAGGCTTCTCGGCAGAGCAGCTGAAACAGAATGAGGAGAACGCATACAAACTCGGAGCGGTGAAGTACGTCACTCTCGATGTCACCAAGGAATACTACGAGAAATCGCTGAAGTACATGGTTTACGGAAACGTGCTGCGTAACAACTGCTATCCGATATCTGTCTCCTCGGAGCGTATCTTCCAGGCTCTCGCCATAGCACGCTATGCAAAGGAGATAGGTGCCGATGCCATAGCACATGGCTCGACAGGAGCCGGCAACGACCAGATACGCTTTGACATGACGTTCCTCGTCATGGCTCCGGGAGTGGAGATTATCACACTGACACGCGACCGTAACCTCTCGCGACAGGAGGAGGTGGACTACCTCAACGCCAACGGATATTTCGCTGACTTCACAAAACTGAAATATTCATACAACGTGGGAATATGGGGTACGTCGATATGTGGCGGAGAGATACTCGACTCGACACAGGGATTGCCGGAATCGGCATATCTCAAACACGTGACAAAAGAAGGTCCGGAAACCTTGACGTTGGGATTTGAGAAAGGTGAGCTGTGCTCTGTAAACGGTGTGGCTTACGAAGACAAGATAAAGGCAATACAGGCTGTTGAGGAAATAGGAGCAGCCTACGGAATAGGGCGCGACTGCCATGTGGGAGACACCATAATAGGCATAAAGGGTAGGGTAGGATTTGAGGCTGCCGCCCCGATGCTCATAATCGGCGCTCACCGCTTCCTTGAGAAATATACGTTGTCGAAATGGCAGCAGTACTGGAAAGACCAGGTGGCAAACTGGTATGGCATGTTCCTCCACGAGTCACAGTATCTGGAGCCGGTGATGCCTGACATCGAGGCTATGCTGACATCTTCACAGCGTAACGTGACGGGAACGGTGACTCTTGAGCTTCGCCCGCTATGTTTCCAGACAATAGGAGTGGACTCACCAAACGACTTGGTGAAGAACAAGCTCGGAGAGTATGGAGAAACGGCAAAGGCATGGTCGTCGGAAGATGCCAAGGGCTTTATAAAGGTGTCGTCGACAGCCTTGAGAGCATATTACCTCGCTCATCCTGACGAGGAAAGATAAAAATCGGACGCTCTTCGACTTTCACTATGTAAGGTGGAAGGATAGGGCTTCCTTCATAAAAAATATTGGCAGGAGGAAACAGACCTGCTATAACAGTACGGGGTGTGGCGCAGTTGGTTAGCGTACGCGTCTGGGGGGCGTGTGGTCGCCAGTTCGAGTCTGGTCACCCCGACTGTTTGTGAGATATGGCAAAATGCTTGGTATACGGGAGAGAGCGTGTCTTTTTCTGTGCCAAGCATTTTTAGGTATATTGACAGTAGTGGGGCATATGCCCTTTTTCTAAAAAACAACGATAATGATTAAAGTCGGAATATTAGGTGCTGCGGGATATACAGGAGGAGAGCTGATACGTCTGCTGATAAACCATCCCGAGGCTGAAATCGTCTTTGCCAACAGTGAGTCGAACGCAGGAAACAAGGTCTCTGATGTTCATGAAGGACTGTTGGGGGAAACCGAGATGACGTTCTCGGCTGAGATGCCTTTTGACGAGGTCGATGTGGTGTTCTTCTGCTTCGGACACGGTAAAAGCGAGGCATTCCTGAAAGAGCACGACATACCTGAGAACGTAAGGATAATAGACCTGGCACAGGACTTCAGGATAAAGGGCAGCCACGACTATGTCTATGGACTGCCGGAGATACACCGCAGAGAGACGGAGGGATGCCGGCACCTTGCCAACCCAGGATGTTTCGCGACATGTGTCCAGTTAGGACTCCTGCCACTCGCTAAGGCGGGGATGCTCACACACGACATCAGCGTAAATGCTGTAACGGGATCAACAGGTGCAGGACAGAAACCGGGAGCTACAACGCATTTCTCGTGGCGTAACAACAATTTCTCCGTATATAAACTCTTCACACATCAGCATCTCCATGAGATATGCCAGACACTCAATGAACTGAGGCCCGAAGAGGCTCCTAAGGTGGCTGACACGCTGGACGATGGATTTGACGTTTCCGAGAATGAGATAACGGTTGACTTTATACCGTACAGAGGAGACTTTGCAAGGGGAATATTCTGTACTGAGGTGATAACCTTGGACAAGGTGGCTGACGCTGAAGAGGTGGTGGCTCTTTACAAAGACTTCTATCGCAATGCGGCATTCACACACTATTCTGACAAAGCACCGGATTTGAAACAGGTGGTCAACACTAACAAAGCCATTGTACACGTAGAGACCTTCGGACGTAAGGTGGTGGTGACATCTGTGATAGACAATCTGCTGAAAGGGGCTGTAGGACAGGCTGTCCAGAATATGAACATAATGTTCGGCATCGACGAGCGTGCAGGACTGGCACTGAAAGCAAGTGCATTCTGATGTTGGTAAAAATAAAATGAAGACGGGTGGAAAAGATAAAGCGTCACACCTGAAGTAAAAATATTATAGTAAGATGAAACTGTTTGATGTATATCCGTTGTTCGATATTACGATAGAGCGTGGAAAAGGATGTAAGGTATGGGACGATAAAGGACAGGAATATCTGGACCTTTATGGTGGACATGCAGTAATATCCGTTGGACATTGCCATAAGAGATATGTCGAGGCAATGACGTGCCAGCTCGAAAAACTGGGATTCTATTCCAATTCGGTGCAGAACCCTTTGCAGAAGCGTCTCGCGAAAAGGCTTGGCGAGGTGTCTGGATATGAGGACTATCAGCTGTTCTTGATAAACTCTGGAGCAGAGGCTAACGAGAATGCACTGAAACTTGCAAGCTTCACAAACGGAAGGACACGCATTCTGACGCTTGAAAAAGCTTTCCATGGACGTACCTCGCTTGCGGTGGAGGCTACGCAGAACCCCAAAATCATTGCTCCGGTAAATGACAACGGACATGTGACATACCTGCCTATCAACGACATAAAGCCCTGGGAAGAGGAACTCGCAAAGGGGGATGTATGTGCCGTGATGATAGAATGTATACAGGGGGTAGGAGGCATAAGGATGGTAAGCAAGGAGTTTTATGCCGCACTGCGTGAACTGTGTACGAAATATGATACGGCATTGATATGTGACGAAATACAGTGTGGATACGGACGTTCCGGAAAGTTCTTCGCACACCAGTGGCTCATGGACGATATGAGTCAGGCACCAGATATGGTGACCGTGGCAAAAGGTATATGCAACGGATTCCCTATGGGCGGAGTGCTTATTTCGCCGAAATATAAGCCGGTATACGGACAGTTGGGGACAACATTTGGTGGAAACCATCTGGCTTGTGCCGGGGCTCTCGCGGTATTGGATATCATCGAGGACGAGAACCTTATAGAGAATGCACGCATCGTAGGTGAATACCTCATAGCAAGACTGAACGAAATGAAGGAGGAGAACAGACATATCGTTGATGTCAGGGGAAGGGGACTGATGATAGGCATAGAACTGGACATACCATATAAGGAACCGAGAACACGGCTGGTAAAGGAAATGCATTGCTTTACTGGATGTTCTGGAACAAATGTGCTGCGACTGTTGCCGCCATTATGCCTGACACGCAGCGAGGCGGACGATTTCATGTTGAGACTGAAGGAGGTGATGCGATGAAGGTTGCGCTTATTGGAGCAGGAAACATGGGGGGAGCACTCGTGAAAGGTTGGGCAAAGCAATTTGCTAAGATTGACGGGGAGAATATCCTTACGGTGACAGCGCACACGAAGAGAACTCTGGAGAGGATTGCCATGGAATGTGAGGGAGTAGAAACTGTAACTGACAATAAGGTGGCTGTAAAAGGTGCTGACATTATTGTACTCGCGGTAAAGCCTTGGCTGATTGGTGAGGTGGCTAAGGAGATAGCACCCGTGATAGACTTCGGAAAACAGATAATAGCGTCTGTGGCAGCGAATGTTTCAAATGCCGACCTGCGTCTGGCTCTCGGAAATGATGGCGCAAGGACGTTCTATTGCATGCCAAACATCGCTGCAGAATACGGTGAGAGTATGACATTCATTGCGCCGGCGGAAAAGGAAGACCGTGAAGCAACGGAAAAAGTGGAGAGGCTGTTCTCGCTCGCAGGAAAGGTCATGGTATGTGAGGAAAGGCTGATATCGCCAGGAATGATGATGGCGGGATGCGGCATTGCATACGTCATGAGATTTATTAGGGCGATGATGGAAGGGGGAGTGGAAATGGGCTTCTATCCTGCAGATGCAAAGGACATTGCCTTACAGACGATGAAAGGAGCGGTGACTCTCCTCGAAGAGACTGGATTGCATCCTGAAGCGGCTATCGACAAGGTGACAACACCTGGAGGGGTGACGATAAAGGGGCTTAACGAACTTGACCATGCGGCATTCTCTTCTGCCGTGATAAGGTGTCTGAAGGCGGGAATGAAGAGATAAACTCTTCAGGAATGGCAGTATTGGCGATTGGGGAGACTTTGAAAGGTGTCAGGACAGCGGAAAAGCATGTGAAACGATACTATAATTTGATTCGGAGAATCTTACTCAGGACAAACTGACCGTAGGGAAGTAATAAGGGTAACTCACCATATATATATAATAAGGTGGAAAGAATAGTTGTCAAGGTGGGGTCTAATGTGATTACTACCAAAAAAGGAAAACTCGACATAACAAGGCTCTCGGCGATAGTAGACCAGATAGCATGGCTGAAGGAGCATAGATATGAGGTGATACTCGTATCATCAGGAGCAGTGGCTTGTGGAAGAAGCGAAATGAAGGTGGAGTATGAGCTTGACTCTGTTGAGCAGAGACAGTTGTTCTCAGCAATAGGACAGGTGAAACTCGTAAACCTTTATTATGATTTGTTCAGAGAGCATGGCATTCACATGGGGCAGGTGCTCACCATGAAGGAGAACTTCCAGAAAGGGGAGCAGTATGACAACCAGAAGGCGTGCATGGAAGTGATGCTCGACAATGGGGTCGTGCCGGTGGTGAATGAGAACGACACGGTATGTGTTACGGAACTGATGTTCACGGATAACGATGAACTGTCTGGGCTTATAGCAAGAATGCTTGATGCAAAGACGCTTGTGCTACTCTCGAATATTGACGGAATATACAATGGCAATCCGGAAGAGAAGGGAAGCTGTGTGATAAGGACTGTGGCTCCGGGCGAGTCTTTGGAGAAATATATATGCGCCAAGAAAAGCTCGGCTGGTAGAGGGGGAATGGTATCAAAATACAACA
Source organism: uncultured bacterium (assembly GCA_945829425.1). Lineage (GTDB taxonomy): Bacteria > Bacteroidota > Bacteroidia > Bacteroidales > Bacteroidaceae > Prevotella. The sequence goes on along the minus strand of CALZUQ010000005.1, from coordinate 3,625 downwards.
CTGCAAGGACGGTTGCTGACTGTGGCATAAAGGTAATCATAGCAAACGGAAAGCGCGACAATATCTTGCCGGAACTGCTGACAAAACCTGCCGAGACTATACATACGGAGTTTTTACCGAAGAAATGAATACACGATCAATAGTTTTTTAGGATGAAAAAGATTTTTTCTGATACGAAAGTGGCAAGTTGTTCTCTCGCTATTCTCTCTGATGAAAGGAAAAACGAGGTGTTGAAGATACTTGCGGATAGCATTGTAAGGGAGAAAGAATATCTGCTCGGAGAGAACAGGAAAGACCTCGAAAGGATGGATAGGGAAAACCCGCTCTACGACAGGCTGCAAATGACAGAGACAAGACTGGAGGACATAGCTGACGACATGAGGCATGTGGCAGAACTGCCGTCACCGTTAGGGAGGGTGACAAATGAGAGAACGTTGCAAAACGGACTACATATCAGACGCGTCTCTGTGCCTTTCGGAGTCATAGGGGTGATATATGAGGCGAGGCCAAATGTGTCTTTCGACGTCTTCGCTCTTTGTTTTAAATCTGGAAACGCATGTGTGCTGAAGGGAGGACATGATGCGGAGTGTTCTAACAACGCTATAGTAAAACTGATAAAAAGGGTACTCGTAGAAAACGGTATATGTCCGGATGTCGTAGCACTGCTACCGGCAACTCATGAGGCTACGGCGGAGATGCTTAATGCTGTAGGCTATATTGACGTATGTATTCCAAGAGGAGGAAAAAGACTGATAGAGTTTGTTAGGAATAATGCCAGAGTGCCGGTGATTGAGACCGGGGCAGGAGTTGTGCATACATATTTCGATAAAGACGGAGACCTAGAAAAAGGGAAGAACATCATAAACAATGCGAAGACAAGAAGGGTGTCTGTTTGCAATGCATTAGATTGCCTCATTATTCATAGCAGCAGGCTAAACGATCTAAAGGAACTGACTTCGCCTATGATGGGAATTGTAGAACCTTATGCCGACTCAAGAGCTGCTGCTTATCTCAATGTCGCTACATTGTGTGATGACGACGACGATACCGTTTACGGCATGGAATGGATGGACTATAAACTTAGCGTGAAAACAGTTGACTCACTCGAAGAAGCTCTGGAGCATATAAGGAAATATAGTTCGGGACATTCTGAAGCTATAATAACAGAGAATAAGGAGACTGCCGAGAAATTCCAGAAAAATGTCGATGCAGCATGTGTGTATGTCAATGCTCCGACATCATTCACCGATGGAGCACAGTTCGGACTGGGGGCTGAAATAGGTATCTCAACACAGAAACTCGGACCAAGGGGACCGATGGGGCTGGAAGAGATGACGACATACAAATGGCTCATAAACGGAGAAGGACAGATAAGACAATAAAAAAGTTTTTTAGATATGAAATCATTCGTTAATCCACAAGACCTCGGAAACTTGCAGAAAGCTCTGCAAGAGGCATTGGAGATAAAAGCAGAAAGGTTTAAATACCAGCATCTGGGAAAGAACAAAACCTTGATGATGATATTCTTCAACAATTCTTTACGTACAAGACTGTCAACACAGAAGGCGGCAATAAACCTCGGTATGAATGTCATTGTGCTTGACGTAAATGCTGGAGCATGGAAACTCGAAACAGAAAGGGGAGTGATAATGGACGGAGACAAGGCTGAGCACCTGCTTGAGGCTATACCTGTTATGGCGGCTTATTGCGACATAATAGGTGTACGCTCGTTCGCAGGACTGTCTGACAGGGAATATGACTATGCTGAAACAGTACTGAACCAATTCCTGAAATATAGTGGAAAACCTGTCTTCGCCATGGAAACGGCTACTGTACACCCATTGCAGGCATTTGCTGACCTTATAACGATGGAGGAGACATGGGCTAAAGAATATAATCTGCCATTCATTAACGGCAACTACAATGCCTTTGACTTCAACCATAAAAAAATGAAGGCGGTATTGACATGGGCACCACATTGCAGAGCATTGCCACAGGCTGTGCCAAACTCTTTTGCACAGTGGATGCTCGCTGCACCTGATGTGGATCTTGTGGTGACACACCCTGATGGGTACGAACTTGACCCGGCATTCTTGCAGTATAATGACCCTGAGACGGGAGAGATAAAAAAGGCAACTGTAGAGTATGACCAGAAAAAGGCTCTGGAAGGTGCAGACTTTGTCTATGCGAAGAACTGGTCATGTCCTGGAGTGACTAATCCTGAACAGTATGGAAAGATTCTATCAAAGGATATGTCGTGGACAATTGATGAAGAACACATGTCGTGGACAAACAACGGAAAATTCATGCATTGCCTGCCTGTAAGAAGGGGACTAATAGTCACCGACGAGGTAATAGAGTCTGCTAATTCTCTCGTAATTCCAGAGGCTGCCAACAGGGAAATATCATGCTCTGTCGTGCTGAAAAGAATACTTGAGAATATCTGACAATATAAGAGACGAAAAATACACTATAATGTTAACGGATGTTGCTTTTGTCTTTCAATAACCAACAGTTTTGTTAAATTATATGTATTTTGTATACATTTTCTTCGAATTTCTTGCGTATTTCATAGGAAGTGCGTACCTTTGCATTCGCTTCTGAGAAATTCACGTTTCCTGGAAGCTCAATAGAAAGCGTTCTTTGATAGATTTCAATAAACAGACAAACAGTACAAGAAGCGGGTGTGACTTCATATTGTCACACTTTGGAAAAACAGCTTACCGTCACCCCCTGCACGTTCAGGGGGCTGAAAACCATATTTGAGAAGTACTAAGGATATAATAAGGATTGTCCTGACAGGTCAGACATTTCCTCCCTTTTCTGAGGGAGACCAAATAGAGACATTTTACTATGAAGAGTTTGATCCTGGCTCAGGATGAACGCTAGCTACAGGCTTAACACATGCAAGTCGAGGGGCAGCATAAGATTAGCTTGCTAATTTTGATGGCGACCGGCGCACGGGTGAGTAACGCGTATCCAACCTTCCCTTTACTCGGGTTCAGCCCGCCGAAAGGCGGATTAATCCCCGATGTTGTCTTTTGTGTGCATGCATATAAGACTAAAGGTTCATTCCGGTAAAGGATGGGGATGCGTCTGATTAGGTAGTAGGCGGGGTAACGGCCCACCTAGCCATCGATCAGTAGGGGTTCTGAGAGGAAGGTCCCCCACACTGGAACTGAGACACGGTCCAGACTCCTACGGGAGGCAGCAGTGAGGAATATTGGTCAATGGGCGCGAGCCTGAACCAGCCAAGTAGCGTGCAGGACGACGGCCCTACGGGTTGTAAACTGCTTTTATGCGGGAATAACCGCCGGGACGTGTCCCGGCCTGCATGTACCGCATGAATAAGGACCGGCTAATTCCGTGCCAGCAGCCGCGGTAATACGGAAGGTCCGGGCGTTATCCGGATTTATTGGGTTTAAAGGGAGCGTAGGCGGTCTGTTAAGCGTGTTGTGAAATGTAACGGCTCAACCGTTGACTTGCAGCGCGAACTGGCAGTCTTGAGTGCGCGGGAAGCAGGCGGAATTCGTGGTGTAGCGGTGAAATGCTTAGATATCACGAAGAACCCCGATTGCGAAGGCAGCTTGCTGTAGCGTAACTGACGCTGAAGCTCGAAAGTGCG
>CALZUQ010000004.1 GCA_945829425.1 uncultured bacterium | reverse complement strand
CGTCGTCACTGCACGATGTGAATCCTAACACACACATTGCTGCCATCAGCAGCATTGTGAACCATTTGTTCTTTTTCATATTGTCTTTTATTATAATTTACAATGTATAATGTATAATTGTCAAGTTCCAGGTTTCAAGTTTCAGGTTTCAAGTTCCTGGTTTCAAGTTCCAGATTTCAGGTTTCAAGTTCCTGGTTTCAGGTTTCAGGTTTCAAGTTTCAGGTTTCAAGTTTCAGGTTTCAGGTTTCAGGTTCCAGGTTTCAAGTCAAGGTTAAGGTACTGGCTGGAAGCCAGTACATCACTTATGCAGCAGAGGCGTGCAAGGTACTGCCCTCTAAGCAGAGGGTGGGGGAGACCTTGGCATAGTCCGGAGACTTCGTCCCGGGTTACTCAAAGTATAGGCTTCCAGCCTAATCCGTCCACATAGTACTCAAAAGTTCAGTTAATGAGACATTACCTTTCTCGTTTCTCCTTGACTCCTCAGGATGTTGAGACCACGATGCAAGGTCGTGCACCGTGAGCCGTCCACACTGTAAATCTGTTCCTCGACCCCCTTGGTCTCAGCCTTCACATGGTGCAGGGCTGTTGGTGTGAATTCCTCAATGGTCTTGAACTTTCCCCAATATGGGGCAAGTGCATAGGCTCCTTTTGTTCCCGTAGGCACATAAAGCGTCACCTTGTCGTAATACTCGTCTTCAAACAGGTCATACTTGATATCGGCAGGTGTCTCACGTCTCAGGTAGATTGCCTCAAGGCTCTCGTTCTCGTCCAATGCCATTATCTCGGCTGATTCCATACCAGAGCCAATCACCACTGTCTTGAGCTTTGGGTTGTTTATTATTGCCTGTACGTCAATCTCCTTCACCGAGTCGGGTATGACAAGGGTTTCCAACTCCGTTTCCTCTATTCCGTGTTTTCCTATTTTCGTCACCGTCTCCGCTATATCTATGTTATTGATTCCTGGAAGCACCATATAGAGGAATTTCATGTCAGCGTCATACAGCACGTTGTCAACGAGCTTGCAGCAGGTGTTACCCTCTGCCACGCTTATCTTCTTCAAGCCCTCATTCACAGCCGCGAAGCCCTCTCCGAGATAGGTCACTGAGGAAGGTATCTCAATCGAGGAGAGTGAGCACCAGGCAAATGCGTACCTTCCTATTTTCTCCACCCCCTCGTGCAGTTTGATTTCCTTTACTGAACGACAGAATGCCAATGCGTAATTGTCTATGGCGGTTATGGTGGTTGGGAAGCTCACGTTCACGGTCTTGTTCTCATCCCTGGCATAGAAAAGGTGTATCAGCCTCTTCTTGTCGGCAGTCATCAGCATGTCCGACTCCATGATGAAGTGGCTATTGCCCTCGTCAAGAGTGAAATCGGTGATTTCCCCACAAATACCAAACACTCCGTCGCTAATTTCCTCCACCGATGCCGGTATGTTGACCTTCTTTAGCTCCGTGCAAAAAACTATTGAGTTGGTGCCAAGCTTCTTTATTGTCGATGGAAGCGAGAGACTTGTTACGTCAGACGCCCAAAACGCGTCTTCTGCCAGTTCGGTCACGGTGTAGTCCACGCCTTCCACTGTGATTGTTGCCGGTACGGCGATGTCGCCAGCATAGGGGTCACACAGAAGGTGCAGCTCCTTGTTGTCGTCATAATAGTAATTGGGAATAACGGCGGCAGTCTTGGCATTCTTGAAGATAACGTATGCAAGACCATCAACAACGATATTCTCTCGCGTTTCTTCACTGGCAACCTGTGCCTTAACTTCTCCTGTGGTAATCAACATGGTAATAACCGACAGCAATAATGCGAAATACTTCATGATCATTGTTTTTAATTAATTCTCACCTTACCACCTTTTATATATATACCCTTCTCTGACTTCATCTCAACTCCTCGCAGGTCATAGATGCGACCTTCATTTTCAGAGTCTGCAATGGTGGATTTTACTCCAGTCGGCGTGGCGATGTTCTTGAACTCCTTCCATACCTCGGCGTTGCGGTAGGCCTGCTCAGAGCCTTCCGGCACGATGAGTACGGCATTGTCAGTTACAGGCGACTGGAATGCCTCAGCCTCTGCCGTCGGCGGCTCGGTGGCGAGGACTTCCACAACGCTGATGTTGTCGCAACCCGCAAAAGCCTTCGCGCCTACGAAATTGCATGTGGCAGGCAGACGCACCTCAGTGAGGCTCTTGTTGTCGGCAAATGCCTCCCAAATGATGTTACGCAGCGATGTGTGCGACAGATCGGCTTTCTTAAGGTTTGTGCCGCGGAACACCCAGTTGCCGATGCACTCCAACGTCTTAGGGAAATCAATCTCCTCCAAGGCGGAGCAGCCGTCGAATATCTCGTTTTCTAAAGCTATGAGATTCTTGGGCAGTACTACGCTCTTAAGGCTTGTGCAGCCAGAGAATAGTCCCGGATGGATTATCTGCAGATCCTCAGGGAAGGTCGCCTTCTCCAATCCTGTACATCTACCGAAGGCATACGGACAAACCTCAACGCCATAAGGTATAGCCACCTCTTTCAGAAAAACATTGTTATAGAAGCCATGAACTCCTATTCTCTTCAATCCTTCAGGAAGAATGACGGTTTCGAAGTTATTATTTTCAAAAGCTCGCGTGTCAATGTATCTCAGTGTTGACGGCAGAGAAACCTGTGTGGCGTGATTATCATAGTAACATCTCTCACCTAAGTATTCCACACCCTCTGGTATCACGATGTCTTTCAGCTGGCATAATTCGAACGCACAATAGTCTATTCGTCTTACACTGTTAGGAATGACAATGCCGTTGGGAAGTTCGCGGGTAAAGAAGGTATAAGGCTCAATAGTACTAAGTCCATCAGGCAGTACAAAGTTCTCGATAGGGTTTACCCAACCACGGAAGGCGCTCGCGCTGATATGCTTTACACTTTTGGGCAATATCACCTCCGAAGGCAGATTTGCTAAAAGAAAAGCCTTTTCCCCTATTTCCTCCAACTCTTCGGGCCAATTCAATTTTGATAAATTCTCACATAAAAAGAAAGCCTTGGCTGGTATTCTCTTCAATTTATCAGGCAGCACAACCTCCTCTAACGACTCACATGAAGAAAAAACCTCATCGCCCAGTTCTTCAAGGGTGGAGGGAAGGACAACTTTTTTTATCGTGGAACTTTTGAAGTTTGAATTGCCTATGCGCCTCAAACCCTCGGGAAACTCAAAGTGACTGACCTGTCTATAGGTGCCAAAGGCATTGTCGCCAATTTCCGTTATATCGTCAGGCAAGACGAACGTTCTGTCAACCATTGCCGACGGGGCGACGTACAACAAACGTCGGCCATCGCTCACATTGCATGTCATGACTGAGTCGGCAGTCATCTTAAGCGACGGGTTGTCCTCGGAAATGGTAAAGCTCTTCAGGTTTGGACAATCGTCTAACGGCCATCCTGTTACATCCACAAGTGTTGACGGGAAATGCACTGTTTCCAGATTGCGGCTCGACAAGAATAAATTAGAACCTATTGTCGTTACGCCCTCCGGGATATTGGCTTCCTCCAGTTGTGAACGATAGAACGCCTGGTCACCAATTTCCGTTATTCCTTCAGGCAGAAAGTCGAGATTCTTCATATTCGTACGGGCAAATGCCAAGGCAGGCACCCTTTTCAGCGACTTGGGAAGCACTACGTTTGTCAGAGGGGCGCCCATAAAGGCGGCATCCGCTATCTCTGTGACACTTTCGGGTACTACCAGTTCTGTTATATCGGTATAGCAGATGACATGCGTGCCAATCTTCTTCAAACTTGCCGGCAAATGGATTTCCTTCATTCCACTTCTATCATAGAACATACTGTCGGGCAGTTCCGTTATATGGTCGGGGAATGTGAACGATGTAATCTTGCCCCCCAGACCATTATGTCCAAACACTCCTTTGCCCAAAGTCTCTATCGACTCTGGCAGTGTGGATATTGTTATATTTGCACATCTGTAAAAAGCCCAGTCGTCAAGATGCTTCAGCGTGGATGGCAGTTCAGCCAACTCGAGATTGCTGCAATCCTTGAATGCCGCCTCGCCTATTGACTCCAGTCCTTCCGGCAGGTTGATGCTTTTGATGTTTGTCTCACAGAAGGCATATTTGCCTATCGACTTTATGGTCTTGGGCAATACCACTTCACTACAATTCTGAGAATATAAACAGCCGTGAAAATACAGGAAATCATCGCCGATGGCTGTAACGGTATATGTCTTTCCGTCCTTTGCCACGAATGTCTCTGGCACGGTGATGGTGCCGCTCGTCTCCACATGGTACGTTCCCGCCACCTCTGCCGTCATCGTCTCGTCGTCGCAGAGGAAGGTGAGCGTATTACCATAGTGGTAGAACTTCTTAGCGTAGGCATTGGTGACATTCATCATCACCAATGCAAAAATAATAAAGAAATACTTTTTCATAATTCATATTGGTTAAACTATTTATAGCTCTAATTTGAATTTCCGGGTACAAAGTTACGATAAGATTATAGGTAGTGACAATACCTGTCCTGTCGCGCCCAATTTGACAGTGAATAAGGAACGGCGGCTCACTTTCCAACATCCTACGCATCACTTGTCCAATCTTAACTTTCTTCTGCTTCTTGATCTAAGTCTTCATCAGTTATCTCTACAATATATTCCTCGGTTGAGGGGTCGTCGCTCTTGAGTGTAAGCCGATAGGTGAACTCGGGCACTGTGGTGCTGTTTGGGCGCGTTTCCTTCAGTATTGCGGTGATTCTTTTAATGATTGCTTCCCGTACGCTTCGACTAAGAGTGTAAGCGAGGCGTTCCGCCGCTTCCACCTGCATCTGCTTGTGGTAGGCCAGTTCTTGCGGCGTGAGGATGCGTGCCAAGTATTGGCCTATGCTCTGCTGCTCATTCTCCGTGAGGTCGCCAGGAGTGACGAGGCTCCACGACAGTGTCCATGTGGGCACCGCCACAAGCGAGAACTTAAGAGTAGAGGTGTCGAGACTGACTATGCGCCACGGATTGTTCGCCATGAAGCGGCTCCAGCCTGCAACCTTGTCGAAGGCGAGGTGTGGATAGACATTCTTCACCGTAGCCTCGTAGTCCTCCGTCCACATCCAATGTATGCCGATGCCAACCTCCTCCAGTTGCGATGGAAGATTGTTGGAAGCCTTAATTAAAGTAGCCTCGTCGAGTGCCTTGCGCACTTTCGTTGCGCTGGCAGACAGTGTGCCGTTAAACCCAGGATAGGAATGTGCCATTATCGTCAACGTGGAGATGAGATCGACCGACGTGCTCTGGGAATAGAAGAAGTACAGATTGGAGGTTTGTGCGTAAAAGGGTCTCTTTTCGTCGGTGCATCCGCTAACGTAGCTAATGCGCAGGGCTTCCTGGCTGTCTGGCTTGCTCATGATGTCGTACAGCTGCTGCGAGTATTCCCTGATTCCCTGAACCAGCGGCTCCAGCTTTGCCGTGTTTATGACGCTGAGGTCTGTAGCATCATTGCCTTCTGTCAATCTCCACATTTGAAGGACAACGGGCACATATTCGCGCAGTGCGTCTTCCAGCGTGTCGTTGTTCGACAAGGCATTGATGAGTTCGGGATAGTTGCCGCCAAGTCCCGGGGTGAGGTGTCCTGCTCCCATAACATAGTCGGTGTGGTCCTTTATTTGGTATATGTTCTCTATCATGTTCATCAAGCATACGTCCCAATAAACCAACGACAGTTTCTGCGCGCCGAGATTCTCTGCCCTCTTCATTGCTTCCTCCACCTCGAATATTGACATTGTCTCGTCGGTGTTGTCGTCGTACAGCAGACTGCGTGTTCCTGTGGTGTAGCTGTCGAGCACGAGATTGTCATCCTTGTCAAAGGTATTGCCGTGGTTCCAGAATATTATGATGTATTTCTTTGCGGGCATACGTTTCTGGGCATCCACGATGAAATTGGCAAGGTTCTGCGGATCTTTCAGCCTGAAGGATATGTCTGCCACTTGGCTATCCTCCATTCCACCGGGTGTCATGTTGAAGAGCCTCGTGCCTTGCTTCTTCACGTCATTTTGGTAGGGCTGGGAGAATTTCACCAGTCCCGTAAACCTCACTTTCTCGTTGTAGCCCATTCCGTCAATCTGTTGCAGGTTGAAGAGGAGGCAATCGTCGAGGTTGCTTCCGCCACATCCATATAGAAGGATGGTGTAGTCGGCAAGTTCCTCCGAAGGTGTGTCGGGAGAGTCGCCATTGTCGTCGTCATCATCGCTACACGATGTGAATCCTAACACGCACATTGCTGCCATCAGCAGCATTGTGAACCATTTGTTCTTTTTCATATTGTCTTTTATTATAATTTACAATGTATAATGTATAATTGTCAAGTTCCAGGTTTCAAGTTTCAGGTTTCAAGTTCCTGGTTTCAAGTTCCAGATTTCAGGTTTCAAGTTCCTGGTTTCAGGTTTCAGGTTTCAAGTTTCAGGTTTCAAGTTTCAGGTTTCAGGTTTCAGGTTCCAGGTTTCAAGTCAAGGTTAAGGTACTGGCTGGAAGCCAGTACATCACTTATGCAGCAGAGGCGTGCAAGGTACTGCCCTCTAAGCAGAGGGTGGGGGAGACCTTGGCATAGTCCGGAGACTTCGTCCCGGGTTACTCAAAGTATAGGCTTCCAGCCTAATCCGTCCACATAGTACTCAAAAGTTCTGTTAATGAGACATTACCTTTCTCATCAGCATGTCCGACTCCATGATGAAGTGGCTATTGCCCTCGTCAAGAGTGAAATCGGTGATTTCCCCACAAATACCAAACACTCCGTCGCTAATTTCCTCCACCGATGCCGGTATGTTGACCTTCTTTAGCTCCGTGCAAAAAACTATTGAGTTGGTGCCAAGCTTCTTTATTGTCGATGGAAGCGAGAGACTTGTTACGTCAGACGCCCAAAACGCGTCTTCTGCCAGTTCGGTCACGGTGTAGTCCACGCCTTCCACTGTGATTGTTGCCGGTACGGCGATGTCGCCAGCATAGGGGTCACACAGAAGGTGCAGCTCCTTGTTGTCGTCATAATAGTAATTGGGAATAACGGCGGCAGTCTTGGCATTCTTGAAGATAACGTATGCAAGACCATCAACAACGATATTCTCTCGCGTTTCTTCACTGGCAACCTGTGCCTTAACTTCTCCTGTGGTAATCAACATGGTAATAACCGACAGCAATAATGCGAAATACTTCATGATCATTGTTTTTAATTAATTCTCACCTTACCACCTTTTATATATATACCCTTCTCTGACTTCATCTCAACTCCTCTGAGGTCATATATGCGCTCATGGTTAGTGTGGGAGTCAACGGTGATGCCGTCAATGGCGGTGGTGATGCCGCTGATGTTGAAGAATTCCTTCCAGTACTCGGCACTCTTGTATGCCTCAATGCTCTGCTGCGGCACAGTCAGGGTTGCCTTGGCGAAAACGTCCTCATCGAATGACATTCCCTTGACAACAGGCGGCACGGTGGAGCGACACTCCACACGCTCTATCTCCGGACTGAGGTAGAAATTGTCGGTTATGACTTCCATGGAGGCGGGAAGGATGATGCTCTTGAGGTTCGGACACTCGTTGAAGGCATGTCCGGGCAGTTCCTTGAGTTGCGTGAGAGAGAGGTCCACGGTGCTGCAATAGGCACTGCCGAAACAGTATTCGCCAATCCGCTCCATGGCAGAAGGCAATTTCAGATGGTCTAAGCCGCAACCTGCCATCGCTGCATACCCCAATTCCTTTAGCGAGGCGGGGAAGTTGATGTCACTCAAGGCAAAGTTGCACCAAAAAGAGTGCATACCAATTCGTTCCACAGTATTGGGCAGTACCACCTTTTGCAGTTGTTCACATTTGAAGAACATACCATCAGGTATTTCTCTCAACGGGCTTTTTATTTCACAATATGTCAATGGACAGTCTTGGAATACATAGGTGCCCATCTCGGTGACACTCTCCGGTATGACAATCGATGTGAGTCCCGATAGGGCAAAGGCTCCGTAAGCGAGTGTATCAAGACCTTCGGGCAACGTTATCTCCTGCAGGTTCTGGCATCCCACGAATGCTTGCTCTTCGATGCTTCTCACTGTTGAAGGCAGATTGATGCTCTCCAATGAAGAGCATCCGTTGAAAGCATAACTGGGTATGGTAGTCAAACCCTCGGGGAGGGTTACCGTTTTAACCCCACTGCGGTTTAAACGGAAGTTGGTGCAGCTCGAAGGCACATCGAAATGCTCTATATCACAATGTGCGAAGGCACCGTTGCCTATTTCCTTCAATCCCTCAGGCAAGTTTATCTGCTTGATGGCAGTATCATTAAATGCCCCTGAACCGATGGATTCTATCGTGGTGGGAATATTAACCGATTCCAATGCATAGCAATATTCGAAGCATCTATCAGGTATTTCCTTCAGACCTTCAGGCAGGGTGACTTGTTGAAGGCTTGAACAAAAGCTGAAGGCTTCCACGCCGAGATCCTTGAGTCGAGGCATCTCGATAGCTGTGAGGTTTGTTTTTGAAAAAGCGTATGGACCTACATGTTCTATGACTTCTGCATTGACAAGTTCTTCGAGGGGCAGGGAGCAGAATACACTGCTGCCTAATGCGTTGACACCCTCAGGAACAGTGAACTTGCCGTCAGTGATAGCGTCATCGGGAATCATGAGCAACCAGCACCCCTCTTCCCCCCTGTCGTTGATAAGCATGCCATTTTCCAGCCTTATCTTATTGTCATTCCCTGTGACGACCACTTGTGCGGTTTCCGGAATTTGAGGGTCTCCCTTCATGACTTCAAGGCTTGAAGGTATGGTTAATGTTGTGAGAGCATCACAATCATTTGCTATGGCTTCGCCTACAATCTTCACAGATTCAGGGATAGTGATACTCTTCAAGTTGAAGCAGTAACGAAAACACTCGTCACCTATTTCTACTACTCCCTCGGGGATATTTATGGTCTCAATATCTGTTCCAATCAGAAACTGGTTTGGCCAGTGGGTTATGGTTGCTGGAATAGTTATCTCTTTTATCGGAGAGGAGCTGAAAGGAGCCTCGCCCATTTTCTTTACGGTAGCAGGAATGACGAAACTCTGCAAATTGGTGTTGGCAAAGGCACACGTTCCTATATACTCTATTCCCTTTGGCAGAATGACGCTTTCAAGGCTCTCACATTCGCAAAAACAGTAATCGGGAATAGACTTCACCGAAGAGGGAATGGTCAGCGTACGGATATGTGCGTGACCAAATGAAAAATATCCAAGTTCGGTCAATCCCTCTGGTAGAGTAAGCTCCTCTATGGGACACCCCCAGAAAGCCGAAGGCCCTATCTTCAGGTTTTTCACTTTTTCAGGAAAAACGACTTTTCTCAGAGAACTTAACAAACTACCGAAGGCATGTTCGCCTATAATCTCTATGCTGTCAGGGAGTACTATTTCCTCTATATTCGAGGAGTAGAACGCCTTGGCTCCAATCCGCTTGATAGTGGGGGGCAACTGCACACTCTCTACGGAATTCATAAAGGGCTCGTCGCCGATGGCAGTTACCGTATATACTTTGTCGTCAGCTTCCACCGTCTGCGGCACGATAATATCTACCGGGTTCTCACAGAACCTGTTTTTCACCAGTTCCGCCGTCATCGTCTCATCATAGCAGCGGAAGCACAGCTTGCCGACGTACACTTCCGTGTCTGCCAGCATCTCCATTGCCTGAAGCAATAGTACAATCAGTAATTTTGTCTTCATAATTGACTTCGTTGATTGATGGCTTCACCTCGGCATAGCTCAAGTTAGCTTGGTTATGCCGAGGTTCGCACATTAATTTTTCAATACTTTAATTCCATTCTTAATGAACAGACCCTTTTCAGTCTTAATCTCTATGCCGTTCAGGTCATATATGCGCTCTCCGTCTTGAGAGTCAACGAAGGTGGATTTCACTCCCGTCGGCGTGGCGATGTTCTTGAACTCCTTCCATACCTCGGCGTTGCGGTAGGCCTGCTCAGAGCCTTCCGGCACGATGAGTACGGCATTGTCAGTTACAGGCGACTGGAACGCCTCAGCTTCTGCCGTAGGCGGTACGGTGGCGAGCACTTCCACCACGCTGATGTTGTCACAACCGGCGAATGCCTTTTCGCCTACGAAATTGCAGGTGGCAGGCAGACGCACCTCGGTGAGACTCTTGTTGTCGGCAAATGCCTCCCAGATGATGTTCCGCAGCGATGTGTGCGACAGGTTGGCTTTCTTAAGGTTTGTACCGCAGAACACCCAGTTGCCGATGCACTCCAACGTCTCAGGGAAATCAATCTCCTCCAAGGCAGAGCAGCCGTCGAATATCTCGTTTTCCAGAGCTATCACGTTCTTGGGCAGCTTTACGCTCTTCAGGCTTGTGCAACCAGCGAACAGTCCCGGATGGATGATCTGCAAGTCCTCGGGAAAGGTCACCTTTTCCAATCCTGTACATTCGTAGAAAGCATACGGATTCACATTAACACCAAAAGGTATCGATATTTCTTTCAGATAGTTACAGCCATTGAAGGCATTGGCACATATTCTCTTCAATCCTTCGGGGAGAATGACGGTTTCTAAGTTATTCTCTGCAAAAGCGTATTTGTCTATGTATTTCAGTGTTGACGGCAGCGATACTTGTGTCGCATAATTTGACTTAAAGCTTGCATTACCTATGAATTCCACTCCTTCCGGAATGACAATGTTGTCCCAATTGCAAGCCATAAACGCTCCTTCGCCAATGGTTCTCACACTGCCCGGAATGACAATTCCGTTGGGCAGTTTGCTCCCGTTAAAAGTCGAAGTCTCAATGTTTTTGATACCTTCGGGCAGCACAAAGTTCTCGAAAGGTTTCTTGTTGTTGCTGAATGCAGCCTGACCAATACGCTTGACACTATTCGGCAATATCACCTCCGAAGGCAGCGAAGTACCGGAAAAAGCAGAATTTCCGATCTCCTCCAATTCTGCTGGCCAATTAACTTTCGACAAATTGCTACAGTAAGCAAAAGTCCTGGAAGGTATACTCCTTAGCTTTTCAGGCAGCACGACCTCTTCCAACAAAGTGCATCCATTAAAGACTTCATCGCCCAGTTCTTCAAGGGTTGAAGGAAGCACAACTTTCTTTATCGGAGAATATTCGAAGTTGGAATTTCCTATTCGCCTCAAGCCCTCGGGAAACTCTATGCGGTTGACCATCCTGTAGTATCCGAAGGCATTGTTGCCGATTTCCTTGATATCGTCAGGTATGACGAATGTACTGTCAACGATTGCCGACTGTGCTACATACAATAACCGACGACCGTCGCTAATAGTGCATGTAATGACCGAGTCGGATGTCATCTTCAACGACGGGTTGCCTTCGGCAATAGTAAAGCCCTTCAGATTAAAGCATCCCTCCAAAGGCCAACTGCTGACATCCACAGCCGTCTTCGGAAAGCTCGCTGTCTCCAGATTGCTGCACCCATATAGTACATCCGCCCCAATTGTCGTTACGCCCTCAGGGATGTTGGCCTCCACCAGTTCCGAACCACGGAATGCCTCATCGCCTATCTCCGTTACGCCGGCAGGCAGGAAGTCCAGGTTCTTTATGCCCGTATTGGCGAATGCTCCGGCAGGTATCTTCGTCATCGACTTTGGAAGTACAAAGGTTGTCAGAGACCTGTTGCCCCAGAATGCACGCTCCGCTATCTCGGTGACTCCTTCCGGTATTACCAATTCCGTCAGCTTGGTGTTGTTGATGACCATACTGCCTATCTTCTTCAGGTTTGCCGGCAGATGAAGCTCCTTAAGCCCCTTCCTCCTATAGAAAAAGCTGTCGGGCAGTTCCGTTATATGGTCAGGGAAGGTGAACGATGTCATCTTGTCGCCAAAGAGAACGCCGGAAAACACTCCTTTGCCCAATGTCTCTATCGACTCAGGCAGTGTGGAAATTGTTATGCCCGGACATCCGCTAAACGCCCAACTGCCAAGATGCTTCAGCGATGAAGGCAATTCTGCCAACTCAAGGTTTTTACAATTCATAAATGCCGCCTCGCCTATCGACTCCAATTCTTCGGGCAGGTTGATGCTTTTTATCTTTGCGTAATAGAAGGCACATGTACCTATAGACTTGATGGTCTTGGGCAATACTACCTCAGTGCAACCCTGAGAATAGGAATAGCCGTTGAAATACAAGAAGTTGTCGCCGATGGCTGTCACGGTATAAGTATTTCCGTCCTTGGCAACAAATGTCTCCGGCACGGTGATGGTGCCGCTCGTCTCCACGTGGTACGTTCCCGCCACTTCCGCCGTCAGCGTCTCGTCGTCGCAGAGAAATGTAAGTGTATTACCATAGTGGTAGAACTTCTTGGCATCGGCATTGGTGACATTCATCGTCACCAATGCCATGATAATCATTATAGACTTTCTCATAACTGTTATTTTTTTAAGGTGTATCAATGGAATTTGCTGTTGGCAGCTACGGCACACTTGTAGAACAGGTCTGCCATGACGTCGGCTTGCGCCTCGGTGCAGTTGGTGATGTCCTCGGGCATAGCGTTCCTGTCGAACGATGTTGATTCGAAATCCACACTGTGGTCAGTATGATGTCGTTATAACCCAAGTCGCCGAAGCTCGATGGCGAGAACACTACCTCCACCACATTGGCGGAAGTCAATGCGGAAGACGTGTCATCGTCATCATTGTCCGAACAAGCCGTAAGAGAAAATAAGGTAAAAGTGAATAAGGCAAATAACGCTATGTTACTTGTCGACAGACGTTTTTTGCACCCCCCACTTACAAACAGGAAGAGGATAACGTGAAAAATGTTACAGTATATATAAAAAAGCATATCCTAACTAATAATACCAATTTTGTTGCAAATTTACAGAAAAAAAATAAAACGAGCAAAAAAAGGAAGAATTATTTAGTAAAAAAGGATAATAAAAACGATAAATGGTATACGATAGGGGGGGGGTAAAGCCATGCGGCAATTTCTCAAACCGCATGGCTTTACCGCAGCAATTATAATAATGGGGGGAGACTTGTCGAATAATTAACAGGACCTACATAATTTCAGCTGCCGCAGACAGTCCAGTCGCCGATTGTCCTGCGCTCAGGGTCGAAGTTGATGCCGACCTTTACTATGGGCAGACCAGAGAGAGCAAACTTAGAGGCGTAGTCCTTGAGGTCAATCTGCTTCATTGCAGCCTGGGCGGACATCTCCAAACAAATCCTACGTTTTTAAAAAAAGTGACTTTTCACAGCGGAAAAGCCACTTCGTATATGTAGGGTCTTATCGCGGGCGTTATCGCGCAGCCCATTCTTAATTCCTAATTCTCACATCACTCCGCATCTCCCGTGGCAGGGTCGCCGCTCACGGGAGTATCGGTCGTGCCGCCTTCACCGGCATTGAAGCCCCAGTCGATGGTTGTTGTGCTTGTTTCACCCTTCTCGTCGACAGCACGCGCCACTGCGATATTGGCTGTTGAGATATATGCAGCGACACCGTCGGCATTCAGTTCCGCCTTCTTCAAAGTGGAGGTCTTGTTATAAGTGTCGGTGAACTTACCGTTCTGAGCTACTATATTCGCGCTTAGTTGGGCATTGCCCGAGAACGAGTAGGTGCGGTTTCCATCCAACTGCACACCCTGCTTCATTGTGCACGACAGAGCAACGCCGAACTTGCACGGCAGAGCCTGGGTCACGGTCTTTGTCCATGTTGCCGAATTAATCGGTTCGGAGACAACCAGTCCGTTGGCACCTATATAATATATGGTGACGTTAGCCACTTCAAGCAAGTCTTGCGACACGTTGACCGTATGAGTCACATCGCACTTTGATTCCACTGTAGGCTCCGGAGTCGGAGTGTCCGGCTCATCGTCACCGCCGCACGCCACAAGGGCGAGGGCAGCAACTGCTAATATAAAAAACTTTTTAATCATAACTTTAAATTTTTATTTTTATGGGGGGGATAAGGAGTTAAGCCATTAGTTTTGAGCTTTTGTCTTCAGCGCAATGGCATTAACGCAATGACATCCCAGCGTACATACATTAGGCTTAACTCCTCATTCCTCATTCCTCCTTCCTAGTTCCTAATAATTTTCTTCCCGTTGTGAATATACACTCCCTGCTTCGGTGCGCCATTGAGCTGGCGGCCGCTGAGGTCGTAGTAGCGTTCCTTGCCGTCGAAGTCGATGGTCTTCAGGACTGTCACGCCCGTCGTGCCATCAACATCCTCAAACCACGACTGGAGGGCGCGCGTAGCCATTGTGCCGTTCACCTGTATGAAGGCGCGATAGGGGGCTATGTTGCTCTTGCCGTCGTTGCTTACGGGATGCCACTGGGCGTCGGGCTGCAGCACGTAGGCCTTCATGCCAGCCGCCTTATCGTTGTCGATATACGAGAGAGTGCCGAGCATAGAGTAGCCGGGTGCGTTCACCTGCGGCAGACGGGTAGGAGTGACAGGAATCTTCACGTTGGAGGTCTGCTCAATCTTTGCGTCGGCATCCTCGGCGATGATGAGGTAAGGTTTCTCGCCCTTCATGTCAGACACCTGGGTGAAGATGAGTTCGTTGTCCGAACGACCTGAGAGTGTGTAAGCCTTGCAGCCTGCAGGCACGTCGCAGTCGAACGGCAGACAGGTGGTGTAAGGTGCTTTGCGCTTCTTGAAGTTGCGGTCGTAGCTTATCTCCTTGGCGGTGAACTCCATCGGCACGTCATAATCGCGCGAGTCAGTCAGTTCATACCTTGCGCACTCCCTTGCGCCATCGGCACCATATACCACGTTGGCCTTATCCGAAGAGCCGAACGATGAAGGCATATACACGAGAGTGCTCTTGGCAGCACCGAGCTTTCCGGCGTTAACTGCAAGCGAGGCTCCAGCCTCCGAGCAGCGGGTGAAATCAGCCCAGACGAGGTTGCCGTTATTGGAGAAGACATTCTCCTGAACGGTTGTGAGAGTCTTCGGCAGACTGATCTTCTGCAACTTAGGCTGCTTGGCAAGAACGTCAGTCTTCAGCGAGTCGATGACTGTCTTAGAGAGCGTCGATAGGTCAGTAATGCTCTCGTAGTCGTCAAACCATCCGTCGATGTTGCTTACGTTCTGCAGATCATCATCTGTCATTACGAGGTTACGGCCGTAGGCACGGAAGACACCATCGTCAGGATACTTAGTCCAGATGTTCATCGAGTGCTCGGTGTATTCCTTGTCCGACCTGCAGTCATTCACATAACTGAACGGCACGTACATGTTCTTCACCTGGAAGTTCTTGTCGCTTGCAGGGTCTCTGAAGGCATCTTCGTGGAGTACTGCCTTCTTGTTGCAGAGGAACACCATGTTCTCAAGACCTGGACATTCGCCGAAGGCATCGTTGTCGATATATGTTGTCTCGTCGCCGATGACAACTGTCTTGAGGTTGAGCATGTCATAGCAAGCCTCCTCGTTGATCTTCGTGGCCTTCTTCGGCAGTATGAGCGTGCGGATGTTGTCGAGCTTCCAGAACATGTTCTCGGGCACCTCGTTGTCGCGCTCCACATAGTCGTTGTAGCTGTCGCGGTTGTAACAGATATTGTTCGGGTCGGTCACTATCTCGGCATTGTAGAGGTCGAGATATGTCATGCGCGAGAGTGCAACCTCGTCACCTTCTTCCTCGTCACGACCACCGAGCATACGTATCACGGCTATGTCCTTACCATTGATTTTACCGTTTACCTTCAGTCCCCTGATCTTATAGTAGTCACCGCTGATTCTGCCCACGTTGTCTGGAGCGTCCATAGTCACCTCAAGACCGAGCTTCGCACCCAGCGTTCCTGCCTTAGTCAGTGTAACCTCCGTCAACTCCGACTTCTCGTCAGGGCGGTAGCCGATGATATGGTCGGCATACTGTTTCCATGCCTCACGCCATTCGTTCTCCTTGCCCATAGGCACGATGATGACGAAGTTAGAAGGCAGGTCGCGGAAGGCGTCTGCTGCCAATTCTGGTATCTCGGAGCATGTTCCATACACCGTGTTCAGACTTGTGCAGCCCTTGAAGGCATCAGCAGTGATTGACTTCAAGTTGTAAGGCAATGACACCACGTCCATCTCAGAGCATCCGTTCAGCGAGTTGTCGCCGAGCGTTGTCACGTTTAAGGCATATATCAGCTCCATAAACTTTCCTATCCCCTCACCGTTGACCACATTTTCGAAAGAGTTCAGATTGGCAAGGTCAGTACCCAAATAGATACCCTTCTTTGCCATTACCTGCAGAGTGCGGTCGTCCTCAAATCCTGTGGCGATGGTATCCACATTATTATATATACGTGCTGCGGCTGTATAGTTGGCTTGCTCGGCATTGGTGGTATATGCCACTATGCGGCTTGCCTTGCCGTAGAACATCTCCTTGTCCATCGTCTTTGGCACAGGACCGAGGAATATCATTTCTGTCAGGTTTGGAGTTTCCTGGATGATGTCCTCCTCGATGTCGTTGATGTTCGGACCGAAGACGATGCGCTTCAGATTCGGGCACTTCCATGCCATCTCATCCTCTATGCTCTTTGCAGAGTTGGGAAGAATGAGAGTCTCGAGGTATGGCAGTTTTTCGAACATTACCAGACCGATTACATCATCTTTTGTTGATCGGTAAATATCGACACCATAATTCTCTGTTGAATAGAACAAACCGCCTTTTACAATGTCTGCATCAGACAAGTCGAGATATTTCAATCGTCCACGCGGCTCTATATTGCAATGTATAGGAGTTCTACCACCAAGAGAGCGAATAGCAGCAAAGTCATCACTATTTAGAGGACCAACAATCTTCAAACTATCATACTGAGAGAACTCACCACTGATGCTATAATGAGCTATCGCACCAGACTCATCAGTACCAGTAGCGGAATAGAAGCCAAGTTCCTTTGCGAGTGTACCAGCTTCTTTAACAGTGACGGTCTTAAATGTTGACTTGAATTTATATTCCTGAATATGATCGGCATACTCAGGCCACTTTTCCTTATAAGCAGCAACCACCGAAGCCGTGTCGGGAACGTAGATGACATAATCAGAAGGAAGACCAGCAAATGGTTCGCCTGACAATGTGGCGGGTACTGAAGACATCATCCTTATGCTTTTAAGTGTCGAGCAGTCTTTGAAAGCCGAATTCTCAATAGAAGTCACAGACTCAGGAATCTCTATTCTTGGCAATGAACCGCATCCCTCAAAGGCAGACTGGCAGATGGTCTTCACTGTTGAAGGAATCTTAACCAACTGCAAGTTTTTCTGGTTACGGAACATCTCTATTGGCACTCGCTCAAGACCAACAGTCTCAAATGCCTTAAATTCCTCAAATGCCTTGATTTCCCTCTTGCCTATTTGGTCACGTACAGACTCAATATTCTTCATCTGAGTGGCATCCATCACGTCCCATGTGTCGCTGATGGGAGACTTGTAGGAAAGACCAGCATCATCGAGAGCATCCTCCACCTCCTCGTCTGCCGGCTTGAAGAAGCACGGAGCAAACTTGTCCTTATAGTTTGCCCATGTAGAGTCGGCGAGGAACTTGTCGGTGGCATTCCACATCATCTTAATCTTCAGCTTGTCGCAGCCATCAAACACGCCTTTGCCCAGATGAACTGAGTCGGGCAGCATCTCCTTGGCGGTGTTGAAGCCGTCTGTCACCATATAAAGCATGTTGACATACTCGAGGTTCTTGCAATCAGCAAAGCAAGAATCTTGCAGCGTCACGTTGAGGTTTGTGTAAGCATCGCCTCCAAGCACATCCCAGAAGGAAAGTCCCTTCACCTTGGGATTGTTATAGAACGCCTTATATTTCACGCGGTCGAGCTTGTAGTTGTTGTATCTACCTATATCGTTCCACAACGACACCTCGCCTTGTTGCTTGTCTATATCATCTGTTGCACCAACCACTTTGAGATGCTCGATGGTGTGGTCCTCGATGAATGTCTGATATACTCGCGATGCGTTCTCAAACTCACGGGCATACTGAACCCCTTTTTCCTCAAACGATACCTTGTCTTCTATGTCAACCACCTCGAACATATTCTTGTATGGCTGCCAAGTCTCGTTGGCGAGGAAGTCGTCAAGACGCTCGCGTCCGATGCGAATCTTCAGGTCGGGATGGCATCCCTCGAATATCTTGTCGCCAAGAATCAGGAAGTTCTCCGGACCGAGAGCCTGCTCGCTGCCGTCCTCGTTGCTCTTGAGCACGAGGTCGAGCATACGGAGGTTGCTGCAGCCCAGGAAGCAAGAGTCGGGAATGGCGATGCACATTGCCTTGCGGGCCTCGGTGTCGCCACGCAGCTGGTCTTTGAATCCAATGCGCATAAGATTGGTCTTGTTCCAGAATGCACGATCTCCAAAGCCTATAGTACTGTAGTTGTAAGCAGTACCTATATCATTATAGATGGTAAGGTCGGTCTTGCTGTCGTCAACATCCTTCACATACATGTGATATATTGGATGTTTGTTCTCTGTCAAGATCCATCCGCTTCCTGAAATCATCCACGTGTTATGTCGTATATTTGACTCAATATTTGAACTTATTGCAAGTGCCGCATGAGTGTTCAATGCAGATTGAACTCCAAAACATAAGCCTATACCATGGATGGCGGCATTATATGCTGCTTCTGTTGCAGGTTGACCTGCGATAAAAAGACTATGCCCAATAAGTGCTGCTGGCTTGAATATTGTTCGTGACAATGCTGTCACTACGGTACTTGAAGCAGTTGACGCACCACTAATTCCTGCTTGCGCCAGACCGTCCGTTAATACTGCTATTACAACCTCTCCAGCCAAAGTAGCGAGATTCCACATAGACGATTGTAGATGAGCCACTGTTGATGTTGGCAGGGAGTTAAGCGTATTGGCGGCATATCCGTATGTAACGCCTTCCTCCACTATGTCATCTTCGGCAGTAGGCACATAGTCACATGCAACTATCATTTCCTTATACTGCCCCCAGTTGGCATCTGTAATGAAATCCGTATATGCCTCGGGAGCAACAACAATGCGGAAATCCTTATCCACTCCGTCGAACACGTTCTCACCGATATAAACATCCTCAGGAGTCAGGTATTTCATCTCGTTTGTACCCTTTGTAGAGAGATAGAACATGTTGAGCTCCTTCAAATTCTTGCAGTCCTTGAAAGCACCGTTGTGGATGACCATCTTCAGCATGGTATTGGCATTTTCTGAACCCGATGCGCAATCCTCGAAGACAATCTTCTTAATATTCTCATTGCCACGCAACTGAATGCTGTCGATGGCGAGGGTCTTGAAGTCATAAGATGTACCGATGTCATTGTATATTCTCAACTCTCCATCGTGTTTCTTCAGATAGTCATCATCAAGACCGGTGATATGTGTGTACCACAGGGTCTCATCAGTGTCAAGAGCCAAGAGTTTATCTGGTTCGAGGTTGCGGAATGCAGCAGCCCAAGGCTCCACAATCTTTTCCATCTCCTCTGCATCCTTGCTGCTATAGAAAGTCTGACCATCTTCAGTGCGCCACATGCTGTATATGGCTCCGCCCTCCTTATAGTCCGCCATCTCGAAGTCGTATGGTTCTATAAGGTTAGCATACTGGCTCCATTTCTCGTCGTTGAGGAACTCGGTATATGCCGATGAAGCCACGCGTATGCGCACCTTGGGACTGCCGGCAAAGACATCTTTGCCTATAGGCATCTGCGACGGATGGATGACCTCGAAGTGGTCTTTCTCATCCACCGAGTTCATCACAACGTCGAAGAACTTAAGGTTGCGGCAGTTGACGAAAGCCGAGTCGCCAATCTCTATGTTGAGGTCGAGGTAGTTCTTGGTTGCCGAGGGCATGATGTCGTATATCTTCACCGATTTCAGGTCATCACAACCGTCGAACGAGCGTGCCCAGATCTTAGTGGTGGTATATGCCCAGGTCTGACCTATGTCCTTGTAGAGATAGGCAATGCCGTCGTGGTTCTTGATGTAGTCGGCATCAGGACCTATTACGTGCACCTTATATACAGTGGTATTGCCGTTGTTGCTCGTGGTGGTCTTGTATGATCCCGTGGCATCCTCGTTGTTGTCGCGGGCATACTGCATACCGTATTCCTTGAACTCAGCCTCGCGCATCTTCGGTGTGGAGACGATGCGGTCCTTTACGCCCTGCCATTCGGGGGCGTTAATATATGAGCTGTAGTATTCGGGATCTACAAGAATCTTGGCCTTGGGGCTGCCCTCAAAGTTGAAGCCCTCCTGCGGAACTATGGTTCCCGGTCGCAGCATGACGGTATGGTCGTCACCGGCATACATCTTATATTTCATCTGCACCTCCTCAAGGCTGGGGCAATATTGCATTGAGGTCTTGCCAAGCTCGATGCGTGGCCAAACCCATGCCTGACTATAAGGAAGATTTGACACGCAGTCGGCAAAGGAGATGGTCTTGAGAGTGCTCTTGCCGTTGAGTGCATTGTTGTCAAAGAGCACTGTGCGGTAGTACCAAGCTGTGCCGATGTCGTTATACACAACTATCGCATCCTTGTCGTTATCCACGCTGGTGGCTTTCACATGATAGAGAATGTGATTCCCGTCTTTGGGGTCTGTCACCTTCGTGGTCACGTAGTTGCCGTTGGAATTATAGATATAGCTGTAGTGGACACCGCCCTCTTCAACGTCAGAGTTGGTAATATCCTCCACGTAGGGCACAAACAGGTGGGCGTACTCCTTCCAGTTCTCGTCAGCCTCGAATGCGGCTTTCTGAAAGAGGGGCACGCGGATCTGAACATTGGGCGAGCCGTCGAACACGTGCTTGCCTATCTTGATGTTGGCAGGAGTCAGATCCTTCATCTCTTTCGTTGACGCTACCTTCATCACGAGGTCGAAGGTGAGAAGGTTGGGGCAGTTGGCAAAGGCATAGTCGCCTATGGTGATGTTCATGTCCTTGTAGGACTTGCCGTTACGCACGTCCTGAAACTTCACCGACTTCAGAGCGGAGGAACCATCGTAGGCATGCGACCATATTCGTGTAATGATATATGGAGCATCCCAACCATAGTCATTATATATAAGGATAGCGCCGTTGACTTTACTTATATCCGACTCCGACGCACCGATGACATGGGCGTAAGAGATGTCCTTATCTCCTGCGGACTCTTTCCTGAACGAGCCCTTGCCATCCTCCACATGGTCGCGGGCATAGCCCACGCCTTCAAATGTCTTTTCTGCCTCACGCATAGTGGTGGTGGGCACTATCTGGTCTTTATATACTCCCCATTTAGAGTCGTTGAGGTAGTCCTGATAATACTCCCAATCTACATATATCTTCGGTTTGGTGTTGTTCCAGAAGATGTTTTTTCCTGCACGCACGTCTTTGGGCTTAAGCATGATGGTGTGGTCGTCGTCGGCATACATCTTATACTTCATATAGACTGCCTCGAGGTTCTTGTTGTCAGCGAAGCACTCCTCGGCAAGGTCAATGCTTATCCATGCGTATGCGTTGGTACCCGCGGTGTTGCTTGAGCAGTCGGCGAAGGTGATGTCTATCAGCGTCGGTTTCATCGCGATAGCCCATGGAGTGACACGCACGGTGCGATAGTTCCACGCTTCGCCGATATCATTATAGATAACGGCATGTTCGATGCCAGCCTCGGCTTCTGCTACCTGCACATGGTACATCTTGTGCCCGCCCTCACCGGTTTCGGTCACATAATCCCCGTTAGAGTAGTAGATGGCATCATACTTCAACTTCTGTTCCCATGATTTCCAGGCTGCCCTTGCGGCTTTATCCTGGGCATGACCCAACGTAGTTGAGCCAAACAGCATGAGAAGTCCCATTAGCAGCCCGAAGAACCCGGGCTTAAGTGGTCGTTTCTGTTTCATAATGATTACTTTTAATTTATAATTTATAATTTATAATTCTTCATTCCTCATTCCTCATTCCTAATTTCTAAAGAATTCCCTCATCGTGTTCTGATACAAGTTGCCGTAGTTGTCGGCATTATATATCGTGACGTGCGAACCTAACGTTCCGGTGAACGCCACGTTGTAGAGGTCGCGAAGAGATGTCGCAGGGTCGGACTTCAGACGGGAGATGATGGAGGAGGTGAAGCGATTGGTGATATACACGCCGTAGGGGGCATACCACAGGTCGGCCTTCGACGACTCGTTTGCATTGGCTGCCGTCATCACGAGCAGTCCGGGAATGCCCTCGCACTCCTTTGCCACTCCGCCGGCATAACATGCCTCCACTATCCACATCATCTTGCGGAAGCGCTGCTCGTTGCTCATCTTCTGCAGTATGCGCGCCATCTGCTTGCCCGACACATTGTAGATGTTGCCAAGGGCAAGTCCTGCCTGAGTGCCGTGGCTGCTCCAGAAGAAGAGCACGTTGTCGCCTGTGCCACTGTCGAGCACTTCGGGATGGGCAACGTCTGCCTTGCCCGAGAAGATGACGGCAAGGTCGTTGTAGGTGATGTCCTCAAGGCGATAGTCAACGACAACATCCTTATACAGGTTGTCTCCATCCACCGAGCGGCGCACCACTCCCTTGTCGGGATTGTTGGCGTTCTGCGCCAGGTCATCGGACATGATGAGAATGATGTCGTCGTCGCTATAGCCCGCACTGCGGAGCATCTGGTAGTATTCGAGCGCGTCGGCCTGGAAGCGGTAGTTCTCCCATCCGCCCGAAGCGGCAATGATGACCGCCTTGTTGCCCGTGAGGGCAGGATAGCCAATGTCGGACATGTGCTCGTCGAACTGCTGCTGGTAGGTCTTGTCCCACTCCCAGCTGACGATGGGCGACGAGGAGTGTTCGCCCTCGGAACGCTTCATATAGTTGAGCGAGAGAAACTTTCCTTCATACACCATCCAGTAATCGTAGGTGGAATGGGTGATGAGCGTGTAGTTCTTGGGATCGAAGTCGAGCTTGCCCACGGCACCGCTCACCTCGGGAACACCACCTTCGGCAATCGTCTCGAAAATCTGCTTCATGTTGCCCGACATCCATCCGCCCTGACTGTCGGAGTGGTAGTAGAGCAGGGTGCCTATGGCAAGGTTGAGGTTGTTGAGATTATGCTCCTCGTCATATCGGCTTGCAAGACAGGTGAGCATGATGGCATCATACAGCTCTGCTTCGCCATGGATGGGAGCTTCGCCGAAGCGTGCCTTATATATGACACTGAATCCCGACGTGGGGTCAGCCACGAGGTTGAGTCCCATAACTCCCTCGTTCTTCAGAATGGCGGGTTCGTAGGCACGGTCGGTGAAGAAAGGCATAGTCCAGTAGGCGAAATCATCCATCTTGGTACATTCATACATTATATTAGCCTCTTCTGCGTTGTTGGGCACGCACAGGGTGAAGACAGGATGACTGGCACATGCCTTGCGATAGGCGTCGGGAATCTCCGACTTGTCCTTGTATGTGGCGATGCCCACGGGATTGAGTCCCATCTCTGAAGCCTGGAAGGCAAACCAATCCACGAAGGTCTGTCCGTATTCGTTGTCGCAGGCAAGGAGTGCCACGTCAGCATTTGCGGCTTTCGATATAATTGACAGCAGTATCTCGCATTGTGTGATGTCGCTCTCGGATAGTCCCCAGTAGTTGCCGTGCTCACCGAAGATGCGCGCAAGTTCCTGCGAGGTGTTGAAAGTGAACATGGTCTTGTCGGTCTTGATGCACTCGTAGGCGAGGGTCTTGGTGTGCTGGTCGTCATAGCATCCCACCACGGCGGCAATGTCCTCGCGCGAGGCGAGTTCCACCGCCAAGGAAGCGAGGGTAGTGGTGTCCTCGTCGTAGTATTCGTATGATGGCACGACTCCGCCCCGTGCCATGGTGATATTCTCGCGAGCCAAGTCGAGTATGCGTTGCACGCGCTCCTGGCGGTCGCCCTTCTTGAGCACCACGGCAATCCTCACCTCGCGGTTGGAGCTGACCTCGGGGCCCGAGGTGGCGTTGTTGTTATCATCGGAGCAGGAGAACAGCAGGAAGATACACATTATTATATATATCGGGAAGTTAACTGCCCATATTTTACTTGCTCTTTTCATACTCTGCCTCCTTTCCTATAATATTGTTCTTGAATGTTTCAATGCCTTGTGCGTCAGTTTC
This sequence comes from uncultured bacterium, assembly GCA_945829425.1. Taxonomy (GTDB): domain Bacteria; phylum Bacteroidota; class Bacteroidia; order Bacteroidales; family Bacteroidaceae; genus Prevotella. Next base: position 59,300 of record CALZUQ010000004.1, on the reverse strand, counting down.
CTTACAATCATGACAATAGATGACGCTGACGTAGCCCGAATCCCAGAGGAAATCCTGATGTTGGGGGATTTCCTTCTTGCCGAGCCACAGGGCGATGAAGTCGCCGGTGGCACTGCCGATATTCTTTACGAGCGAACAGTTCATCAAACCAGAATAGGCAGACATGTCACCGTCGATGCCTGCAGAGCCGAGAAGATTGTTGCGCGAGAACTGATATACAGCTTTGTTGCTGCCGCCTGCCACGGGGAAGAAAAAGGTGTGGCCGGACTCGTAAAGTCGGGTGCAGAGGTCGTAGGCTTCGTCAGGCATGTTGTAGCCGTCGCCGTCCTTGTCGGAGATATAGGATATGGTGGCATCAGCTCCTCCTGCCTCAAGGAACCCGTCGCGGAATCCCTGTGCCGCTCCGTCAACATTACGGTCGAAGGGATTGGCTGCGAGTACGGCTGCCTTGTAGTCGGATTCCTCATTATTGGTTAGGGCGGTGTATGCTCCGATGAGATAAGCCGCACCATACATCCCTATGCGGAAGGTGTATATCCCTTCGATGGGCTGGTGGGTCTCGTAGAGCAGCACCGTGCTGTTGGCATCCGAGGGGCGCACAGTAGAGTTGCGCAAGGCACTCTCATACTGGTTGCTGGCGAAGATGAAGAGTCGTCGCTCGCCCTTGGCATCCTTCTGCGCCCATTTGTTGTAGATGGCGATACCGTCCTCCACCGACGGTGGTACATGCATCACCACGTCGAAGCCGAGACGCTTGCGCGACTCCTCAAGTCCCGTGAGTATGATGTCGTTATAACCCAAGTCGCCGAAGCTCGATGGCGAGAACACTACCTCCACCACATTGGCGGAAGTCAATGCGGAAGACGTGTCATCGTCATCATTGTCCGAACAAGCCGTAAGAGAAAATAAGGTAAAAGTGAATAAGGCAAATAACGCTATGTTACTTGTCGACAGACGTTTTTTGCACCCCCCACTTACAAACAGGAAGAGTATAACGTGAAAAATGTTACAGTATATATATATAAGCATATCCTAACTAATAATACCAATACTGCTGCAAATTTACAGAAAAAAAATAAAACGAGCAAAAAAAGGAAGAATTATTTGGTAAAAAAGTATAAGAAAAACGATAAATGGCATACGATAGGGGGGGGTAATGCCATGCGGCAATCTCTCAAACCGCATGGCTTTACCGCATCATTCATAATAATGGGGGGAGACTTGTCCTCTGGAGCCACTGACCAAAGGGAAGGAGTTTCCTTGAGCTTGCGAAAAATTTATAGAACCCACCTTAAATGTTGAGTATCTGTATTTCATCGCACGCCACCATTTCCACACCCCGATATACTACATATACCTTGTGGAGGGTGGTATGTCCGATGTTGTCGTTAACATTCACCGTCTCGGCATAGCGGCAGACCTGAGCCTCGGCTTGCCTTATGGCGGCGTTAACCTCAGCCTCCGTCGCATTACTCTTAAGATATTTCAGCTCGATGATATACGAGTGTTCCATATCCTTGAATATCTCACACCGTGGGCGGAGGAAGACGTCGGCATAGCCGTTCTGGTTGTCAAGCTCGGAGATGGGACGGTAGTAGCAGCAGAGGCTTGTAAGGGCGAGGGTATAGCCATGCACGAAGGACTCGCCCTTCTGGCGGTCGCGCTGCGAGGCAAAGGTATATATGCTGTCGGCAATAAACTGGAAGAATGGCTTGAACTCGCCATCGTATGCCATGTTCTCCTCCAATCGACTCAGCTCATCCATGTCGGTGTAGAGATGGTTGTCGTGATAGTTGTCGAGAAGATATGAATAAACCTGTTCGCGCACGACTTCATTGGGAATGACGAACTTAGGCTTTCCACGATAGAATCCGCCGATAGTCACCATGCCGAAATAGTAGAGCAGACTGATGAAGTTGTCGTTGTCGGCGATGTCCTCTGCCGGGAATCCTTCCTTCAGTTCTCCCGTCACGTAGCCTTTCGACACCAATGTCTGGATGATGGAGGCATCGTGTGCAAACTCCTTGTCCTTGCGGATGAGCATACGCAGCTTGTTGTAGTCAACACGGATATTCTCCTCCAACATTCTGTCCGGAATCCAGCACCTGTTGTCTATATATTTATAAAGAAATGAGAGGACCATATTCGAGTTGTACATCGTCGTCTCGCCGTATGCTTCCTTGGCAAAGCAGTAATTGTCGTAATACGGCTTCATTATCTCGATTAGTTCATCAATGGTGTGGTTGAACTCATAGTGCTGCGAATAGTATGTCAGCATCTCGCGCACCTCTTCTTCGGTGAACCCCACCATTTGGTTGAAGCCATAGGAGAGTGAGTAGTTTGTGCCGATGTTGAAGCCGCTGGTGAGGTCATCAAGGGTTACGGGACTTACGCCCGTGATGAAGACACGCTCTATACTCGAATAAGTGCCTGCCTTTATGGTGTCGAAGAAAGTTCGCAGATAGCCAGTGCCGTGAGTCTCGCCCCGATATTCGTCGAGGCGGGCTGCATCGGAGAGGATGTGATTGGTGAAGTGGTCATACTCATCGATGAAGAGATAGATCTTCGCATCCGTCTTTCGCGCTTCCTTATAGAGATGGTCAAGCTGTTCCACACAACCATTCTTCTTGTTCATCTCTTCCTTAATGCCTTTGGGCAAGTACTGCTCATAGACATCGCAGAAATAATTGAACTCAGTGTTGCATATTGCATCCAACGCACTGCGATAATTGCCCAAGTCGGCATTTACCACGGCAAAATTGAGATATATTATGAGATACTTGTTGTGGTTGGGTGTAGGATGCTTGCCTATATACAAGTCGCCGTACAACCTCTCAAACTTATCAGCTGCGTTAATATCATAATAGTGGTGCAACATCGATATGGTGAGACTCTTGCCGAAACGGCGGGGGCGGATGAAGAAAAAGTATCTGTTCGAATCTTCCACTTTTTCTATAAACCTTGTCTTATCGACATAATAATAGTTGTCCTCGCGCACAGCCACGAAGTTCATCATACCGTAGGGTATTCGCTTAACCGCTTCTTTTACCTTTTTCTCGTCCATAACCATGATGATTATATTGTTCAGCGGCAAAGTTACCTATTTTCTTTCACATTTCCAAACAATTCGACATTTTTAATAAAAAGGAATGAAAATCTACCGGTGGTTTGGAGTCTATTTTTTTTCATGCCTATGAAAATATTTTTTTATGCCTATAAAAATAATTTTTTATGCCTATAAAAAAATATCTTTAGGTGGGTTCTATTAATTCGCTTTGTCAGATTTTGGTTTCTTTTCGGTCTAAATCGTAAGTCTTATCGGTCACGTAGCCCGCTATACACCCCCTTCGGTTCCCCCGTTTCCCGGGGGACAGAAACGTTTCCCGGGAGACGGAAACCTCTTCAACTTACAATTTATCCTCGAAAAAAATCCCAAAATCTGACAAAGCGAATTTATAGAACCCACCTTATCAAAATGGAATCATTCTGTCTGGTTGATTTTCCAGTCGCCTATTGTGCGTCTATCGGGGTCAAAGTTAATGCCCACCTTTACAATGGGCAGACCACATAATGAAAACTTTGAGGCATAGTCCTTCAGATCAATCTGCTTCATGGCAGTCTCGGCACTCTTGTTGAGCTTCAGCTCGAAAAGATACAATGCCTTGGCGGTCTTCATCACTATATCCACACGACCTGTGGGAGTGTGCACCTCCACATCCACATATCTGCCGAAGAGGGAGAAGATGACGTAGAGCATCTGCTGGTAGTGACCTTCAGAGTTGGCGTTGTCGCAGTAAGGCACGGTGAGGAGGTAGGCCTGAAGGAGGCGGAACATCCCGTCCAGGTCGTCATTGTATAAGGCTTCGTACATATCACCTACCATAGAACTTCCCTCGTCGGCATATTCATGCACGTAATTGGGCAGAAGGCTTTCCATCAGTCCTGCCTGTATCTCATTGTTAGGTATGTCGAGCTTGTAGTTTTTTGACACTGGATTATATCCTTTGATGGTGATATAACCGCTCTGATATAGTAACGGAGTTATATTCTTCATATTCTCAGTGGGAGCATCAAAGGATTTTGCCTGTACACTTCCACAGCCAATTCTTGACGGCACGATATTGAACTTGCGCAGCATCTCAATGAGATACGTCGGAGTACCCGAGGCAAACCAATAGTTCTCAATGCGATTTCTTGCTAATGCGTTGAGCAGGCTGAAGGGATTGAAAATGTCGGGCGAAGGCCATGTGAAGTGATAACCGTCATACTGCTGTGCCAGGAGTGATACAGTCTCTTCATACGTCCATTTGTTTTTTTGTGCCAATCTCTCGATATAATCATGGGCTTGTGTCAGCATTTCTTCCTTTGAAATTCCGCAAACTGCTGCATACTCCTCGTCCATACTGATATTCATCAGGTTGTTCAGCTCGCTGAAGATGCTGAGCTGGGAGAATTTCGTGATGCCCGTGAGGAACACAAACTCAAGATATGGGTCGGATGCTTTCAGCGGAGAGTAGAAATTGCGCATGACATTGCGGAGCACAGGCAATGTCTCTTTCTCATGCACCACGTCGAGCAACGGGGCGTCGTACTCGTCAATCAGTATGACTACTTTCTTGCCTGTCTGCTCGTATGCTGCCTGAATCAACGCAGTGAATCGGTCATTATTGTCTGTGGCAGGCTGCGTGATGCCATACCTCTCTTCATATACCGCAAGACGGTTGCCGAGATACCTCTCCAGCTGATCCTTCTCCATGTGCTTTCCCATAGACATGTCGAATCTCAGCACGGGATGTTCCGTCCATTCCTTCTCCACCGTTTCGATAAAGAGTCCCTTGAACAAGTCCTTTCTTCCCTCGTAATATGCCTGCAGCGTAGATAGAAGCAACGACTTGCCGAACCGCCTTGGACGGCTCAGGAAGATATACTTGCTGAGGTGTATCATGTTCCAGATATACTCTGTCTTGTCAATATACAGCATATCGTCCTCAACGATGTTTGAGAATGTCTGTATGCCCACGGGCAGTCGCTTCAGTTGCTTCGTTTCCATATCTCACAAACTTTTTCTGTATCATGATGTCTTTTATTCAGCGGCAAAGTTACCTATTTTCTTTCACATTTCCAAACAATTCGACATTTTTAATAAAAGGAATGTAAAGATACTGGGGACGTGGGCATTCCGCCCGCGTCCCCAGTGCATATAAAAAATCCCCCTACAAGAGCAGCACAGTCCTGTAGGGGGTAAACGTTTCGCATTACGTTTCAAGAATAAAAATACCTATCTGATAAACAAAAGCTCGCGGTATTTTGGCAGTGTCCACATCTTGTTGTCGACGATGAGCTCAAGCTTGTCGATGTGGTAACGTATCTCCTCCAGCATAGGAGAGATAGTGTCGTGATAGGCGATAGCCTTCTCACGCTCCGTCTCGATCTTGTTCGCCACCTTACGTGCCTCGATGAGGGTGTGGACATGCTCAGTGATGTATATTGTGTGTTCACCGATCTCCTCGATGAGCTTCATGTTCTCGCTGGAGAGGCGTTCCGCCTTCTCTGCCGTGAACAGCTCACGCAGTTTATAGACGTTGTCGATAAGCCTGCTCTGGTATTCCGTAGCGACAGGTATGATATGGTTCATGGCGAGGTCGCCGAGGACACGTGCCTCAATCTGTATCTTCTTCGTGTATGTCTCCCATTTCACTTCGTTGCGTGCCTCCAGCTCTTTGCGTGTCATTACTCCGGCAGCCTCGAACATTGCTATGCTCTCCTCCTTGAGGTAGTTGTCGAAAATCAGCGGGCAGCTTGTCTCGCAGTCGAGTCCTCGCTTTGCTGCCTCTTCCTTCCACTCGTCGCTATATCCGTTTCCGTCGAAGCGTATAGGCTTGCACTCCTTGATATACCGGCGTATGATGCGTATGATGGCTTTCTCCTTCTCCAACCCTGAGGCTATGAGAGCATCGACGTCGCTCTTGAAGCGTATCAGCTGGTCGGCGAGGGCAGAGTTGAGTGCAATCATCGCGCTTGCGCAGTTTGCCTCACTGCCTACCGCACGGAACTCGAAGCGGTTTCCTGTGAATGCAAACGGCGACGTACGGTTGCGGTCGGTATTGTCGATGTACAGCTCCGGTATCTGCGGTATGTCGAGCTTCATGCCCTGCTTTCCGCTGAGAGCCACGAGGTCTTCATCCTCGCTGACCTCCAGGTGGTCGAGCACTTCAGTGAGCTGAGTGCCGAGGAAGCTTGAGATGATGGCTGGTGGAGCCTCGTTGGCACCGAGGCGGTGAGCGTTTGTTGCGCTCATGATCGACGCCTTGAGCAGTCCGTTGTGGTGGTAAACCGCCATGAGGGTGTTCACCACGAATGTTATGAAGCGGAGGTTGTCTTCAGGAGTCTTGCCCGGTGCGTGGAGCAGTATTCCCGTATCTGTTCCGAGCGACCAGTTGTTGTGCTTTCCGCTGCCGTTGATGCCCTTGAAGGGTTTCTCGTGGAGCAGGACGCGGAAGCCGTGGTTGCGTGCCACACGCCGCATGAGCGACATGATGAGCATGTTATGGTCTACGGCGAGGTTACACTCCTCGAATATCGGTGCCAGCTCAAACTGGTTCGGAGCCACCTCGTTATGGCGTGTCTTGACAGGTATGCCGAGTTCCAGAGCCTGTATCTCCAAGTCTTTCATAAAGGCTGCCACGCGTGTCGGTATTGCGGCGAAGTAATGGTCTTCAAGCTGCTGGTTCTTGCTTGCCTCGTGTCCCATGAGTGTCCTGCCGGTGAGGAGGAGGTCAGGGCGTGCGGCATACAGTCCCTCATCGACGAGGAAATACTCCTGCTCCCATCCGAGGTATGCCACGACCTTCTTCACTTCCGGATTGAAGTAATGGCAGACGTCTGTAGCCGCCTTGTTGACAGCGCGGAGAGCCTTGAGAAGCGGAGCCTTATAGTCGAGCGACTCACCCGTATAGGCTATGAAGACTGTCGGGATGCAGAGCGTGTCGTCAACGACGAAGACAGGCGACGAAGGGTCCCATGCGGAATATCCGCGTGCCTCGAAGGTGTTTCGTATGCCACCGTTAGGGAATGACGAAGCGTCCGGCTCCTGCTGTACGAGGAGTTTTCCGCTGAACTCTTCCATCATGCCACCCTTGCCGTCGTGCTCTACGAAAGAGTCATGCTTCTCTGCCGTTCCTTCCGTAAGCGGCTGGAACCAGTGGGTGTAGTGTGTGACACCGAGTTCCGTAGCCCAGCGTTTCATGCCGGCAGCCACCTCGTCGGCTATCGAACGGTCAAGCGCAGCGCCGTTGTCTATGGCGTCGATAAGCTTTGCGTAAACCTTGCTTGGAAGATATTTGAACATCTTCTCGCGGTTGAAGACATACTTGCCGAAGTATTCACTTGGGCGTTCCATAGGTGACTCTACTGCCGACGCCTTCTTCTTGAAAGCCGTCTCGACAACTCTGAATCTTAAATCTGACATAATCTTAAAGAATTGTTTTGTGTATATATTTTATGTATGTTGTTTTTTATTGTAGCGTTCCCTTAAGTGAGGCAGGGGTGTGTCGGTTTTATCAGTTGTATGCCGACTCTCCGTGCTCGTAGATGTCGAGACCCTCCTCCTCAATGCGCTTGTCGACGCGGAGACCGTGTATCTTGTCGAGCGACTTGAATATTACGAAACCTGCTGCAGCAGCCCACAGACCTACTACGACAGCACCGAAGAGCTGTGCGAGGAGGAAGTTGGCGTTGCCGGAATAGCAGAGACCTTCTTCTGTAGCGAGGAATCCTGTCAGCACCGTGCCGAGGAAGCCGCATACTCCGTGTACGGAGCTGGCACCTACAGGGTCGTCAATTTTCAGCACGTGGTCGATGAAGTCTACGGAGAGAATCATTACAATGCCGCAGATAGCACCTATTATGACCGATCCGAGCGGTGACACGATGTCACAACCTGCCGTGATGCCTACAAGTCCGGCAAGAATGCCGTTGAGTGTCAGCGAGAGTGAAGGCTTGCCGTATTTCAGCCAGCTCACTGCGAGAGCGAAGAAGCCTCCGGCACACGCTGCGAGGTTTGTTGTCAGGAAGACGTGTGATATGGCTGTCTGGTCGGCACTTGTGCTTGCTGCCAACTGTGAGCCAGGGTTGAAGCCGAACCATCCGAACCAGAGGATGAATACTCCGAGGGCAGCTATCGTGAGGTTGTGTCCCGGAATAGCCTTCGACTTCTTGTCCTTGCCGTATTTTCCGATACGCGGTCCGAGTATTGAGGCTCCTACGAGAGCGAGCCATCCGCCGACAGAGTGAACCACCGTAGAGCCTGCAAAGTCATGGAACGTAGTGCCGAAGAGGTTCATCATGAAAGAACCCTCCTCACCGTTCATGAGCCATCCGCCGCCCCATGTCCAGTGGCCTGAGACAGGGTATATGAGCACGCTGATGAAAACCGTATATACGAGGTACATGGAGAACTTCGTGCGCTCTGCCATGGCTCCCGAAACTATCGTCGCCGCCGTGGCGCAGAACACTGTCTGGAAGATGAGGAAACCCTCGATAGGCAGTCCGTTGTCTATCTGCTTCTCCATGATGTCAAGGTCGATGAAGTGTGGCATGCCTACGAAGTCGCCCGCACCGAACATCAGACCGAAGCCTACGAGCCAGAAGAGCAGAGAGCCGAAGGTGAAGTCCACGAAGTTCTTCATAAGGATATTCGCGGTGTTCTTGCCGCGTGTGAAGCCCGCCTCTACGAGGGCGAAGCCCGGCTGCATGAAGAATACCAGCATTGCCGCCAAGAGCATCCATACGGTGTTGATACCTGTGCTGAGTTCAGCTAAAGTTATTGTTGTGTCCATAATGAAAAAACGTTGTTTGAGAGCATCAGTACCCCCTGACCCCCACGGCCTTTGTCATGTGCAGAAGAGCGAGAGTGATGCTTGTGGTTGTTTGTGTTGCTGTAAAGTGGGGTGGTGGTCTGCCGCCACCCTAAAAAACTCGTTATCCTTTGTCGGGACAGGTAGTGAATGTCCCGGCTTATTATCCTTTGTCGAGACAGGTAGTGAGTGTCCCGGCTTATTCTTCCTTCTCGGCGTTGTATAAGGCTATGTCGCCACGCTCTCCGGTACGTATGCGTACGACGTCGTTCACCGGAATGACGAAGATACGTCCGTCGCCGAGTTCTCCTGTATGAGCAGCCTTCGATACCGCCTCAATGGTTTTCTCCACGTTCTTGTCGCGCACCACGATAGACACCAGTGTGCGCTCTATGGAGCTTGTGTCATAGACGACACCACGGTATATGCGTTCCTGCCTTGACTTTCCTATACCTCTCACGTCGTAGTATGAAAACCATTCAATGTCGGCGTCGAGCAAGGCTTCCTTGACGTCCTCAAACTTTGTCTTTCTTATTATCGCTTCAATCTTTTTCATAATGTCATTGTGTTTGTGAGGGTGATATTATAAACTGATGCCGAAGGTGAAGTCAGCAGCCTCAATGGCTGGGTTGAAGCCTACCTTGGCGAATACCGGAATGCTGAAAGAGTCTGTCACCTTTATTTCCTTCACCGCCTTCAGCGATACGTCGCAGACAGCAAAACCGTTTGCTCCTCCGTAGAACGACGTTGCCCACGGTGTCGCTCCTACCTCTGCCGTCCATTCCAGGCCGCCAAGTTTGAACGGTGCTGCCAGGAGAATGTAAGAAGAATACGCTCTCTCGCCGTCTTCATTCACTCCGTCGGCTCCTCCGATGTTTGTGTACCAGTTCAGTGCGAGAGGTCCGAAGTCATAGCCAATGTTCGCCTCCCAGACGTGTGCCGTAGAGTGTGCGCCATAGTGGAAATACTTGTTCTCCTGACCGCTGTAGGCAAACCAGTAATCGGTGATGGAAACGGTAAGGCCGCCGGTGGTGTAGCCCAAGGTGAGGTCGAACTCCTTGGTGTCTGTCCTCTCAAGACCTATAGAGCCCCAGGCAGAGAGCGAGAGGCCTTTGTAGCTTACGCCGAGTGAGGGCTGTACGCTGATGCCTCCAAGATCCTGACCACGCCAGTAGTAGCTGCTTACGATGTCTGCACCTGCCGAAGCCTCTACTTCCTCCTGCGCCACCATTGTGGCTGGCAGCATGACGGCAGCCGCCATCATTGCTGCGATTTTGTTACTCCTTTTCATAATCTTTACCTTTTTAAAAACAGTTTTTTGTGTTTGTGTTGTTGTTATGTATTGTTGCTTGTCTTGGTTGCCTTATAGGGTCGCTGTAGTGTCAGCGTAGGTTTGTGTTGCTGAAATGCCGTCGCGCGGTTGGTGTCTGTGTTGCTGTCTTTGGCATCGTTAAGTTTCTTGTCGTCCTACTTCATCCAATCCTTTATCCAGTTCATGGCTTCTATGCAGTCTTCGCGCTTTCCGAACGCCGTAAGCCTTACGAAGCCTTCGCCGCTCGGTCCGAAACCGACACCCGGCGTGCATACCACATGTGCTTCATAGAGCATCTGCTCAAAGAATTTCCATGACGTCATGTCGCGGGGAGTCCTAAGCCAGAGATACGGAGCGTTGTCGCCGCCGTAAACCTTTATGCCTACATTCTCAAATCCTTCCTTCATGATTCTCGCATTCGTCATGTAGTAGTCAATGACCTCCCTGACCTGAGCCTTGCCTTCCGGGCTGTATGTCGCCTCGGCGGCTCTCTGGCTGACGTAGCTTGTGCCGTTGAACTTCGTACACTGTCTTCTGTTCCACAGGTTGTTGAGCGGTATGCGCTCTCCTGTCAGTGTGGAAGCCATGACCTCTTTCGGCACTACGGTATATCCGCAACGTATGCCCGTAAATCCGGCTGTCTTCGAGAAGCTCTTGAACTCTACGGCACATTTCTTCGCTCCTTTTATCTCGTATATGCTGTGAGGAATGTCCGGGTCCTGGATATATGCCTCATAGGCAGCGTCGTAGAAGATCAGCGCGTCGTTCTTCAGTGCATACTGCACCCATTTCTTCAGTGCTTCCTTCGTTATTACGGTTCCCGTAGGGTTGTTCGGATAGCATAGGTATATGACGTCGACACGGTTTGCCGGAGGCTCCGGCGTGAAGTTGTTCTCTTCCGTGCAAGGGACGTATATCACATTGCTCCATTTCCCGTCTTCCAGGACTCCCGCCCTGCCGATCATCACGTTCGAGTCGATGTAAACGGGATAGATAGGGTCGGTGACACATATCGAGTTGTCCCAACGTATCAACTCCTGGAAGTTTCCCGTGTCGCTCTTTGCTCCGTCGTTTACGAACACCTCGTTGGCGTCGATGTGTATGCCTCGTGCGAGGTAGTCGTTCTTCACTATGGCGTCTCTGAGGAACTTATACCCCTGCTCCGGTCCGTAGCCTCTGAACGTCTCGCCGTTTGCCATTTCGTCTACCGCTTTGTGCATTGCTTCTATCACTGCGGGACATAGCGGCTGTGTCACGTCGCCAATGCCGAGGCTTATGATGCGTGCGTTAGGGTGTGATACCTTGAAAGCATTGACTTTCTTGGCGATGTCTGCAAACAGATAGTTGTTTGGCAGCTTGAGGAAATGTTCGTTTACAAGTGTCATATTCTTTTTCTCTATTTTCTCTGCCGTAGGGCTTGGAGGTCCGCGGCCTTGGGCAGTATGGTGGATATTTATTTGTGTGTGTGGTCTTTTTTGTTCTCGCTGCGGGAAACGTTATTCCTCCAGCTCCCCTTCGAAGGCTGTCGTCGCTGTCCCCGTCATGTACACGTGGTTGTCGCTCTCGTCCCAGCGTATGTCTAAGCTTCCGCCGTCCATGACTACCGTCACCGCACGTCCCGTCAAGCCGTTCGTCATGGCAGCAACAGCCGTGGCGCAAGCCCCTGTGCCGCATGCCTGTGTTATTCCGCTGCCGCGCTCCCATACCCTCATCCTTATGACGTCGTGGGGGAGTATGGTGGCAAACTCTACGTTGACGCGCTCCGGAAAGAGGTGGTGGAACTCTATCTGCTTTCCTATCCTCGCCACGTCGGTCTTCTCACAGTCTTTGGTGAAAATCACGGCGTGAGGGTTGCCCATGCTGACGAATGTTCCTTCGTAAACGCCATCAAGAGTGTCTATCGGGGCGTTCTCCAAAGTGCCGTCGGCGGTGGCTATGAGCGTTGTGTCGGCAAGGACCGGAACTCCCATGTCTACCGTAACCTTCTCTACCTTTCCGTCTTCGCCTATGTGAAGGTGCAGCCCCACGATGCCCGAGAGTGTCTCCAGCGTAAGGTCGGTCTTCATCGTAAGCCCTTTGTCATAGACGTATTTACCGATGCACCGCGAGGCGTTGCCGCACATACGGGCTTCCGAGCCGTCGGCGTTGAAGATACGCATGGAGAAGTCGGCTTTCCCGCTCTTGCCAATCATTACAAGACCGTCGCTGCCTATTCCTGTATGCTGGCGGCTCCAGCGTATCGAAAAGTCATTCGGGTCGGCTATATGGTTACATTCTGTATATACATATATATAATCGTTGCCTAAACCGTGCATCTTGGTAAAACGTATAAGTGACATATTGTGAGATATTCTTCTAAAATAGTTTCATTTTTATTATTTTCGATGCAAAGTTACAACATTTTGAGCAAAAATAGCAACAAAAGATGACTGTATTTGTAGATAAATTTTAGTAAACTTACAGTTTGAAAGCAAATGAAGTGCATTCCTTTTAAACTGTAATCTATTTCTTGGGAATTTGCTGCTTTTGTTCCGACTTGTTCTTTTTTTCTGCCCGAAAGCCCTCTGTAGGGCTGCATGAGGAAAGGAGGGGTAATAAAGGTGAAGTAAATAAAAAAAGACTTCCCTCCGGCGACAATGCCAAAGGGAAGTAAGGGAAATGGGCTTCCGGAGAAACCTCCTGGTCCGGTATGAGGTTAATTATAGTCCGGCATGTGGTCAATTACACACCGTCACAGGGTCAATATACTACTACGAGACTGTCCGCCTTCACCCTTTCCTTCAGCCATTGCTGCAGGCGTGAGGTCTCTTCCGCCGTCATGCGGGACTTTGCGTCGGTGACGATCTTGGCTGCCACAAACTGTTTGGTCTCTGTCGTGTCGCGCTGTGCTTCCACGGCCTTCGACATGCTCAGTGCCTTAACCTTGGGGAAGAGAACCTTCATTTCTCCCATAACCTCCTGTGACAAGGTGGCGTAACGCTCGTAAGCGTTGAGAGCCGTGCGGAGCTGTGTTATCTGCGCCGACATCTCCATGATTTTCTTTTGGTCGTCCTGCCTTGACGTCGTTATCTGCGACAGGCGCGAACTGAGCGTCAGCATGCTGTCCGACTGCTCTCCCTGGATGATGTTCAGCACATAGTCTCCAAGTCCGTATTGCGCCATGCGCCTTTCTGCGTCTTTCGCTTTCTCCGTGCTTATCTCGCGTCCTACCGCCACGACGTTCAGCACACTGCCCTCTTTGTCGGTGTTCGTCGAGATGACCTGTGTGCCGGGCATCGACAGCTCGGTATGTACGAATCTGTTTACGTTGTTATCGAAAATGCTCTTCCTGACGATGTTCACCGTCATGACAACCGCCGGCAGCATGGTCACTACTGCCAGTCCTGTTATTATGCGCTGTGCCTTCTTCTGTGCAGCAGGTGAGGCGAACTCTTTCTGACGGAAGTGCATGAGCCTCACTCCGAGGTATGTCGCAAGGCTTATGAAGACGGTGTTTATGAAGAACAGGTAAAAAGCTCCGAGGAAATAAAGCAGGTGTCCCGTGGCAAGACCGTACCCTGCCGTACACAACGGCGGCATGAGAGCTGTAGCTATCGCTACGCCCGGGATGACGTTGCCTTTGCCTTTCGTACACAGCGCCAGGATGCCTGCCGCACCGCCGAAGGTGGCTATCAGCACGTCGTAGAGCGTCGGCGACGTGCGTGCCAGCAGTTCTGACTGCGCCTCACCGAGTGGCGTTATGAGGAAATATACCGTTGCCGTAAGCACACTGATCAGCGTCGCCGTGCCGAAGTTACGTGCCGCACGTTTCAGCAGTTCGACATCATTGATTCCTATGGCGAGACCCATGCCTATGATAGGTCCCATGAGTGGGGAGATAAGCATGGCTCCTATTATCACTGCCGTGGAGTTGACGTTGAGGCCTAACGACGCTATGAAGATAGCGAACACCAGCACCCAGAGGTTGGAGCCGCGGAACGTCACGCCGTTCTTGATCTGCCGGATGATCTCCTGCTCGTCCTCCATATCCTGCCTCACCACGAAGTGTGAGGTTATGAGGTTCAGTATGTCTGTCAGTTTCATGTCTTTATTTTTTTTTGATAAACGATTTAAGGTGGGTTCTATAAATTCCCACCGTCAAAAGTGGTTTTAATAGTGAGTGACGTTTTGTCATCTTTTGGGTTCTTTTCGGCTCAAATCGCAAGTTAAATCGGTCATGTAGCTCGCTACACTCCCTCTTTAACTTACAATTTGAACTCGAAAATAACTCCAAAATCTGACAAAGCGAATTTATAGAACCCACCTTAATTTCCTGTGCAGCAAAGGCGTCAGCCTTTCTTTTCTGCGTAACAAGGCTCCCTTCTTTCTATTGTTCTACAAAAATACATATTTTCCTCCTTATGGACAAACTTTTTCGCATAATTTATTTTTCTTTCGCAAGTTCTTGTTGCCGGTAAACAATGGTGCAAGGCACGTCCCTAAGGGCAAAGCGCAAAAGCCCTTAGCCCAGGGCAGAGCGAAGCAGAACCCCTGGGTATGGCAAAGACAAAAGGTGGGTTCTGAAGATTATGGTAATGCCATATTCTCAGAACCCACCTTTATTATATCTTAGCCTGTCGTAATTATCTTACTACAGCCTTTACGGTGTTCTCACCGTTCTTCACAATGTATATTCCAGGAGCGACATTGAATCTGGCGGCAGTGCCGTGGCTTGTGGCTACGAGAGTGCCGTTTGCGCTGAACACCTCTGTGCGGGTGCTCACGCTGTTGCTGACGGATATTGTCTTTCCTTCTATGCTGATGCTGCTTCCGTTGTCAGCGAAGATGTTCTCTACGCCCGAGACGGTGGTGACGTTGAAAGCATTGGTATAGAGCGTGAGGTTAGGATACTCCTCGTTGAGCATGGCGCATACAACGTTGTTGAGAGCCTTTGTGAAGCGTGTCTTGCCTTCGGTTATGAACACCTCGTCGTCGTAGTACAGCTCCTCGCCGGTCAGCTCGCCGCTGTTTTCGTCATACCATGGGAAGTCTATGAACCATCGGAATGTCGTAGGTGTCGCGCCGACGTAAGCCTCAGAAGAGAGGTCTACGACACCGTTCTCGTCAGCCTGTGCGTCGATGTTCGCCTGATTGCCATAGAGGAAGACGGTGTAGTTTGCGTTAGGGCGTGGCAGGGTGCTTATCCTGAAGCGGTTATAGTCTACGGTGAGAGCCACGAGACCCTTCAGCGGAGTGAGGTCAATGCTCTCGAACTTGTTGTTCGTCAGGAAGAGCTGCGAAACGTTAGGAGCCTTGCTGAGGTCTATCGTCTCAAGCTCGTTGCCTGAAAGCTGGAGGTTATACATTGAAGGGTTGTCGAGTGTCACCGATGTCAGCTTGTTGCCGCCGAGGCTGAGGCTGAAGAGGTTCTTCATGCCTGTAGCGTCGAAGGAGGTCAGGAGGTTGTTGTTTATAGACACCATGCGGAGCTGTGAAGCGTATTTCGAAAGGTCTATAGCCTCTATGGCGTTGCCGTCGAGGATGATCTCTGCGAGTTTCTTCGACTCCGGCAGTTTCACGTCCGTTATTCCGGCGCTGGTGATGTTTACGAGCGTGAGGTTCTTCATGTTCGTAAGGTCTACGTCCTTCATCTTTATGCCGGTGATGTTGAGGACGTAGAGCGGTGTCTCAGCCTCGTAGGCGTATATGGCGCACTCGCTTCCTGCCTGTGCCTTGACCGGTGTCACCACGAGGTCGTTGGTTACGGAATAGCTCTCTACGGCAACACCGCCGCCTTTCCAGTCGATACATATCGTGGTAGGTATTTCGGAGCGCAGCACCATTGTTCCCTCGCCGTCCTCGGTCGTTGTAAACGACGCAATCTTGTAGCTCGGCATGTCAGAGGCTTCTATCGTCGTTGTCTTCACCGTCAGTAGCGGGAAGAGGGCGTTTGTCATCTCGCAGTAAGCCTTCTTGCCTATCGCCGGATCGAGGAAGCGCGTCATGCCGTCGGTGATGGTGTAGTCCGTACCTTTCTGAAGCACCGTGCCGTCTGTCGTCTTCCATACGTATGTCGTCTTGCCCTCAACGTTATGTAGCTGGAGGTCTACGCCAGGAGCCTTGGTGGCTATCACCACGTCGTTCTGTGGAGCATAGACATATTCCTCCAGTCCCGCTATTACCGGAAGGGTGGCGAAGGAGAGCTTGTTGTCGTTGCAACGGAAGCGCTGCAGCGACAGCTCTGAAGGCATCACGAGTTCAGAGATGTTGTTGTTGGAGATGTCGAAGTCCGTCATCAGCGTGCAGTAGTTGGCGTTCACCGTCTCAAGCATATTGTCGTTGAGATAGAGCGTCTCCATGTTGTCGGCGTCCTTCAGCGAGAGTTCCGTCAGTTTGTTGTGGCTGAGGTTGAGGTTGTGTATCGTACCCATGTCGTTGAGCGTCACCGCAGTCATCTCGTTGTTGCTGAGGTCAATGTCCTGCAGCAAGGTCTTCTGGTATGCGTCGTTTAAGCCGCGGATATTCAGTGTGGAGAAGTGGTTGTCCGTAAGTTTCAGACTTCTCAACACCCTGTTGTATCTCAGGTCAATGTCATACAGTCCCGACCCTGTGAGGCTCAGCGTGCCGAGGCAGCGTGCTTGGGTGAGGTCTATGGCGTTGAGCTGCTGCCCCTCTATGGCGAGGGAGGTCATCGCCTCGTCCTGTGGCACGAGGATGTTCACGAGGTAGTCAGTGCCTTGGTACACTACGTTCTCCGCGTCGGGCAGTCCCGCTGTCGTAGCCTTGTACTCCTTCTTGTTGCCCTGGCTGTCAGCGATGTAGAATGTCTTAGGACTCTCAGGTGTCGCACCTGCCATGCCCACTCTCATCTTCACGGTCACTCCGCTTGGTGTCAGCGTAGGGCGTATGACTGCTGTTACGTCCTCCTTGCCAAAGTCCTCTACCGTCTTCACCTTGAACTTATTCGTGCGGAGAGGCATGTATTCGAAGGTGAGGTCCGGGAACTTGTCGTTCTGGAAAGCTATGTACACGCTGTCTGACGGAGCGGCGAGGAACGTCACCTTGCCGTCGGCGTAGGTGTAGTATTCCTCCGAGAGGCGTGTCGTCATGCCTGCTGTCTCTTCCGATGTCGTGAATACGGCGCATGAGGTCTCCGTCCCCTCCCTGAGCACACGTGCTGAATAGTCAAGGACGTCGCCGACCTTTACTGTCTTCGCTATCGGCATGTTGTTCTGGTAATAGTCATACTGGTTCCACTCGCCCGGCAGAGGCAGTGTGGCGAAGTCCATGTTGTTCTTGCGCAGTATGACGTTTATGAGGTTCGGGTTATTTTCGAGGTTAATGCTCGTCAGCTGGTTGTCGGCGAGGTAGAGCTGCTGGAGGTAGTAGTTCTTGCTCAGGTCGATGTCGGTAAGTAGGTTTCCGCTGGCAAAGAGATATACGAGCTTCTCGTTCTTCGTGACGTCGAGTTTCGTGAGTTTTGCGTCGGTGTTCATGCTGCTCGACTGGTGGTCGGCATAGAACTGCTGCAGGTATGTGAGGCTGCTGAGGTCGATGTCCTTTATCCCCGTATCGCTGATGTTCAGGATCGTTATGGTAGGGTTCTTCGAAAGGTCGAGCGTCTTGACGTTCGTTCCGTCTATTGAGAGTCGCTGCAGCTTCGGACAGCCGGAAGGGTCGAGAGTTCTGAGACCCTTGTTGGCATAAGCATCGAACGACACCAGCTCCGGATAGTCCGAGAGGTTGAACGACTGGTCGAGGTTCTCTGTCTGTCCTATCTCCAGGAGCATAAGTTTCGGCTTGTTGCCGCCAATCTTCAGCGGCTTGCGGTCGAAGGGGTTGTCGTTGAGAGAGATAGACGCCAACGACGGGAAGTTGGAGAGGTCCAGCTCGTGGAGGAGGTTATGCTCCATGTTGAGGTAATACAGGTTTGGCATGTCTGCCAAGGTGATGTCTGTGATGTAACAGCCGTCGAAGCGTATCACGGCGATGTTCGCTGCATCGCCGTATATCTTCACCACTCCTGCTGTCGATACATCACATGTTATGCTTGTTCCGCCGGTCCATTGGCCTGTCGACGTGCTTATGGTGGCAGGCTGCAGCTCATGCTCCTCAGTGCCGTAGCCGCAGTCTATGTCTATCCAGTCTGTCTCCTGCTTGAAGCCTCCGAGGAACAGCGTAATGGTGCGGTCTGTCTCCTCACCCTCCTGTTCGAGTACGGCAGTCTTCAGTTCGATGATTGGTTTCCCGCTCTCTTGAGCGAACGATGCTGAAGGCAAGGCGAGCAAAGCTGTGATAAACAGCATGAGCCTTCGGCATGTAGATAATGTCTTCTGCATAGGTATAGTGTTTTGGAAGGTTATAAATTACTTAATCAATACACATTTCGAGAGGCGGCCATTGACCTTTATGACGTACGCACCCTTTGCGTTGCCGCTGAGGTCTATCAGCGCTTCGTCTCCGGCGACGGTTTTCTCCACTACGTTTACTCCGGCAACGTCGAAGACCTCAATCTTCAGCTCGCTCTCGCCAGCCACGAATACTTTCACGCGACGGTCGCCGTCAGGAGTCACCACGAGGCGGTTGTCCTCCGATGTGACGTTCTTCACTCCGCTGCTGCCCTTACGTCTCAACACTTCCTTCAGTCCTTCGTAAGCGTCAATCATTCCGTAGCCCACCTGTACCGGGTCGTCGAGCACCATGTCGTCGGTCTTTATCGCCGTTGTGGCTATGATGTCCTTTATCTCGTCCATGGTAAGCTCAGGGTTTGCCTCAAGCCAGAGAGCTATAGTGCCTGTCACGACAGGACATGCCATTGACGTTCCTAACGACCAGCCGAATGGGTCGTTGTTAGGGGTGAGAGCCTTGGCGGTGAGAAGGTCCTCATACTGTGAGAGGTCTGCTCCTCCGAAGTAGTAACGGTTCATGGACGATATGACATACGCTCCCGGCGCCAGCACGTGAGGCAGGTTACGTCCGTCGACGAGTGTGCCGTACGAAGTGAAGGAGCTTACCTTGCCAGCTGTCTCGATAGGCTGTCCGTTCTCAAGCTGTGAGTATGCGCTGCCGTCGAGCTGAGGCCATACGTTGCATGACGTTATGGATCCTACGCAGAGTACGCTCTTCGCTGTTGACTCGTTGGAGACCGTTCCGTTGCATGTTCCGTCGTCGAAGCCGTCGATGCCGAAGTTGTCTATGCCGTAGATGACGTCGCCCATGGCAAATCCGTCAATACGCTGTCCGTCGGCACCTGTTATCTTGAATCCTAAGATATAGTTGCTATCCTTGTTGTTCAACATGTTGTCTATCGTCGCGATGTCCAAGATGGCGTATGCCCTGCCGCTGCCGGGGTCTATGTCCCAGCCTATGCCCAGGTATCCCTCGAAGTATTTGCTGAACTTCTGGTCCGCCTTGACTCCGGTATATTCTTCATAGCCTGGGCTGCACCAGTACTTTGCTGTCTGCTTCGGCACTTCCGTCAGTGACATGGAGAATCGTCCTGATATAGCCTTGCGTGATTTGTTGTATATGATAATCTGCACTTCTGCAGGTGGCGTCTTGTCGTTGCTGTAGAATTCCAGTGAGCCGAATCTCATATATGTTTTGCCTTCATCCATTTCCACCGTCGCTCCCTCAATGAACGACTGCATCACTTTGTCGTCCGCAGTAAAGGTCTTGTTTATGGCGAGCTTCATGTCTCCCTCGTTGCCCGAAGCGACAACGATTTTTCCGTTCAGTTCTTTAGCTATCTTGTCGAACACCTGACATATGACGTCAGAGCCGTCGTGAGGACCCTGTGAGCTGCCCATGGAGAGGTTTATAACCACCGGCTTTCCGGAATATCCGGCGTATGCCGCCATGTCGAGGACACCCTGTGCCAGCTCTACGTCAACCATGTCGAGAGGCGCTGCCGCCACGATGTCTGCCTCGTATGCTATGCCGTAATACGGGTTTGGCGCGCTTTCGTATACCTTTGCATCAAGTTTTCCCGACGCTGCCTGTTCGAGTGTCGCCACCCTGGCGTTGCCACGGTAGCTTCCCGCCATGATGCCCATGGTGTGTGTGCCGTGGTACGATTTTTCGTTGTCGGTGGTCACTTCCGCCATTTCTTTCGGCGTCTGTACGTACTTAATGTCGAGGTCATAATTGCCTTGAGCGTCAGCTTTCAGACCTATCGTCTCGAAGTACTTCACCCTGTGGTTGCCCTCGTCGTCAAGGAAGTTGACGTGGTTGACATCAAAGCCGTTGTCGACAATGCCGCAGACAACGCCTTTGCCCGTATATGCCTGTGTCAGTCCTATGCCTTGGTGCAGCTGGCTTGCGCCGATCACTTCACGGGCGTAGACCATCTTCGCCTTGACAGGCTTCTCAAACTGGATGTCCTTGAACATATTCAGCGAGCAGATACGCTCAGCGTCTTCAACAGGCGTTGAGATGAACGCGAAGCCGTAGCTGCAACGTATCACGTTGATGCCCTCTGCGCGGAGGTCGGCCTCCGTAACGCCGTCGGCAAGACGTGTTATGGCGAGGACGTCCTTACGTGGTATTCCCAGTTTGCCTTTCACCTTGTTTATTCTGCTGGCTTTTGTGCTGAAAGGACTTCCAGCCTGGTTCATCTTGAACTGCTGAAGGGCTACGCGGTTTTTCACCGATAGTCCCGGTTGTGCCGATGCTGCCGTTACCGCCAGTACCATGGCAAGTGATAAGAGTGTTTTCTTCATGTCGTGTAAGAATTGTTGTAGGTAGTGATTCTTTGCTCTCTTAATATCAATTTTCAGGTGGGTTCTATTATGTGGTATTATTATTCCTCACCTCTATTGTTTACGAAAAGAGCAGGTAAGACTGTCTTTGCCTTACAGTCTGCCTGCTCTTTGTGTAGTCTGTATGGTTTGATTATTTCACAACCTGTGCCTTGCCGTTGATGATGTAAAGACCCTTCTTGGCGTTCTTTACCTCTACTCCGGCAACGGTGTAAATCTTGCCGTTTGTCTTTGCTGTCTCAGCGTTAACCTCTGTTATGCCTGTGGCAGGGTCGTAAATCGCGAGTGACTTGATGTCCTTTGTCAGTGTCACGTTGAACTTGCCCTCAGCGTCAGAGTCTATCGGTGTGCCGTCAACCTTTACGCCCATTACAGCTCCCGCTGCCGGGGTAATGGTTATGTCGAAACCTACTGACGACATCCATTCCGGGAGGTATGTTATACCCTTTGTAGCCCATTCGTAAGCCTCGCCGTTAGGTATTTCCACCTTGCTTATTACGCTTGCCTCTACGCCCTCCAAGTCGATGTTGAGGGTCTTGCGGTCGTTGAGAGTGGTGTTGTCAAGGTCGATGATTATCGTTGCGCCGTTGTCGAAGAACAGTTTGTACTGTCCATAGTATGCATGAGCACGAACGCCGTTGATGAATACTGTGCTCTCGCTTATCTCAGGACCGCCGCATCCGAAGTTGAAAGGAAGGTCGCTGTCGCCGAACTTCAAAGAGCCATTGCCCTCAGCGAAGTCGAATTGATAATATCTGTCTGTCTCGCTTGCGAAGTTGAAATACCATGATGCTTTCTCTCTTCCGTAAACTAATACGGTAGCTTCTTTCTCACGTACTTTCTTGCCTGACTTCACGGTGACAGTCATGCCGTCCTGAAGGTTATAGACAGAAGCACTTGTGCTGCCAGAGTAGAAGTATTCCGTCGTTCCGTCACTTACAGAAGTCAGGAAGCAGCCTTCGTTAGCTTTTATTGTGATGGTCTTGTTGCCGCCCTCGCTGAGTTCTACGGTGTTGCTGCCGGCAACGACGTTGATTATCTTGTTGTTGTACTCGTAGCCGTCGTAAACCGTCACGTTAGCCGGGTCGTCGATGTTGAGCGTAACCTTTATAGTGCCGTATTTGTGGGCGGTGATGCCGAAGACTACGTCTCCAGTGATGTAGCTGTTATACTGTCCGTAGCCGAAGTATTCTGATGATCCGTTCTTGAGGAATTTGTCGAGAACATACTCTGTGTTGTTGCCTGTGATAGAAAGCTGTGAACCGCCCTGCACCTCAAAGCTGTTGATGAAGTCGTTTACCGGTGTGCCGTCGACAGATACACTGCTCACGAAGTTCTTTGACTCCTCGGTGCCAAATACGAAAGAAACCTTGAACTTCACGTCAGCAGGCCATGCTGCCTTTACGTTGATGTCTGTTGCCTCGCTGAGTTCTACGTAATATGTATTGCCCTGAGCTGTAACGTCATTGCCACCGTCAGTAACCTTATATAAAGGTTTGCCGCCGTAAGGGCTTATCATGACCTGTGTCTCCGTCTGAGGGTCGTATTTTACTGTATTCTCGCCGGCTGTCAGTTTTATGCCTCTGTAAGAACCTGTCAGCGTGACGTTTATTGAAGGGTCGTCAACAGTCAGTTTGAAGGATTTTGTATATACCGCATCTTCTGACACTGATGTCACGGAGTATGTTACATCAGAATACGGGTTATTTGAATATTCGCTCTTATAGCCTGTTGAGACATCCCAACCGTTAGTAACGTCTTTTACGGTAGAAAGCAGAGCTCCGCTCTTGGCGTATATCCTCAATTGTTTGTAAGCATCCATGGTAATCACGTTCTTGCCTGTTACCACAGTCTGTTCTTCCAAGACGTAATTAGCGTTTTGAACCTGAATGCCTACTCTGTTTGCGTCGTCAACATCCACCGTTACGGTGATTGTCTGAGCCTTTGCTGTCATGCCGACAACGCTGAGCAGCGCTGTCAGGATAAAATAGTAGATTTTTTTCATGAGTTTTGTAATTGTTAGTTTATATATCGTTAATTGTATAGCAATCATTCCAAAGAATGTAAACAGGCTATTCCCACCTTTAGGCTTTGTAGTCATAAAGCAGCCTTTCGTAGATGAAATGCGTGGAAGTGTATTTTCTACGCCTTTTTGCTTCACGTAGAGCCTTCTGCTCCTTTGGCATAAGGTTGGTTCTATTAATTCCCACCGTCAAAATGTAAGTAATCATGTATTGACGTTTGTCATCTTTCCGTTTCTCTCTGGCGCATACTGCCAGTTTCCTCGGTCACGATGCCCGCATCGCTCCCTCATAAACTGACACTCTGCTCTCAGAGATAAATCGGAATTCTGACAAAGCGAATTAATAGAACCAACCTTAAAACAGTTGCAAAGGTACTATAAAGTTTTTATTTTCCAAAGAAAATTATTAAAAAAATTACATTTTAATACAAAAGATATTCGAACGCTTAAGAAATCATGCCCTTTTAATGACATTGTGGCGAGTAACAATGTTTGGATGATTGGAGCGTGAGCCTTAAGGTGGGAATTTTAAGAAACCCCCTGCCATCATTCAGCCGTACTGTTCAAGCCTCTTGAACTGTACGGCTGAATGATGGCAGGGGGTATTGCCACCTGTAGAGGTTCTAAAGCGTAAGGTGGGATTATTTCTTTACCAGCGTGATGCCCACCTGCATGCCTTTGATGTTCTTTGCCAGGGAGGTGATGGTAGAGAGGCTTGACGACGTGGCTGTCTTGGCTCCGAGGGTCTGCAGGAGTGTGAGGAGCTTTGTGGCGTCGGTGACGAAGAGAAGGTTGTTGCCGTCTTTCTGCGTCGTTATCGTCATTGTCTTCAGAGCGTATGTCAGCACCAGCTTGCTGTCCTTGACAGTCCATTTTCCGCTGTATGTCTTGCCTTTTATCGTCTCGCTGAATGTGCCGTCGGACTTGAATGTTATGGTGAAATTGCCCGGAGCGATGCCGTATTTCGTCAGCGTCTCCTGAAGCTTCGTCTCTAACTTCTTGGAGGCTATCGCTGTGCCTGCCTTTGAGAGAAGGTCGTCAGACTGGAAGACTATTGCCGGCGACTCATACGCCCATGTCCCTACGATGTTGTCTGCCGTAGCCTGCTTGCTTGACGAGAAGATAGAGGCGAGCCCGGAGGCCACGTCTTCCGTACCGCTTAACACGTTCTTCAATGAGCCGAGTAACGACTGTGCCTGAATGCTGTTGCTGCCGAAGAGTAGTACTGCCACTGCAGCAAGTCTGATAATTGTTTTCTTCATTGTTTGGATGTGTTTAAAGATTTATATTCTTTCTGTAACAGACGGGTGTCTGTTGCTTGTACTTTCTCCGCCAAGCTGTCCTCACACGTTTATCGCTCCGCAGTGTGGGCACCGTCCTTTCTGCGTCAGCGCTTTTCCGCATTTTCCGCAGTAGAACACCAGTCGTCTGTGGCGGTAGAAGACAGAGACGGAGAAATAGGCGTATGCCACGAAGAGGGCGTAGCCTATGAAATAGAGTGTCGAGACGCTGAACACCATGTAGACCACCATACATACTGCGGCAAGTCCGGCAAGGTAGAGGACAGCCTCTTCGAACGGCATATGGTGGAAGACGTCCTCCACTGTCGCCATGCCGAGGATTGGCAGCAGCCATACCAAGGCGAGGAAGACACCCAGCATTGGAGGTACGCTGAGAGGGTTAAGCGTAGGGTGATAATAGAAATGCCGCCACATCTCAGGTTCGAAGAGTTGTATGGAGGAGTAAACCGTAGCCGCGAGAGCCAGAGTGAGAACGAGCAGGGTAGGGTAGAACGACGGTATGTCGTTGAGGTGTATGATCTTGGCCTTCTTCTTCCTGATGAGCCGCAACGTGTATGTCACTAAGATTGCCGCCACGGCAATGAGTGTCCAGAGAATGTGCCTGTCCGAGAAGAACGAGATGAACTGTGAGATAGGATCGCGCGGCACCACGCCTTTCAGCATTGCCGACTCATGTATCCAGCCGAAGGTCTCCTGGTCGCGTGCCACCTGTACCCATACCGTGTCTACCGTATCGGCGGGAATGATGCGTATCTCGGCTACTACGATGACCTCTCCACGGCGTAGCGTAATACTGTCGTAGACAGTCTCCGTCATGTCTATTGGAAACTCCCTCTGGCTTGTCACCTCTTCCGGCTGTTGTTTCAGCAGCGTCATGGAGTCTGCCTTTACTATGAAGTTATAGTTCTTGGTATAGTGATGCTGCGAACTGAACGATATGGAGTCGGCGATATGTTGCTGAGTGAGGGAGTCGACAGAGGGCGTGACGACATCAGCCCCCGGAATGACGAGGGCGTCATGGTCCTTGCTCTTCTCGCTGTAACACGAGACGAGCAGGAAAACAAATATTATAATCCTTCCGATAGACATTGTCACGCTGTTCTCCTGATTTATTTATCTTGTCAAGGTTAAGGTCAAGGTTAAGGTTAAGGTCAAGGTTAAGGTTAAGGTTAAGGTCAAGGTTAAGGTCAAGGTCATCATCCCAAGACGTTCATCTGACAGTTCTTGCAGTCGAACTCAAGTGTGAAGGTCCTGCCGTCAGCCAACCTCAGCGATAACGGTTCGCGCCATTCTGCCTTGCCTTCTGTCTTCTTGCAATGTCCGAGGGCGTGGCGTATGCAGTAGCGGCATTGCATGAGGAGGTATTTCCCTCCCTTCTCAGCCCTCATGGTCTCAAAGCCCTCGGCAGATATGCCGTTGGCGTTGTAAAACGCTTTGGCGGCATGGTTCGTGGCGTTGTGAAGATACGGAAAACGCATGTGGTATCTGTCTTCCGGAATATCGTGGGTTGACACCTGTCTTCCTTTCCTGTCCTGCTGTCCTCTTTCCTGCTCTGATGTCCGGTCAAGGGCAATGCTTTCTATGGCTTTCCGACGCAGTTCGCTGAGCATGCTGGCAGGTATGAAGACATTGTCGAGCGAAGCGTCCACGCTGATGCTCCCCACGGAATATGCCGTGGCACCAAGGCGTGATGCCTGACGCACGATATTCTCACGCTGTGGCTTCTGTGCCTGCTGACGTTCTCCGAGAGACATTGTCGCCTCGCCGTGCAGCGGTGGCAGTGTGCCGTGGCGTTCACAGCCTGTCAGGGTCATGGCCACGCTGTCGCCACGGTCCTCTATGCGTATGTCCAAAGGTATTGTCCTTTGAGCCGTCCTGGAGGAGAGAAGGTCGTCGAAGGCTTTGTCCTGACTGCGGTATAACGGTGTGCCGGGAGTGAGGCCTTCGGGCATGGCGAGGGGAAAGAGCCTGTTGCCCTCAGCACGGTTTACGCGGAAACCGCGCAGCTCGCCTCGGCTGTCTATGAAGCACAGGCCGTCGCCGTTGACAAAGGCTGCCGTGCCAGCAACGTTGAAGGATGTCTGTCTGCCACGGCGTATCTCTTTCACCTTTCCCACATATTCACCGATGGCTTTCGGGGTGAGCAGGGATGCCATGTCACGATGTCTGCCGTGGAGGAAATAGTCGGTATATCCACGGTTGAAGCTACGTCGGAGGTCGGGTGTGAAGGAATACTCCGCCGTGCCCCATGAGGCGCGTGCCAGGAGCCTTGCACCTTGCGCGTTGCGGCGTGCTATGATGTCGTTGAGCTTCATGCTGTATGCCGCCACGACGTTCTTGACATAAGCCACGTCCTTCAGCCTGCCCTCAATCTTCAGCGAGCACGCCCCGGCATCGATGATGTCCTCCAGATTGTCGTACTGGCACTGGTCTTTCAGCGAGAGGAAATAAGCGTCGTCGGCTACGGAGTGTCCCTCAGCGTCGATGAGAGAATATCTCATGCGGCACATCTGGGCGCATTCGCCACGGTTGGCGGAGCGTTGGAAACAGCGCTGTGAGGCGTAACACTGTCCGGAATAGCTTACGCACAAGGCTCCGTGTATGAATACCTCAAGCTCCATGTCCGGCACGTCACGGTGTATGGCGTTTATTTCGTCGAGTGTCAGCTCACGTGCCAGGACGGCACGGCGAAACCCCTGCGCCTGCAGCCATGCCACCTTCTCCGCCGTGCGGTTGTCTGTCTGTGTCGATGCGTGCCATACTATGCTCCCGGCAAGGTCGGGGGCGTCGCGACGCACAAGGGCGAGGAGCCCCATGTCCTGCAGCAGCACAGCGTCGACACCGGCGGAGTGCAGACGGCGCAGCAGAGCCACGGCACGGTCTGTCTCGTCGTCGTAGACCACGGTGTTTACCGTAGCGTAGACCTTTGCGCCGAAGGTATGGGCGTGACGGCATAGCAGGGCAATGTCTTCTACGCTGTTGCCGGCAGCATGACGCGCCCCGAAGCTGTCGGCACCTATGTAAACAGCGTCGGCACCGTGGTCTATCGCCGCGATGCCGCACTGTAGGTTCTTTGCCGGTGCCAGGAGTTCTATCTCTCGCATAGGTAGGTTGTGTGTGTGGTGGGGAGGGGTTATTTGATCTGGTTGATATCGTATGGCGTAGCCTGGTAGACGTAATAGTTTATCCAGTTCTGGAAGAGGAGGTTGGCATGAGCCCTCCAGCGCACGAACGGCCCTTGGGCTATGTTGTCGTGGTGGTAGTAGTTCTGTGGCATGTCGACATCGTCGCGTTTGCCCATGTCCCTCTTGTATTCATTGTCGAGAGTGTCTGGATTGTATTCCATGTGTCCGGTAATGAAAAACTCCCTTCCTTCTCTCGCCATTACTATGCCCACGCCGCTCTCGTTGCTCTCGGCTATTATTGTCAGCTCGGGGTGTTGCTCTATGTCTTCGCGTCTTACCTCCGTATGCCGGCTGTGGGGCATGCGGAACATGTCGTCGAAGCCACGGAAGATAGGCAGGTGGAGCGAGGTGGTGCAGTGGTGTTTGAATATGCCGAACATCTTCCTCTGAAGGTCGTGCTTCGGCACGCCATAGTGATAGTACATGCCTGCCTGGGCTGCCCAGCAGATATACATCGTACTGGTGACGTGTGTCTTCGCCCATTCGAAGATTGCGCTGACCTCAGGCCAGTACGCCACGTCCTCAAAGTCCATCTGCTCTACGGGCGCTCCGGTGATGATCATGCCGTCAAAGCGTTCGCCGCGCAAGCTGTCGAAGTCCTTGTAGAACATCATCATGTGTTCTATAGGTGTGTTCTTCGGCGTATGCGACTTCAGCTTCATGAACGTTATGTCCATCTGCAGCGGGGTGTTGGAGAGGAGGCGCAGCAGGTCGGTCTCTGTAGTAATCTTCAGAGGCATGAGGTTGAGAATGACAATCTTCAGAGGGCGGATATCCTGACCATGTGCTCTGTGCTCGTCCATGACGAAGATATTCTCCTTCTGCAGTATCTCTATGGCAGGCAGATTATCGGGAAGGCGTAATGGCATGATGTTTCGTTCGGTAGGAATGTGTAGAACCCACCTTTTGGTGGGTCTCCTGCTGACGGTGCGGTGTCGGCAGGAGGGTTTGTGTTTACTTTTTACGTATGTAGTCTGTTATCCATGCTCCGACTTCCTTCGTGCCGTATTTTCCGCCGCCTTCCACCTGTATCTCCGGTGTGCGTACGTTCTGGGCGAGGGAAGCGTCGACAGCTTCGCGGATGAGGGCACCCTCCTCCTTGAGGTTGAAGTATTCGAAAAGCATTGCTACGGAGAGGATCTGCGCCAGAGGGTTGGCGATGTTCAGACCCTTGCCCTGTGGCCATGAGCCGTGGATAGGTTCGAAGACTGGTGTCGAAGAGCCGGTAGAGGCAGAAGGGAGAAGACCCATGGAACCGGTGATGCAAGAGCCTTCGTCGGTGAGGATGTCGCCGAAGGTGTTCTCCGTCACCATGACGTCGAAGAACTTCGGGTCCTGGATCATGCGCATTGCGGCATTGTCAACATACATGAAGTCTGTCTCTACCTCAGGATATTCTGTCATAATCTCCTGTGCCACCTTGCGCCACAGACGGCTTGAGGCAAGGACATTGGCCTTGTCTACCACGGTGAGGTGTTTCTTGCGCTGAAGGGCGTACTGATATCCTACGCGCAGTATGCGCTCCACCTCGGGGCGTGTGTAGTAGTTTGTGTCGAGGGCGTCCTCAGTGCCTTTCTCGCTGTTCATGGCAGGCTCCTGCTTCTTGCCGAAGTACATTCCTCCGGTAAGCTCGCGGATGCAGATGAAGTCCGCGCCGCGCACAATCTCGTCTTTCAGCGGAGATTTATGTACGAGGCAGTCGAAAGTGGTGACAGGACGTATGTTGGCAAAGAGACCGAGCTTCTTGCGCATGGCGAGGAGACCCTGCTCTGGACGTACCTTGGCGGTAGGGTCGTTGTCGAACTTCGGGTCGCCGACGGAAGCGAAGAGGACAGCGTCGGCAGCCTCGCAGATGCGGAACGTCTCCTCAGGGAACGGGTCGCCGACCTCGTCAATGGCGTGTGCTCCGCACAGTGCCTCTTGATATGTCACGTTATGTCCGTATTTCTCAGCTACGGCAGACAGTACCGCTACTCCCTGCTCCATAATCTCCGGGCCGATGCCATCACCAGCCAGAACAGCAATTTTCAAATCCATGATGTGTGATATTTTCTTGTTTTTGATATGTTTCCTTACAAATTGCTTGCAAAATTACGAAATATTTTCTATTAATGCAAGGAAAAAAGTCTTTTTTTAGGTTGGCAGCCTTTATTCATGCCTGTAACGTTACGGAAGGGCAGGACACCGAAAGCTCTGAAAATGCCAAGACAACAAAAAGTGTTAACGTGTTAACGTTAATTCCGCCAAAAATGAAACTTTGTTACCGTTACTATATTATTATATATATATATTTAAAATTTTAAATATAATAAGGTTCGCGCGAGGTAAAAATACAGGAAAAAAGTTTAAAGTTAACGCCAAATTAACGTTAACAAGTTAACATTTCTATGTCTGAGGCAACTGTACTACCCTAAAAAAAGTTGAATGGATTTATACTTAAACCGTATGGTTAGTTGAATGAACCAGTCGTGTTAACATCTCTCGGCACGGTGTTAACACTCCAAGGCCTTGAGACACTCAACAGCTTCGTTTGTGAGCAACGGCACCAGACGTTCGTGAGGAACGTGAGGACGACGGGTGTTATGACGATGGGGAGTGCTGCGTCAAGGGAATGCGTAAAACGTTACACAAAACGTGGGCATAGCTTATTACCGGGCTGAATCATAAGTTATGCCCCGTCCCGGTCATAACTTATGCTCCGCCCTGGTCATAACTTATGCCTCGTCCCGGTCATAACTTATGCCTCCAAAAACGACCTGTTGCCGGGTGGAGGGAGAAATGTTACTCTTGACAGTGTCATTCCGGCTGTATGTCGTTGGACGAAGGCAGAGGTTTCCAGCCCTCTCCGAACGTGTCGTATGCATCGGTGATGACGACAAAGGCTGTGGGGTTTACCTGCTTGATTTTCTGCTTCACTGCCTGTACCTCTTTCTTGCTCACTACGAGGAAGAGCATCTCCTTCTCCTCATTGGTGTACAGTCCGCTGCTCTTGATGCGTGTCGCGGTGCGGTCGAGGTCATGGAGTATGAAATGTGTCAGCTCTGCCATGGGCTTCGGCGTGATGACAAAGATGAGCTTGTCGTCGTTGGCACCGTTGAGGACGTATGCCACGGTGCGGGAGCTGATGATGATGGCTATCAGCGAGTAGAAAGAGAGATGCCACGACTGTGTCGTGACACTGCCGTCAGTCTGACCTATGCCGAAGCCTATCACTACGAGACCGAAGAGCACTACGATGCCGTCGACGAGGAGTATGGCGTTTGAGAACTTTATGCCGCAGTATTTCTGGAGTATCATGCCTATTATGTCGCTGCCGCCTGTCGTAGCCTTGCTCTTCACCACTATTCCGCTGCCTATGCCTATGAGTATGGCACCTATGATGCTTGTCAGCATGAGGTGGTCGGTCATGTCCATGCAGCCTCCGAGAAGCTGGGAGGGGTCGAGGGCTTCCAAAGCTTCCTGGGTAGGGTAGGAGGCGGAGGACATGATATTCATTATGGCGGGCGTAATCATTGCCGCCACAAGAGTGCGTGACCCAATCTTTGAGCCGAGGAGAAAGGCGGAGAGGCATAGCAGAGGGATGTCGAACATATAGCCGAAAGTACCTACCTGTATTGACGGGAAGATGTTATGCAGCACGATGCTCGCACCGTAGACACCGCCCGGCACGATATTATACGGGTTGATGAAATAGACGAAGCCTGCGGCAAGCACAATGCTTCCGAAGAGTATTCCTGTCCAAGACAGCCACCATTCCAGCTGCGTCAATACGTTCAGCCATTCACGTAGTCTTTTTCCCTTGCTTTCCATAAATGTCTCTCTTTTAGTTAGGTCTTGTTGCGGGTGTCGCAACCTTTATCTAATGGTGAGTACTGTCTGTCCTCGCCATACGAATATTATCTGTATAAAAATCCACTGCAAAGATAGTGCAAGTTGAGCGAAATACAAAATAAAAGAAAGAAAATCTTTTATTTTTATTTCCGAGACGCCGCCTATTTTATCAAAAGATTATTCTATTCTGACCATAAGATTTTATATTGAGCGAATAATAAACCTCCAAAAACTTGCAGGATATGTTTTTTTGCTATAACTTTGCATAAGTTCTAACTGCACTCGGCAATTAGCAAACAGGTTTGCATTGCTCTCGTTTGTAAGAACTTTGCATATCAAGAAAAAATGGTCTGGTACGATGAGTACAGACTGTATGTAATTAATCATTTTTCAGGACAAATATCATGAGAAACAGAATTGTATTCGTTATGGCGATGTTGCTCTCCCTTTCGTGTACGGGAAAGAAAGGTGCTGAGGGCGTAGTAGAAAATACAGACTCCACAGTTGTGTCAGCAGGAACGGACGACAGCGTGCCGCCGGCAACAGAGGGTAAGATGCGGTCGGTGGAATGCAAGAAGACTGTCGCAGTAACTGAAAACGGTGAGGTGGAGGTAAAGATAAAGGTGGTGGACACCGACGGAATGGACAAGCCACTCGCTGTCAACATGCGTGCATGGTTGGGACAGGAGCTGTATCTTAATGCCGCCGAGCAGGACATCAGCAAGGCTTTAGAGGCACGTGTCAAGATTATATCAGACAGCCTTGCGAAAGATTTGCGCGACCTACTCTCGTTCAACCCTGACGTGGAACGTAAGGTGATATACACCTACGAGGCGGAGGTGAAGGCAGGTTATGAAGACGCACAATACATTACGCTGATACTTACCTCGTATGAGTATTACGGTGGGGCGCATGGCAGTAGTGCAGAGTATGGCATGACGTTCAGCAAGAATGACGGAAAATGTCAAGGATGGAACCTTGTGGGGAAATATGACAAGAGACTGTTGAGAAGCAAGATAAAAGAGGGGCTGAAGACTTATTTCGACCTCGACAAGAACAGTGGTGATGAAGAGCTGAGACGATGCCTTCTCATAGACGACAGTCAGTTTGACGACGACAGCTTCCCACTTCCAGAAACGACACCTTACCTTACGGAGAAAGGTGTATGCATGAAGTACCAGTCGTACGAGATTGCTCCTTATGCTGCTGGCAAGCCTGAATGTTTCATACCCCTTGCAGACAGCAAGCGGTAAGCTGCCAGAATACAAACTACGGGGAACACTTCGGTAATAATGTCTACCGGAATGTTCCCCGTATTCTTACTGTTTTGATTGTAAACTTGCTTAAGGTGGGTTCTGTTAATTCGCGTAACACACCTTAAGGTGGGTTTCTGTTGCTGCCCTCCAGTCTATAGTTGCTTAGGACAGTTTAATAGAAGCATCAATACTTGCTCGATGTGTTATACCCCATCTGCTCCATTTCAAGAGAAGCCCAAATGAAAGGACCTACGCCCTTTGCGTCGTTGTCGCGTATAGGCTCGCTGAGATAATATTCGAAAGAGCCGTCGCGTTTCTCGTTATGCTTTACGGAGCCTTTAGGGTTTATGCGCTTCATGGCAGCCTTCACCTCAGGTGTTGCCGCAGGACCGAGACCTGCCACGCTGCAGCACTGTGTGAGAGAAATGGTCTTGTCAGAGTCCATGCGTATGAAGTTGTTTATGATGCCTTTATATGCTGTAACGCCAGCGTCGCGGTATTTCTCCTCTGTTACGTAGCCTTTGCGGAACGCCTTCAGCAGAGAGTAAGCGAACATAGACGTACATGTCGACTCCAGGTAGTTGCCCTCACGCTCTGGAGAGTCCATGACCTGATACCATGTGCCTGTTTTCTTGTCCTGCCATTTTATTATAGCGTCAAAATCTTTCTTCAGGACATCAATGATCTCGCTGCGTCGTGCATAGTTCTCTGGGAGTGCGTCGAGGAGTTCTATGAGTGCCATGGTGTACCAACCCTGTGCTCTTCCCCAACAGTGCTTGCTGAGACCTGTCGTCTTGTCAGCCCAGAAAGTATGGTTTGTCTCGTCCCAAGCGTGGCGGTTCAGTCCCGTAAGAGGGTCGAGGGTACGTGCGTAAGTCTTGAGGATTTGGTTTGTTGCGTCGTCGTAAATCTTCTTTGCCTCCTTTGACTTCATGAGTCCCTCACGCTCCATCATGTTTGTGGTGAGAACGCGGAACGGCAGTCCCATGAAGATGCCGTCGAGCCATACCTGATATGCATAGATAGCCTTATGCCAGTAAACGCCTTCCTTTGTGCGTGGCTGTTTCTCCATCTGTTTCATCATGGTCTTTATAGCCAGAAGGTTCTTTGCCTCAGGATAAAGCTCATACTCACGTGTTATGAAGTGTCCGGTACGGATATTGTCGAGGTTATAGTCAAGAATGTTATATCCCGTGATGTTTCCCTCGTTGTCTATCATCTGGTCAGAATATCTCTTGCAGTATTTCAGGATAGCTTCATTGCCGTATTTCAGGTATGTGTCGAGCATGGCTTCCAGCTCTATGCCCATGACATACGACCACTTTCCCTTCTTATGCTTTACGGCGTCGGTGAAGTCAAGGTATATAGGGTTGTCTACACGCTTCATCTCTGAGAGTGTCAGCCACTCGCTGTAATATTTCTGTGGCATCTCTGCGAATACCACCTTCCCGTTTATGAAGAGGTTCTCGAACTCTATGTCGCGGATGCGGTTCTCCTTTACGAAAGGCTCACCTGTCACGCCGTTGAACCGGCAGTTGCGTACGTGGATGTCATAAACTGCTTCATCTTCTGTTATGCCGTTGAGTATCACGCCGTGCTTGGACTTCTGGCATGTCACGTTCTCCATCCATACGTTATGTACGTAAGGGATATGTCCACGTTCGGCAGCCTCCTTGGGCTGGTAGTTGATGTTTATCCTCAGTACGGCTTCCTTACACTGACCTACTGTGACGTTACGCATGAAGACATTCTTTGTCTCACCGCCACGGCAGGTGTTTGTCTTTATACGCAGCACGCGGTCGAGGTTTGGCGAGTCCATTTCACAGTTCTCGGCAAAGACATTCTCTACGCCGGCAGAAATCTCCGAGCCTATCACTACGCCACCGTGGCCGTCAGCCATCTTACAGTTACGTATGATGATATTGCGTGACGGGCGTCCGTCGCGTCGTCCGTCGCCGTTACGTCCGGACTTTATTGCTATACAGTCGTCGCCGGTATCGAAGAGGCAGTTCTCTATCAGCACGTTCTCACATGACTCTGGGTCGCACCCGTCGCCGTTAGGACCGTCGTTGTAGACCTTTACGCCACGTACTGTGATATTCTTTGAGAAGAGAGGGTGCATAACCCAGAACGGTGAGTTCAGCATTGTTACGCCCTCGATGATGATATTCTCAGAGTTTACTATGTTCACCAACTGCATGCGGAGTCCTTTTCCCATGCCAAATATGCGCTGGTCGACAGGGACGTTGTCTTCGCACATTTTCTGCAGGATGTCGCGGTAGCCCATTGTCTCGCCGTTCTTCGGGTATTTGCAGTCTTCTGTCGTGACATCTTTCTTATATCCGAAGTATGGTACGCCGGTCCACTGCCAGAAGGTCTCGTTGCTGCCGTTGCCGTCTATTGTACCCTCGCCTGTTATGCCGATGTTCTTTGCTCCGTTGGCATAGATACACGGAGAGTAGTTATAAAGGTCGAGACCCTCGTAGCGGGTGTAGACGAGAGGGTAGAGAGCAGGCTCGTAAGCGAACTTCAGCACAGCACCTTTTTCAAGCACGAGGTTGACGTTTGAGAGCAGCGTGATGGCTCCGGTCATGTATGTTCCCTCAGGAATGACCACTTTTCCTCCGCCTTTGGCAGAGGCTTTCTTTATGGCGGCATTGATAGCCTTCTGGTTCTTCGCCGCGCTGTTCTTCGTCTTTATAGACGGTTTGTACACTGTCTCCGAGAATGTCGGAGCCTGGATGTTCTGTTCAATCTTCTTGTAAAGTGCGTCGTCCCAGCCGTCAGCGAATGAGGAGGCTGAGAAAAGCAACGTGAGAAGACAAAGAAGTGTTTTCTTCATAGTCGTTTATGGGTTGATATTTGATTAGGTGTGTTTTCTCTTGTTTGTAGGTAAGCAGGTGTAAAAAATATTTTTGCACACCTTTAGAAGTCTGCGCTTACGGTGACGTTGCTGATGTGGATATCTTTCACAAGACCTGTCTTATACACCGGTTCTGCGGAAAGTCCCTCGAACTTGCAGTTCTTGACATTGATATTGTATATCTGAGGAGTCTTGGAGTCTTTCTCTGTCAGACCGTTGAGCAGGATGCCGTATTTTGACTTCTTGCAGGTGATATTCTCTACGTAAACGTTTCTTACAGTAGGTATGTGACCTCTCTCTGCAATCTCTTTTGGCTCGTAAACGAGGTTGATGCGCATGACAGCCTCACGGCATTCGCCGACACGGATGTTACGAACATAGATGTTTTCGTTTATTCCGCCACGGCAGGTGTTGGTCTTTATGCGTACTACACGGTCGAGGTTAGGCGAGTCCATGTCACAGTCTTCGGCAAAGATGTTCGTACAGCCGCCGGAAATCTCCGAGCCTATCACTACTCCTCCGTGTCCGTCAGCCATCTTACATTTACGTATGATGACGTTCTTGCATGGTGCGTTGGCACGGTGTCCGTCAGCGTTACGTCCTGACTTCAGTGCTATGCAGTCGTCGCCGGTGTGGAAGGTGCAGTTCTCGATGAGCACGTCCTCGCATGACTCTGGGTCGCACCCGTCGCCGTTAGGTCCGTCGTTGTATATCGTAACGCCACGTACTGTGAGGTTCTTGACGAACGTTGGGTGTATAACCCAGAAAGGAGAGTCGCGCAGTTCCACGCCTTCTATTATGGCGTTCTGACATCTGAGGAAGTTTATAAGCTGCGGGCGGAGACCTTTTCCCTTTCCGAAGACGCGTTGTGCTGTAGGCACGTTGTTGTCTGCCATTTTTATAAGGTCGGCGCGAGGTCCCGTCTTGTCTGTTCCCTGCCATTCGTCCACACCTTCATGATATCCGTGGTGTTTGTTGCCTTTCATATACCACCAACGCTCGTTAGAGCCATTGCCGTTGATGATGCCCTCACCTGATATGCCGATATTCTCTGCGTCTACGGCATAAATACACGGCTGGTAGTTTATGAGGTTCAGACCTTCCCAGCGTGTCTCAACGTTAGGATACAGGTCGCGCTCGAAAGCGAAGACGAGTTCTGCACCTTTCTCTACCACGAGGTTGACGTTGGAGAGAAGGGTTATGGCTCCCGTCATGTATTTTCCTGCCGGAATGATTACCTTTCCGCCACCGTTCTTGGATGCCTTCTTTATTGCGGCGTTGATGGCTTTCTGGTTCTGCTTGGCAGAATTCTTTACCTTTACGGCAGCCTTGTACTCTTTCGCCTTGAATGTCGGCGCAACAATTCTTGACTCGATTTCTTTGTATGTCGTGTTCCATGCGTCCTGTGCCATTGACATCAAAGGCATGAGGAGTGCTGCGACACACATAGACAATGCTTTTCTCATAGTTTTCTTTAGGTTATATTAATTAAACATCATGTTCTCGTCTTGCAGGGGGTGGCAGACACCTGTCTTTTCGATACGTGGCTTTTATCGTGATATTAGATCAATATGCAGAATATATTATCAAAGAGATGCAGAATGTCTCTTTTACCTGTTGCAGACAGCTGGTTTTGCGGTGGGTTACCGCCTGTTAGTATAAAGTATGCTTTGCAAAGATAGTGAATTTTTATTAAAGCACATATTTTGCAATGTATTGTTAAGTTTTTTTAATTGTTGACGTCTGTTCGTCGTCACTCGGGTAATGAATAATTGCTGTGGGGAATAGCGTTATTCATTATACATTATAAATTATCCCTCATCACTCTATTTTGTCGAATGCCATATGTTCTCCTACCATCCATACAGCATCTCCTGCCTTGAAGACATAGTCCGGCTCAATGGTGGTAAGGTTGGGCTGGCCCTGCTCAATGCCGACAACGAGGAGAGAATATTCTTCGCGAAGACGGCTGTCGCGCAACGCCTTGCCTACAAGTGGTGATTTCTTGCTTATGATGACTTGCCTCAGAAGCATCTCACGCTCTTCGTAGTCGATGTCCTCGGAGTATAGAGCTGTCTCAAGGACTTTGTTCAGTTTAGTGATCTGTTCGTCGGTGCCTATCACCTGCAGCTTGTCGTTGGAGAAGATCTGCTCCTTGCCGTAAGGTATGTTCAGGCGTCTGCCGTTACGCAGGATACTGCTGACATGTACTCCGAAATGCTGGCCTAACTGCAGATCGGCAAGTGTCTTGCCAGCCCACAGCGAGTTCTCAGGCACTTGCAGCTCGGTGAGGGTAAGGTCGCGCTCTACGAGGTGGTTGGCGTATTCTGGCATCTGTGTCCCTTTTACCTGTGCCATGATTTCCCTTGACCTCAGGTTGTTTTTGAACATACGCTCCAGTTTTATGCTGCGTTGTTTGATAGAGCGTGAGAGTACCGTCACGGTTATTATGATTACGGCGAGACATACCACTATGGCGTCGGCGAAGCGTGCAAGGTAGTTGACGATATAGAAGAGGAATGCGAGGCATATCGCTGCCCTCGCCACAACAGTGGATAGGAGCGGCAGACGGTTGATAGGGGAGAGGTTCCAGAGCTGTTTCCATTCCTCGCTGTGGTTCTTCTTCATCACTATAGCACGCATAAAAGGCGCCAGCAGAAGTATGGTGAGCACGCCCGTGACGCCGTTTGCCCACCAGTGTGGCAATAAGGAGCGTGAGAAAAGCAGGAAGAATGTCAGCATGATATATGTCACAGAGGCTACCAGTATGGTATATACTACGGTATTGAACGCCATGGCTTTCAGAAGGTTTCGCCACAATGTCCGCGGCTTTACGCTTTCCGGGTCTTTCTTGTCTCCTTGATTCTGGTTCTTCGTCATGAGGTTGTTGATATGCAGGATAAGGTAATTGGGGAGGTATTTCTCCAGGAAGAGGTATGCCGGCTGTGCGCCGCGTATCATATAAGGTGTCAGGAATGTCGTTATGACAGATACCGTGACGACGACAGGGTACAGGAAGTCTGCTATGACACCCATGGACATGCCGAGAGACGCTATGATAAAGGCGAACTCACCAATCTGTGCCATGGAGAAGCCGCAGCGTATAGAGGTTTGTAATGTCTGGCCGGAGAGGAAGAAGCCCAGTGTGCCGAAAACGGCTTGTCCGCCAAGGATCGTTATCACGATTATTATTATCGGAAGAGCGTATTCCACAAGGACGGCAGGGTCTACGAGCATGCCGACAGAGACGAAGAATATTGCTCCGAAGAGATTCTTCACAGGTTCTATGACGCGTTCTATCTTCTCTGCCTCAATGGTCTCGGCAAGTATGCTGCCCATTACGAAAGCTCCGAAAGCGCTGCTGAAGCCGGCTTTCATGGAGACTACAGCCATAAGGCAGCAGAGACCTAACGAGACAACGAGGAGTGTCTCGGCAGACATGAGCTTACGGACACTCTTCAGGAAGAGCGGTATGGCGAAGATGCCTACCACAAACCACAGTATGAGGAAGAAAGCTATCTTAAGGATAGAATAAAGCATCTCGCCACTGTCAGGACTGCCACCGGAAGCTATGGCGGCGAGCATGACCATCATGACAATGGCAAGGATATCCTCCAGAATGAGGACGCTCATGACAAGGGAGGCGAAACGTTGCTGGCGGAGTCCGAGGTCGTCGAAAGCCTTGTAGATTATCGTCGTTGACGACATGGCGAGCATTCCTCCGAGGAAGATGCTGTCGATATGCGACCAGGAGCAT
Source organism: uncultured bacterium (assembly GCA_945829425.1). Taxonomy (GTDB): domain Bacteria; phylum Bacteroidota; class Bacteroidia; order Bacteroidales; family Bacteroidaceae; genus Prevotella. Next base: position 20,178 of record CALZUQ010000004.1, on the reverse strand, counting down.
AGGTTGCCTACGGTATACCCCAGCATCATCATACATGCCACAATGGTTATTGCCGCAATGATGGGTGCTGCGCCCATCTTGACGATTTTCTTGAAGCTGAAATCAAGACCAAGGGAGAAGAGTAGGAACATGACACCTATGTCTGCCCACTCCTGAATATTCTCCTTCTCCATGACGGAAGGTATATACTCCATGTGTGGCGAGATAAGGAAGCCTGCCACGATATAGCCTAAAACAAGAGGTTGTTTCAGACGTTTGAACAGCAGTGTGACAATGGCTGCCACGATAAGTATGAGTGCTAAATCTTGTATCATAATTCCTTCGTTTTTAAAACCTTAACCTTAACGTTGACCTTGACCTTAACCTTGATCTGAAACCTGTAACCTGAAACCTGAAACCTGTAACCTGTAATTATAAATTAATACATTACGCCCTGAGAGGTTTCATACTCATCAGGGCGCAAGAGGTGTTGCCATCAATACCATTTTATGGAGTTTGATATGCTGCTTCGTTTGTCGTATTTCAATGCGTCGGTAAGCGTTGCCGCATTACATCTGAATGTGAAGTTATATGACGTATATGGCGCAAGAACAACAGAGCATGACATATTGAAGCAATGGAGGTCACGCGACAGTGAAGCCGTCGTCATAGACAGTTTCTTGAAGTCGAAGTCATAGCCGGAAGAGAAAGAGATATTCCAACCGTCAGAGATGCGTATGTTTCCTGAGACGTTGAGGTTCTGCGTAAACTTGTACGGGTATCTCATGCTCTTCTCGTTGAACTTCCCCGCAGTGTTCTCGCGCATCGTGATGCCATAGCCGAAGGTCAGCGACCATGGCATGCTGAAAGCCATATATCCGTCGTCGTCGGTCTCTGCCTTTCCTGCGTTCTGTTTCGTTGCTCCCCGCTGTCCTCTCTGCATGGTGTCGTCGATATTCGTCTCCACTCCTGTGTCGTCGTCATCGTCCTCGCTGCTTGTTTTCTTCTCCTCGTCGTCGTCCTTGTCTCCGCCGGAGAAGAGTTTCTTTATTTTCTCTGGGTTCAGCGTATAAGAGATATTCTGTGACATACCCTGGAAACGTCCGAAACGTCCGTAGCTGTATTCCGTACGTGTTCCTACGTAAGGCTTGCCGTTGTCGTCAAGCTCGTAGGCGTATGTAGCGAAAACGGCGTTCATGTTGAACGTGTAGTTCTTCCACCATTTCAGACGGATACGCATGGTGAGGTCGGAGAGAGGACGTTCCTTTGCCGCGAGGTTATACGACATGGCGAGTCCCAGTTCGTCTATGATGCTTATTTTCTTGAATCCTGTAGTGTCTTTGTCAGACTTTATCTTCATCTCTATATTGTTGCCAAGGTCAACGGAGATGCTTCCCGTCTTGCCTTGCGGTGCTGTGCCGTAGAGCATGTTCTGGTATGGAGAGTATTCTACGAGTGTAACATTACCGTTCTCGTCGGTCTTCTGGTATGAGTCCCAGAAGCCATAGCGGTGTGCCGAGAAGTCCGGGGCATAGCTGAAGCTTATGGAAGGTTTGAAGACATGGCGTATGGCTTCGATCTTGTCGCCGAAGATTTTCCTGCTGGGTATGTAAAAGCCATAGAGCTGTGTGGAAGCCTGTATGCTCAGGTTCCAGTTGTAAACGTTATACAGTCCGCTGATAGTGTCTGATTTCTCTCTTTGTGCCACGTCGTCCCATGACTTCTCAACCTTGGTGAGATATGTCCTGTCGGTGAGGTTGAACGACGGCGTGATGTTTATGGCGTCGAAAAGAGTGAACGACCCTCCGACAGGTATCTGGTGCTGCCAACCGTTACGCCAGTCGCGTGACAGCGAGGAGTGGAGGATGAGGTCCTCTTTGGTGTTTATGGTGTTTGAGATATGTCCCGTATAGCTCATGTATATTTTCTCATACCATCTCTCCTTACCTGCTGAATGCTTTCTTTTAAAGGGATAAAACCTCGATATGGAGATGTTGAGGTCGGGTAGGGTCAGTGCTATGGTGGAGTCGCGCATGTTCTGTGAGAGGTTGAACGTGCTGGAGAGGGACATGCCTATGCTGGAGAACTGTGTGCTCCAGTTCACTGACGACGTTCGCGTGCTCTGCGTCATAGCCTGAGGGTTGTACATCGACGTGAGGTTGCTCTGTTCGTAGCTCGTCGTAGCGAAGTTTACGCTTGCCTGTAACGTGCTGTAAGGATTTGCCTTAGAGTCCTGACGGTGTGACCACTGTATTTTGAAGCTCTTCTGTTCCTGATAGTCGGGCAGGCCTTTGTCGCCTGTCTTTGTCATAAGGTATGACGCAAAGAAAGAGCCGGAGTATTTATATCGTTTCTTATAGTTGCTCGCAGCAGAGAGTCCCCATGAGCCCTTGGTGTATATCTCGCCGAGAAGCTTGAGGTCCATCTTGTCGCTGATGGCGAGGTAATAGCCACCGTCGCGGAGATAGAACCCTCGCGACATCTCGTCACCGTATGTCGGCATGATGAAGCCAGAGGAATAGCTGTCGGTGAAAGGGAAGAATCCGTAAGGTATGGCAAGAGGCAGAGGCACGTCGGCCACTACGAGGTATGCCGGGCCGAATATGGCGTCTTTTCCAGGACGTACCTTCGCACGGGAGAGTGCGATATAGAAGTCAGGATGTTCTGCGTCGCATGTGGTATAACGTCCTTTCATCATGTATACGGCTCCCGTACTGTCCCTCTTCGACAGCTTGGCTGTCATGAATCCGTCTTCCTGTTCGGTGTAAACGTCTTGTATAAGACCTTTCTTTGTCTTGAAATTGAACGACATACGGTCACTGACGTAGTTGTCATTACCCATGTCGAATATTGGCGTTCCGAGTTTTTCGCCAGTGCTGTCTACGATGCCTTCTGCGTGTACGAGGTTGGAGTCCAGACTCATGTGTATGCGTTCTGCCTGTAGCTTCATATTCTCGTAGTCAACCTTGGCGTCGCCGTAGATATGTGCCGTTTTCGATCCTGCAAGGTAGACTAACGAGTCTGTACCGGAATATTTCACAGGCGCGTCGATACTGTTTTTCTTCCTTCTGTTTATGGAGTCCAGGCGCAGGGAGTCGTCAATGGCTTTGTTATGTTTCCAGATGGCCAGTTGCAGAGAGTCCATGCCTATGGTGTCGGCAATGGCTTTGTCCGTTTCCTTCACGGCGGCAGAGTCTTGCTTCAGTGTCAGCGTCTCTTCTGCCACGTTTGTGAGGCTCAGGGTGTCTGGCAGTGCGGAGAGTATGCTGTCGTGGACAATTTTCTTGACGGCATGTATATCCTTTATGGTGTCGCTGTCAATCTTTTCTATTACCGCAGCAGCTATTCTTTTTGCCATGCTGTCGCGCTGCAGCTTGTCAACGGTCTCCTCCTCTTCCTTAGAGACTACGGAAGAGGTGGACACGCAACCGCTCGCTGCCAGAAATATGACAACGAAGAACAAAAAGGATGGTATGTTTGGTTTTCTCATTAATTCTTTTTTACGCATAGCCATTGCTGTAGGCTCATAATATCGTGCAAAATTACTAAGAAAAAAATGAAAAGACGGTATGTCTGCGGAAAAATTATAATTTCTTTATATATCGCGGGTTAAAAAAAGTTTATGCCACTCCTCAAAGATTTTTATGCCTTCCTCACCGAATTTCCTCAGTGATGCTACGGCTTTCTCATATTGCTTCATCTCTGCTGGTCTTGTCTTAGAGAAGAACTTGTCAGCATAGCATATTATCTGCTCTTCAATGGTTTCTGGGACGAGGTCACAGGGAGGCAGAGGGAGTCTCTGGCTGATAATCTGTGCCTTTGTCAGTCCTGTTCCGGTATGGCGTTCGCATATGCGTGCCAGCGTCTCCGTCTCAACCTCAGAAAGTCCGAGTGTTGAGGCGTTGGAGCGCAGCATCTTGCCTCCAAGAGTGCCGTGGCAGATATAGGGATGTGTGCCGTGGCAGCATATTCCGGGAGCGTCACAGTAACGTATTCCGATGTCGTGGACCATGGCTCCAGCCAGAACTATGTCTCGGTCGGCATGCAGTTCCGGGTGTCGGTCGACAATGGCTATGGCGTGACGAGCCACCCCCGTGCTATGCGTAAAAAGAATATCCCGAAGCCTGTCTGCTTCGGGATAAAAATAGTTGAGTATTCGTGAATAGTCTGTCATGAATATCTTATGCCGTTGTCATACAATGATTTATTATTCTTTCTCCCGTTCTATCCATGCTATAGTTCCTCCGCGGTTAACTTTTCCACCCTGAGGTATGGCTACGTCGACGAGTTTTCCGCCGAGGGCGGCAGGTATCTCTGCATATTCTCCCCATGACGTATGTATATAACACAGTAGCTCGCCTTCCTCATATTTCCTTCCTATCTCCGGTGTCATGGCTTTTGAGCCGTCAGCCCCGCCTTGGAATTCATAGAACACCTGTCCTGCCACGGGAGCTTCAATCTTGTCTGCCTTGGCATGTTTGAATGCTGCGATTTCTTCTGGTGTCACCTTCACGCCTTTTGCTGACATCTTCTCCGCCTTAGCCTTGTCGAGGTCAGCGAGGAAGTTCTTCTTAGCCTGCCCGCTCTTATAGTTACGGTACTGCTCAGGGTGCATAGCGAGTTCGAAGAGTTCTTCGTCGTCAGGACCATACTCCCAGCCGTTCTTGTCCATTTCCTCACGGAAGGAGTCTAATGCGTCGGGGTAGAACGTATGTGGGTCTGCCGTAACAAATTCAAATCCTTTCTGCTTTGCGAGTTCTATGAGTTCCGGAGCTATCTCTCCAGGTATCTTGCCACTCTTTCCGAGGATCATGCCCCATACCGAGTCGTCCATCATGACGTAGCGTCCCTTGCCCTGCTCTATGGTGAGCAGGTTGAAGAGTGCAATGTTCTTGACGTATTGTGAGAAAGGTGTCACAAGCGGAGGATAGCCTACGCGTGGCCATACATACTCCACCTCGTTGAAAAGAGCTACGAGCATATCGTCGGTGGTCAGTTCCGGCTCACCCTTCTTTTTCTTCAGGTTGTTGATGACTCCCTGTATGCCACCGAGGTCTGCCATCATTGAGCCCATCATGCCCCCAGGGAGTCCGCAGCCTATGAGCAGTGACGACATGTGTTTGTTGGCTGGGTTGATGAAATAACCGAGCCAGTCGTCAATGAACTCCTGTGTCAGTGTGCGTGCCGTCATATATGCGTTCATGTCTATCTCCGGAACGTCGAATCCGGCATCGTCGAGCATGGCTCGTACGGATATGATGTCAGGGTGAACCTTACCCCAGCTCAGCGGTTCTATGGCGGTATCTATGATGTCAGCACCGTTCTCGCATACCTCCAGAATGGATGCCATGGAGAGTCCAGGTCCCGAATGTCCGTGGTATTCCACCAGCACGTCGGGGTATTTCGTCTTGATGGCTTTCGTGAGGCGTCCGAGGAAATGCGGGCGTCCTATTCCCGCCATGTCCTTGAGACATATCTCACTGGCGCCGGCAGCAATGAAATGGTCGACCTTCTCCATGTAGTACTTTACGGTATGCACGGGGGAGAATGTTATGCAGAGCGTTGCCTGAGGTGTCATGCCGGCTTCCTTCGCCCAGATTATGGAAGGTATGATATTCCTCTCGTCGTTAAGTCCGCAGAATATGCGTGTTATGTCTACGCCTTGCGCATGCTTCACCTTATACATCAGGCGTCGCACGTCGTTAGGTACGGGGTACATGCGCAATGCGTTTAGCCCGCGGTCGAGCATGTGCGTCTTTATGCCAGCCTCATTGAAAGGCTTGCAGAAGGCACGTACCGCGTTGTTCGGGTTTTCGCCCGCCAGTAGGTTTACCTGCTCGAAAGCGCCTCCGTTTGTCTCTACACGTGAGAAGCATCCCATGCTGATTATAGCTGGAGCCACTCTTTCCAACTGCTCACGAAGTGGCTGGAACTTTCCAGAACTCTGCCACATGTCTCTGTAAACGAGACTGAACTGTATCTTGCGTTTCATATCCTTTTCCTTTCTTTGTTTGCAATAAGTGAAATACTCGTTCTTTGCAATAAGGATAAGCCTTATACGCTACATTACTGTTTGAAGAATTTATGTGTATAATATTTATGTATAAAATATACGACAAAGGTACTGTTTTTTATTATAACTGTTATTGTTGCGGCTGTTTTTTTTATGCTTTTTAACGTATTAGGGTCATGACACCTTCGTGCTGCGTTCTTCGTCTGTAGGTCTCGTCTTCTTGTCTTAATGACGTTTTTTTTCACATTCGTTTCATAATCGGGCATGTCAGGATTGCATAATTGGTGAGTATTGAAAATCTACGTTATAGACAGTCACTATTGTGTTCTTGACATACATTAAGGTCAAAAATGACATTTTTTTCAAAAAAAATATTAACATGTTATTAATTATCGAAAATAAATATGTATATTTGCAACGTATTATGTATGTGAAAAAGAGAAACGTGACAAACTGTTTATGATACACATTAGAAACTTTTGCATAATTGCTCATATAGACCACGGAAAAAGCACATTGGCAGACAGGCTCCTTGAATACACGAATACTATTCAGGTAACAGAAGGACAGATGCTCGATGATATGGACCTTGAGAAAGAGAGAGGTATAACGATAAAGAGCCATGCCATACAGATGGAATATAATTATAAAGGTGAGAAATATATTCTAAACTTGATAGATACTCCGGGACATGTTGACTTCTCGTATGAGGTCAGCAGGTCGATTGCGGCGTGTGAAGGCGCACTGCTCATTGTTGACGCCACACAGGGAGTGCAGGCACAGACAATCTCTAACCTTTATATGGCTATAGACCATAATCTGGAAATTATACCGGTAATAAACAAAATAGACATGCCGTCAGCCATGCCGGAAGAAGTGGAGGACGAGATAATAGAACTGATAGGCTGCGACAGAGAGGATATTCTGCGTGCTTCAGGAAAAACAGGAGAAGGCATACCTGCAGTTCTCGACGCCGTCGTAGAGCGCATCCCTCATCCTACCGGCGACCCTAAGGCTCCGTTGCAGGCTCTTATCTTCGACTCTGTCTTTAACTCTTTCAGGGGTATCATAGCCTACTTCAAGATTGAGAACGGTTCGATAAAAAAGGGCGACAAGGTGAAGTTCTTCAATACCGGCATGGAGTATGTTGCAGACGAGGTGGGAGTGCTGAAAATGGACATGGTGCCTAAGCAGCAGATGAACACCGGAGAGGTAGGATATATTATAAGCGGTATAAAGAACGCCAAGGAAGTGGCTGTGGGAGATACCATAACCCATGTGGCGGTGCCGTGCGACAAAGCCATCTCGGGCTTTCAGGAGGTGAAGTCTATGGTCTTCGCAGGCGTATATCCTATAGACCCTTCTGACTATGAGAACCTGAGGGCTTCACTTGAGAAGCTGCAGCTCAACGACGCCTCGCTGACATTCACTCCGGAGTCTTCCGTAGCACTCGGCTTCGGCTTCCGTTGCGGCTTCCTCGGACTTCTCCACATGGAGATTGTTCAGGAACGTCTCGACCGCGAGTTTAATATGGATGTCATCACTACAGTGCCTAACGTATCGTATATGGTATATGACAAACACGGTGAGGCGAAGGAGGTCCATAACCCTTCCGGACTCCCCGACCTGATGTCTATAGACCATATCGAGGAGCCATATATTCATGCTACTATAATAACAGATACCAGCTTCATTGGACCTATCATGACGCTGTGTCTCGACAAGAGGGGCGAGCTTATCAAGCAGGAGTATATCTCCGGCAACCGCGTAGAGATACATTTCATGCTTCCCCTCGGAGAGATAGTCATAGACTTCTATGACAAGCTAAAGTCCATATCAAAAGGTTATGCATCCTTCGACTATCATGTCGACGGATTCAGACCGTCGAAGCTGGCGAAGCTGGACATCCTTCTAAACGGAGAGAGTGTTGACGCTCTTTCGGCTCTGACACATGTTGACAACGCCGTGACGCTTGGCAGAAGAATGTGTGAGAAACTCAAGGAACTTATTCCACGGCAGCAGTTCGACATTGCCATACAGGCGGCTATCGGTGCGAAGATCGTTGCGCGTGAGACGATAAAATGTGTCAGAAAAGACGTTACGGCAAAGTGTTATGGCGGTGACGTGAGCAGAAAGCGTAAACTGCTTGAGAAGCAGAAGAAAGGCAAGAAACGCATGAAGCAGATAGGCAATGTAGAGGTTCCGCAGAAGGCTTTCCTCGCTGTACTGAAACTGGACTGACAAACACGAAGTATGGCATGAAGGGGCGCCCTTCAATGCTGCACAGCATAGACCAACGGTGGAAACCTGTCTTGAGACATTATGCCGACAGGGCAGGTGTTCCCCATACCATAAAAACTATTATTCAGTGGGAGACCTTTCCTACAGCCCCACTGACTCAATGGTAGTTCAAGAACGTACCTATAACAATAACTGTAGATAATAATACTTATGAAACAACAACCTATTGCAACGCGAGATATAGCGCGAGAACTGGCGAGGAAATACAGTACCATGACCCATGACGAGCTGAACGCCTTGGAGGAAATACTCGTCCCCATGACGTTCCCTAAAGGAAAGAAAATACTTTCTGAGGGCGAGGTGTGTAAGAATATTTACTATATCCATACTGGGTTAGTGCGCCAGTCATATATCAAGAACAAGAAGGAGGTGACAGAATATCTTGGTGTAGACGGAAATATTTTCATGAGTATTCAAAGTCTTTTCCAGGAGATACCTACAAAGCAGGAGATTACGGCGTTAGAGAATACATATATCTTTGCCATGCCGAAGAAGTCGCTTGAGGAAGTGGCGTTGCACAACAATAACATACAGATCTTGTACAGAAAAATTCTTGAGGAGTCGCTGATTATTTCTCAGATCCACGCTGACCTCGTGAGGTTCGAGACGGCTCACGACCGTTATGTGCGTTTCTGCAAGCTTATGCCCCAGGTGGCTCTCCGTGCTCCTTTGGTGTATATCGCCTCTTATCTACAGATGACACCTGAGACATTGTCGCGTGTGCGCGCCATGCCTATGTAGGTTGTCGCCAGTCGTATATATGCCATAAAGAGAAAAATCTCCTTCCTGCAACAATGGCAGGAAGGAGATTTTTTTCGCTTTGCTTTTCGTTTTATTTTCGCTTTGCTTTTCGTTTTATTTTCGCTTTGCTTTTCGTTTTATTTTCGCTTTGCTTTTCGTTTATTTTGCGTATGCCACGGAGCGTGTCTCGCGTATTACGGTTATCTTCACTTGTCCCGGATAAGTCATCTCCGTCTGTATCTTGTTGGCTATCTCTCCAGAGAGTGCCTCTGTATCTGCATCGGTCATCTTGTCTGCTCCGACAATCACGCGGAGTTCGCGTCCCGCCTGTATGGCGTATGTCTTTGTCACTCCTGGATAAGACATTGCGATAGCCTCCAGGTCGTTGAGACGTTTGATATATGCCTCTACAATTTCGCGTCGTGCTCCCGGACGTGCTCCTGAGATAGCGTCGCAGACCTGTACGATAGGTGCGAGGAGTGTCTGCATCTCCATTTCGTCGTGGTGTGCTCCGATAGCGTTGCATATATCCGGTTTCTCCTTATATTTCTCTGCTACCTTAGCACCGTAGAGAGCGTGTGGCATCTCGTTCTCTTCGTCAGGCACCTTGCCGATATCGTGAAGCAGTCCGGCACGTTTTGCCTTCTTCGGGTTCAGTCCGAGTTCTGATGCCATTACGGCACAAAGGTTTGCCGTCTCGCGTGCGTGTTGCAGCAGGTTCTGCCCGTAAGAAGAGCGGTATTTCATTTTTCCCACTATGCGTACCAGTTCCGGATGCAGGCCGTGTATGCCAAGGTCTATGGTTGTGCGCTTGCCTGTCTCGATTATCTCGTTGTCAAGCTGTTTCTTCACCTTTGCCACAACTTCCTCTATGCGTGCCGGATGTATGCGACCGTCGGAAACGAGCTGATGTAGAGCGAGACGGCATACCTCACGGCGTATAGGGTCGAAGGCTGATATTACGATGGCCTCAGGAGTGTCGTCAACGACAATCTCCACTCCGCAGGCAGCTTCCAAGGCACGTATGTTTCGTCCTTCGCGTCCTATGATGCGTCCCTTCACCTCATCGTTGTCGATATGGAAGACGCTCACAGAGTTTTCTATTGCAGTCTCTGTAGCAGTACGCTGTATTGTCTGTATGACGATTTTTTTCGCTTGCTGGTTGGCGTTGAGCTTTGCTTCTTCAATAATCTCGTTGATATATCCTGCTGCGTCGAGGCGTGCTTTGTCTTTCATGCTTTCCACAAGGCGTGTCCTTGCCTCTTCTGCGCTCAGCCCGCTTATCTGCTCCAGTTTCTGAAGCTGCATCTGCTCCATTTTCTCCACCTCGGCTTCTTTTGCCTGTAGGAGGTTCTTCTCGTTTTCCAGTTTCTGTGAGATGTTGTCCAGTTCCTGCTTTCTGTGGTTCACCTCGTCGAGTCTCTGGGATAGTGTCTGTTCTTTCTGTTTCAGCTTCTGTTCGTTCTGCTGAAACCGTTGGTTTCTCTGTTGCGCCTCTTTCTCAAGTTCGTTTTTCTTATTGAGGTATTTTGCTTTCACCTCCAAGAGCTTGTTTTGTTTCAGTACTTCCGACTCTTTCTCGGCAGTAGCGAGCATACCGTGATATATACCTTTTATTATATATCTGAAAAGGATATATCCTATGCAGACACCGACGAGCAGTCCAGCCACAGCCGTTATGATTATGAAAATTGTCATTTTTTTTAGTTTGTGATTTAAATATAAGATTAATAAATATGAATGTACAATACGTCTGACAGCCCCACCAACCTTGTTAACGCTTTCTTCTCCGACCTCACCCGGTATTATCGTTGTTCTCTGAGTGGCTCTTTGGAATCCTCACCCTGTTTCTTCGTTGTCAAACGGTTTGTGAAGGGTGTGTCTCGACAGCCTTTCCCGTTCGCATTTCAGTTTTGGTTTTAGTCTTGGTTTTCGTCCTTCCGTTTTTCGTTAGTTTGTGGCTATCCCATTACTCCTTTAAAGCGTCATCAATCTCTTTCGTAAGTTGCCTAAGGATGTCAGAATAAGGTGTTGTATCATTGCGTCTTGCTTCTTTTTCATAGCGCAAGGTAATGTCTACAAGAGCCATATAGAGAATTTCCTTCTCGCTTTTCAGTCCCTTGTAATACTGTGTGTAGTTTCCTACGACCTCACTTATTAGTCTTGAAGCTTTACGATACATCTCCTCGTCTTCACGATCTATTTTCACCGAAAAGTCTGTATCGTAGACATGCAATCTTATATTTAGCTTATTGTCTTCAGCCATAGTAAGTCTCACTTTTGAGAAGAGGTTTGCTGCCCTGTGAGCAATGTGATACATCTGTCCACGTCCCTTATGAGTTTGCTGACCCTTCGTTTTGCTGTGGCGATGTCGTTGTCGCCTATTTCGAGCATTTTGGCGGTTTTCAGCATGTCATAGTCGTGCATGGCGGCATTGGCGAGCGTTTCCATATCCTTGAGTTCACGGGCTTGTCTCTCAAGGTCTGACTTTACCTTGCATAACTCTTCCTTCGTCTCCCAATGCACTTTCAAGAGACGTCTTACGAGTGCTGTAAAATCAAATATTTCCTGCTCGGTATTTGCCATACAGATATATTTTTGTTACAAATTTAATAAAAAATTGTTGGGGTAGGGCAAGTGGTGTAAAAAGTTTAACCTTTATTACGAATTTCACGTGCCTTTTCCACAAAAATAGCGGTAGTCAGTACACTTATCGTGTCAAAAAGGCTTTTCTTGACTTGTCCTCCATGATGTCACGATATCTGGTCCCAGTCCTTCCGGACCCGTCATTCCTGTTTTGGTGCAGGCTGTTTTTTTGCCAGCATTACCAGCTGATAAACAAAAGACGAAGTCCATGGCTCTGAGAAACCGAGGCGCTTGGCATACTGCCTTATGGAGAGCACGGTCTTCATGGTTGCCGCGTCGTTGAAATCGTTTTTGTTGAAAATGTCGTGGACGGTCTTTTCTGTCATGGTCTTCAACGCCTTGCGGAAGAACGACGGCAGTCTAAGCTTGAACTTCATGAGGTTTCCCATGAGCATCATAAGGTCCTGTGTGAACGACTGGAACTGTATGAGGTAAACCTGCACGTCCTGTATCTTGCGGCAGTTCTTTTTTATGCTTTGGTCTATCTCCTTGAAGAAGAGGTCCTCGGTGCCATACATTTCCGCAAGCATCTTCTTGCACCTCGCCTTTTCTCCGGCTCCGAGTTTCCCGTTTGCTGTGGGTACTTTGAATGCGGACTTGAACGTACGCAGGTCTGGGAGCATGGCAAGGTTCGTGATTCCTACGTTTGCTGCTATCGACGCTTGGAAATATACTCTTATGAGCATCATATAATCTTCCATGCCTGGCTCTGAGGAGCCATTGTTTCTTTTGAAAATCTTATCTAAAAAACTCATCTTTCTTTTGTGTTATTATGTTTTTTCCACGCAAAATTACTCATTTATCACGGATTATGCAAGAAAAACATAAATCATTTTGTCTTTTCATAGAAAAAATTTGCCTATTATGTTCCTTTTGTTTAATTTTGCAGGAAATCTGTGTAGGTGGGTTCTATTAATTCGCTTGTCAGGTTTGGGGATTATTTTCGAGGATAAATTGTAAGTTGAAGAGGTTCCCGTCCCCCGGGAACCGACGCTCGAAGCAAGAGCAGAGACAAAGCTTGCTTTGACTATGCCTTGCAAGGAGGAGGAAGCCGAAGTCAACCTCGACGCTCGAAGCAAGAGCAGAGCCAAACTTGTTTGAGCTATGCCTTGCGAGGAGGAGGAAGGCAAAGCCAGAGGAGGAGGAAGACGAAGTCAACCTCGAAGGGGGTGTATAGCGGGCTACGTGACCGATGAGACTTACGATTTAGACCGAAAAGAAACTAAAAGATGACAAAACGTCACCCTATTATTACAAACTTTTTGACGGTGGGAATTAATAGAACCCACCTTAAACAAACAAAGAATATAACAGACATGAACAACAGAAACGAAAAGCTTACCAATGGCAGCAAGATAGTTTTTATCGCAGTGTCGTTGCTTGATATACTCATTGCCAACGGAGTATATGCTTTTCTTGTAAACAGTGGCGTCATTGTCGTTCCGGAAGGCCTGCCAGGTGATTATGACAGTGGAGTGATATGTGCCACGATAGCTGCAATAATAGGTATCGCTTTTTATGGAAACAGGATATATTATCACCGCATAAGCATCTGGCACGTCATCGTACGCGCTTTCCGCCTGTCCTTCATTCAGGCGTTGGCAATCCTTGCCCTCGTGCGTCTGACATCTGGTGTGTCACAAAGCGTCCTGCGACTTACGGCATTCTATTTCGTGACGTATTTCGCCTTAATCCTCGTCGTACGTTTCTTTGAGCGTATTACCTTGAACAGGCTTCGCCGTCTGGGGCACAACAAGCGTACGGTGGTCTTTGTGGGCAGTGACCCCGCCATACTCACCGTTTACAACGATATGCGCAACTCTGCTGCCACGGCATACAATATCCTCGGCTATTACAGCAACGGACACATGGAGAACTGCCCTGAGGGGCTCCACCGTCTCGGTTCTCGCGATACGCTCATGAATCGTATCAAGAACCACGAGCATCCCTTCGATGCCGATGTCGTGTATTATTCCCTTGTCTCCTCCATGGATTATCCTGACGCTTCGTGCATGATAGATTATTGCGACCGCAACGTCATGGAGTTTTTCCTTGTGCCGAGGATTTTGTCCACGCTGAGTGTGAGGCTCCGTCCTGTGCAGATGAGCGGTCTTATTTTCTTCACGAACCATTCCAACCATATCAACAGGCTTGACAACCGTATTGTTAAGAGAAGCTTTGATATCCTTGTGTCTGCCATAGCGTGCCTCGCCATGTTGCCCATGATACCTTTTATCTGGCTGATAATAAAGATACAGAGTCCGGGGCCGCTCTTCTTCTGCCAGAAGCGTACAGGTCTGAACGGCAAGACATTCATGATGTACAAGTTCCGCTCCATGCACGTAAACAAAGACTCCGACCGCAAGCAGGCTACTAAGGACGACCCGCGCAAATTCCCCTTCGGAGAGTTTATGAGGCGTTCCAATATCGATGAGCTGCCGCAGTTCCTGAACGTACTAAAAGGCGATATGAGCATTGTAGGACCTCGTCCGCACATGCTCTACCATACTGAGATGTATTCAAATATAATAGGTAAGTATATGGTGCGTCATTTCTCCAAACCAGGCATAACAGGTCTTGCACAGGTCTCCGGGTTCCGTGGTGAGACGAAAGAGGTATGGCAGATGGAGGAAAGGGTGAAGAAAGACATCTGGTATAACGAGAACTGGTCGTTCGCTCTTGACATAGAGATTGTCTTCAGGACATTCCTGCAACTGTTCACCCACGACGAACACGCATATTGACACTCCACCTTAACAGAACCAACGTAAGAAACAGTATGGAAGAAACGATAAATACCCAAGACAACACAAGCTTTGCAGTAGAACAGGAAGAGGATACCTTGCTTAATTTCATCAATCTCTTCTCAATATTCGTCATAAACTGGAAATGGTTTGTCATTTCCATTGTCATATTCGTCGGAGGAGCATACGCATATCTGAAATACACCACGCCGGTTTACCAGGCGGTGGCGAGGGTGCTCATAAAAGACGACGGCAACGCCGGACGCTCACGCCGCAGCCTGCTGTATTCAGAAAACCTCGGCATGATGAGCAATTCCCAGGGCATAGACAACGAGATGGAAATAATAGCGTCGCGCACGATTGCCCTCGACGTGGTAAAGAAACTTAAGCTGCATACCACATATACCCTTAACCGACGTATCGTCGACAAGGAACTGTATAAGACACAACCCGTCACTGTGGAGCTTGACGCTGAGGGACTTGACGCACTCGACGACCCCGTCAGCATGGTCATGACATATAAAGACGGTAAATACCTTGTTGAGGGTACATGCTTCGGAAAGGGGAAAGACGGCGTGTACCGTCAGGAGGCTTTCAGAAAGACCATCACGAAACTGCCCGACGTGATAAAGACGGCGGCAGGAGAGCTGTCCCTATATCTCAACCCCGAGCGAAAGGCGATGATGGGCGACGGGGAACGTATCACCGTGCGCATCCTGCCGCCGGAATATACAGCCGCGACATACGCCAGCCGTCTCAGCGTAACCCCGACGAGCAAGATGACAACAATCCTGTTCCTAACCTTTACCGACATAAGCATTCCGAGAGCCATGGACTATCTCTCGCAACTTGTCGTAAGCTACAACAACGAGGCTAACAACGACAAGAACATCGTCGCCATACGTACCGAGGAGTTCATAAACGGACGCCTGGAGAAGATAAACGCCGAACTGGGAGCCACGGAGGGACAATTGGAGAGTTTCAAGAAGCGTAATAACGTCGTGGAGCTGAACATGAAAGCTACAAACGCTTTTACACAGTCGAATACCTACGACGAGCGGCTTGCCGAGATGTCCACACAGCTTGCGCTCCTGAAGAGCATCTCCGACTATATGGACATGCCGCAGAACAAATACCAGACGCTGCCTTCCAATGTCGGACTCACCGACCAGGCGGCATCGGCGCTGATAGACACATACAACGCCATAGTCCTTGAACGCAACAGGCTTCTGCGTACGGCAAATGCCAACAGTCCTATGGTGATACCGCTGACGGAACAGCTCAACGACCTTACTGCCAGCATACGTCGTGCCATGTCACAGGCACGTAACAACTATGAGATTAAACGAAAGGGCATGATGAGCCAGTTCTCAAAGTTTAACGCACAGGTGCAGGAGAGTCCTACCCAGGAGCGCATACTCAATGAGATAGGACGACAGCAGGAGGTACGCTCCGGCCTCTACCTCATGCTCCTTCAGAAACGTGAGGAGAACTCCATATCTCTCGCTGCGACAGCCGACAAAGGCAAGCTACTCGACAAACCGTCGTATGCCGGACAGATAGCGCCAAAACGTAACAAGATTCTCCTCGGAGCTTTCGGCATAGGCTTTGCCATACCGTTCTTCGTACTCCTCTTCATGCAGTTCATGCGCTATAAGATAGAGGGCCGCAACGACGTGGAGCGCCTGACACGACTTCCTATCATTGCCGACATTCCCGTTGCGAGCGAGACAGCGAAGAGCAGGGCTGACATCGTAGTGCGTGAGAATCAGAACAACATGATGGAGGAGGTGTTCCGTTCCCTTCGCACAAACCTGCAGTTCACACTGAAAGACGACGAGAAAATAATCATGCTCACCTCAAACTCCTCGGGCGAGGGAAAGACATTCGTTGCCGCCAACCTTGCCGTGAGTTTCGCCCTGCTCGGAAAGAGAGTAGTACTTGCGGGTCTCGACATCAGAAAACCGCGACTGTCGACACTCTTCGGCATACATACCGACAAAGGCATAACGCGGCTGCTCGTCCACGACGAGATTTCCGAGGAGATGATATGCGGACAGACCGTGCCTTCGGGAATAAACGACAACCTCGACCTTCTCATGGCGGGCCCCATACCTCCCAACCCTGCCGAACTCCTCGCACGTCCTTCGCTCGACACCATATTCGAGAAGCTTGAGGAGATGTACGACTATATCATTATCGACACCGCACCGGTGGGATTGGTGACAGACACCATAACCATAGGACGCATAGCCGATGCTACGGTATATGTCTCACGTGCCGACTACACTCCGAAGAGTGCTTTCGCTTTCGTCAACGACCTCGCCGACAGCCAGAAGCTGCCGAACGTCTCGGTAGTGATAAATGCCGTAGACCTCTCGAAACGCAAGTACGGATATTATTACGGCTACGGAAAGTACGGGAAATATGCGAAATACGCCTCATACAAGACATACGGCGGCTACGGAAAATACGGTGCACGACGTTATGGAATGTATGGACACTATGGAGACTATTCCATGAGCCATTACAGCAGCAGAGAGGACGACTCCTTCAAGAAATGACACAAAGCCTCTCGCAGCAATGGGATATTGCGCCAGAAGAAAAAAAATAGATAAGCAAAAATGACAATAGCAGTAGATTTTGACGGAACGATAGTAGAACACCGATACCCTGAGATCGGCGAAGAGATAATATTCGCCACAGACACTCTGAAGGCTCTCCTGCGTGACGGCCACACCTTGATACTGTGGAGCGTCAGGGAGGGACAGCTCCTGCAGGATGCCGTAGAATGGTGTAGGGCAAGGGGCGTGGAGTTCTATGCCGTAAACAAGGACTATCCCGGTGATGACATCTCCAACCCCGACTACTCCCGGAAGCTGAAGGCGGACATCTTTATCGACGACCGTAACGTCGGAGGACTGGTGGATTGGGGATTGATATATCAGATGATCTCCCAGGGTAAGACCTTACAGCAGGTCATTGAGGAGCGTGTGGCAAAAATGTCGCTCGACGATTATAAGCCGGAGAAGACAAGAAAAAGGTGGTGGCAGAGATAAAAACATGAGAGAATATTTGGAGTATTAGGATATTGTTCGTAACTTTGCAAACAGAAAAGAATAATGTATGGCAAATAAAGATTATAGTATAAGGCAGGAACAGTTGGCGAGATTTGCCAAGGCTATGGGTCACCCCGCAAGGATAGCCATTCTGCAGTTTCTTGCCAAGCAGAACACTTGCTACTTCGGTGACATCCATGAGGAGCTGCCAATAGCAAAAGCCACTGTTTCACAACATCTGAAAGAACTGAAAGAGGCGGGATTGATCCAGGGTGAGGTAGAAACACCTAAGGTGAAGTATTGTATCAACCGCGACAACTGGCAACTCGCAAAGGAACTGTTCGGTGGCTTCTTCGGACAGTGCCTGTGTAAAAAGGAAAGTTGTTGTTAAGTATTATAAGGGGCATCCTGAGAAGTGTCCCTTTATTTAGATGTTATACGTTCGTTATTCTACGAATTACAAACTTTAATTATTATATTTATGAAAAGAAACTTATTATTCATGGTTGTGAGCCTGTTTGCCATGATGTCATTGGCTCAGACAAAAGTGAAAGACCATGTAGAGGTGATGTACTTCCATGGAAAACAGCGGTGCGTGACGTGTGTGGCTATCGAGAAACATGCCCGTGAGGTGGTGGAAAAAGACTTTGCCGACGAAAGAAGGAACGGCAAGGTGGTATTCAAGGTTATTGACATGTCAACCGCCGAAGGTGCAAAGATTGCCAAGGACTATCGTGTCACATGGTCGTCGCTCTATGTCAACAGCTGGAAGGACGGCAAGGAGAAGCGTAACGACATGACGCAGTTTGCCTTCAAAAATGCCCGAAACAATAGCGATGAGTTCAAGAAGGGCGTGAGCGTAAAGATCAAGGAAATGGTGAAATGATGTCAGGCTTATGGAAATACTGCAAACATGGCTTGAAGGAAGTGACGTACCTGTGCTGACGGCTTTCATCCTGGGGCTGCTCACGGCAGTAAGTCCCTGTCCGCTTGCCACCAACATCACTGCCATCGGCTTTATCAGCAAGGACATAGAGAGCAAGAACCGCACCTTCCTTTTAGGACTGCTATATACCTTCGGACGCATCGTGGCATACTCGTTGCTTGGGGCGTTTCTCATCTGGATGTTGCGGAGGGGTATCGACACGTTTGACCTGCAATCTGAGGTGAGCTATTGGGGAGAGTTGCTGCTGAGTCCTGTACTTATAGTTATGGGCTTGTTGATGGTTTTTGGCGACCGGT
The DNA here is from genome assembly GCA_945829425.1 of uncultured bacterium. GTDB lineage: Bacteria > Bacteroidota > Bacteroidia > Bacteroidales > Bacteroidaceae > Prevotella. The sequence continues at coordinate 1,453 of CALZUQ010000004.1, read as the reverse complement.
TGCCTTTGTCCCGTTTCGGTTTCAATGCTTCTGAGCAGAGCGAACGGTTGCGTGGCGCATGGGGCAGCATGCTGCTCGGCATACTGTTTGCCATGGCGTTTTGCCCCACAAGCGGACTGTTCTATTTCGGTATGCTCATTCCCATGTCGGCATCATCCGCAGGAGGCTATGCCTTGCCTGCCGTCTATGCCTTGGCAACGGGATTGCCCGTGGTGACAGTCGCATGGATAATTGCTTACAGCGTGTCGAATATTGCTGGCTTTTATCAAAAGATGCAGGTGTTCCAGAAGTGGTTCAACCGCTTGGTGGCAGTGCTGTTCATCATCGTAGGATTATATTACGCATATACATTTTATATTTAGGTAGGTTCTATTAATCAATCAATATGGAAAATAAAGGAAAGAAAGGGTTTTGGGCTTCCCTGTTCTCATCAAAGCCTTGCAAGTGTTCATGTGGGGATGCTTATGTCATTTCCACCGATGATAAAGGTAAAGCATCTGCAGATGCTGCCAACGGCAGTGGCTGTGACATAAAGGAAATAAAGGTGTTGGGTCCTGGTTGTGCAAAATGCAAAAGCACGTTCGCTGTGGTGGAAAAGGTTGTAAAAGACAGTGGGATTGATGTGCAGCTGACCAAAGTAGATGACATCGAGGAAATCATGCGCTATAACATCATGTCCACCCCGGCTATCGTCATTGACGGAAAGGTGGTATTGAAAGGCAAAGTGCCTTCGGAATTGGAAGTGAAACAACTCTTGGGAATGTAGGTCATGATACAAAAATTTGCCGATTGGCTTGTGTATTCCATTATTGGATTGGACGGCACCACAGCATTGGGTGGTGCTGTCAACTTCTTCGTCTACGACAGTATCAAGATCCTGCTTCTGCTCTTTCTCATCAGCAGCATCATGGGCGTTGTCAATGCTTATTTTCCCATTGAGCGACTGAGGAACTATCTCGTCAGCCACCGTCTCTACGGATTTCAATATCTCCTGGCATCGGTCTTCGGGGCAATAACCCCCTTCTGCTCCTGCTCTTCCATTCCGTTGTTCATAGGTTTCGTGAGGGGTGGCATACCATTGGGAGTGACGTTGGCATTCCTTATCACCTCACCTTTGGTCAACGAGGTGGCGGTAGCCATGTTCCTTGGTTCATTCGGGGTGCAGGCAACGGTGATTTACGTCACCAGCGGCATACTGCTCGGCTGTCTTGGGGGCATCATGTTGGGGCGTATGCGCCTTGAACCTTATCTGAGCGACTGGGTGAAGCAGGTGCAGGCACAGTCGGAACAGCAATCAGAGCAATGGGAGAAGGACAGCACCACTTTCTTCCAGCGTCTCCCCATCATCATCCGTGATGCATGGCAGATCGTACGCAGCGTATTGCTATATGTCCTGACAGGCATCGGCATTGGGGCTTTCATGCACGGCTTCATTCCCGAGGGCTTCTTCGAG
>CALZUQ010000003.1 GCA_945829425.1 uncultured bacterium | reverse complement strand
GAAGATATATCCCCAGCCCCTGTTTATTGTCTGGATTTGTGGATAGAGGAATAGGTTTCTAAAAAGAAGCAAACATGAGGAAGATCATGTATCGTAGGGAATATCTATTGACGTACGTCCATGGAAAAGCCGTCGTAAATACGAAGTCAGGAAATAGGTAAAATATTAGGCGTGATCTGTAATTTTCCACTATAATTTATTGCGCTCACGTTAATCACTCCATTTATGTTTAATGTGGGCTCACAATGAAACAATTTTCATCGTGTACCCACATTAAAGTATAACGCTTTGGTTATTTCTTCTCTGCCAAGTATTTATAACCTATGCGGCATCGTAAGCAGTCTTTTCTATCGCAATAACATTTCTTCAGTTGTATCAGAGCTTGTGAGTCGCCGGCTGTAGCTACGTCAAGACCGACATTTTTCCACAATCTTGTTATGGTATTGTTCTCTGCCTTCAGAGTGTCAAGTAGGTCAATGGCACGGTCGCAGAGACTGTCATCGCCAGTGAAGCGTCCGTAAGCGAAGAGGATGGGAATTGCGCAGTTTATCATTATGACGTTTGCGCTTGCTTTAGAGAGGTGCTTCGTATTAGGCAGGCTCTCCTTTCCGAAGACATAATGCCGCTCCCAATATTCCGACACGCCGCATGATAGCAAGTTGAATATGTCTTCTGGAGTCTTACATTCGAGTAGAGAGGACAGCGACGTGCGTCGCTCGTGGAAGAGACGAGCAAGCTGTGCTATGCGTACATGAGGGAAATTCTGAGGACGCATACGTAGCAGATGCCATTTCAGGGGCATTGGGGCAGGTAATGAGAATTTATGTAAGAGATATGAGTATTCCGTTGTGAGACGTGAGAAATACTTGTCTTCAGCAACCACATCCTTTCTTTTGTCGCGTATATTGGAGAGGTCAAGCATTCCCGCCCTTCCAAAGAACAACGCCTCTATCTGGAATAAGTCGTCGCGATGATGGGCTACTGCTGTGACAGGCAGTTCCCTTGCCCACATCTCCAAAGCATCGCTGTTCGCCCCCATTCCGAAACTACGCGCAAGAGCCACGAAGAAAGAATGCTCCCAGTCGCCGTTGAGAAGAGATAGTGTCTTCATAAGCGCCTCGGTCTTCTGTTCTAACCGTTCCGTCTGAAGTGCAGCCATCCAGGCATGAACCATGACCTTGGGAAGATTCGGTATTATGCGGTAGCAAGGAGGGTAGGAGTCTTCTGCTATCAGTTCTCTGTAGTTTTTCAGTATATGCTCAGGTATGTCTATTTCCATTTCCGGCACTGTCCTTCCCTCACTCGTCTTTATCTCCATTCCTTCTCTATGGCTCTCTCCCCGGCGTATGACGTGCAGAATGACGTTGTCGTATACTGCATCGGTATTATGGCCGTGAGCATACCAGTCCTGCCTTTTGGTGTGTATCTCTACGTTTCCTGCCCATATCTTTCCCCCTATCGCCACCTTGGCGTTGAAGAAGTCCGGGCCGGCATCGGTATTGAGCATGCCTGGGTCTATGACATCAACTACCTTTCCGTCAATTGTACGCATGTCAGCAAAAGGAAGAATGCGATGTTTCCAGCAGTAATGAAGCAGCTTTTCCATTGTTCTCGGGGTGTAATATTAACCTTGACCTTAACCTTGACCTTGACATTAACCTTGACTTTAACCTTTTGTAAGACATATAAATCAGAGTTGTCTTCTTATAGTACTTTGTTTTGAAAGCTTTTCAAAGTATGTGTTAAGGTCAAGGTTAAGGTCAAGGTTAAGGTTTTTCTCGCTGTTGGAAATTATTTCTCAAATTTTATCCAGTCTATGTCAAGGAAAGCTCCGTCGTTGCTTACTGTAGGACGGCAGTTGAAGAAGCCTACTTTCGCACCAATCCATTTTCCTTCCTTCACCTGATAAGGTTCACCGAATTTGACATATTTCTTTCCGTCGAAGCTGTAGTAGAACTGCGCCTTCGACTTTATGTTGTTACATATTCCAGAGCTTCGCACCACGGCACGAACGTATATGTCAGGTGTTGCAAGACGAGGCTGTGGTATGTCGTCGACAGCATACCGCTGCGTATACGGTTTTTCCTGCTCGATGAGCTTGACAGGTATCTCTGCCAACGTCTCCTCTTTCTTTCCCTTCATAGCGCCAATACACCTTACGAAACGCATGATACAACCGTCGGCGACAGAGACGAGCTTAATGGCGGCATAGTCCATTCCTTTAATGATAAATCCTGCTTCTTCGCCCTTTGCCTTGTTTCCCGGGTTAGGGATGAACTTCATCTTCGCTGTCACGGTGAAGTTCTCTGCGGGGAATTTCTGCATCAGTGTGTTCTGCATGTCGGCGAGGTTGGAATATCCCTCCGGCTGCTGCACTCCATAAAGACGCAGTCTTGACTTGTTTGCGTCGCAGAAATACCAGTAATGGCTGTAAGGTCCCTCAAACTGCCATTGCAGTCCCAACTCTGTAGTGTTGAAGTTGTCGTCCTCCTGCGGCTGGAACGATCCGGAAGATTTCAGAGCCGGCTTCTTCCATTCCGACACGGGGTCGCCACATCCGTCACCGTCTTTGTCCTCACCTATTACGAGCCAGTCGTTGACCCATTTCGCCGGCTGCAGGTGTACCACACGTCCGTAGGCATGCTTGTCCTGAAAATGCAGGAACCAGTCTTCTCCCGACGGTGTGTCCACCCATGCCCCTTGGTGAGGTCCGTTTACCTTCGCTTTGCCTTGTGCCATTCCTACATACTCCTCGTAAGGTCCGAAAGGTTTCTTCGACCTCAGTATCACCTGCCATCCGTATTTCACTCCCCCTGCCGGTGACATGATGTAGTAATATCCGTTACGTTTATAGAATTTCGTACCTTCTATTGTCGGCTGGTCCTCATGTCCGTCGTATACTATTCGTGACGGACCTGTTACCTTCTCTCCGTCGGGTGACATAGGAGCTACGAAGAGCACCGATTTCACTCCTGCTCGCGAGCCGGCACATCCGTGTGACAGATACGCTTTGCCGTCTTCGTCCCACAGCGGGCAACAGTCGATAAGTCCCTTCGCCTCCTTTACGCATACTGGTTCTGTCCATGTCCCGGCAGGGTCTTGAGTCTTTGTCATGAACAGTCCCTGGTCAGGGTCGCCCCAGTATATATAGAACCATCCGTTATGGTGGCGTATTGCCGGAGCCCAGACGTAGTTTCCGTGTTGTATCTGCTTATGCCAGTCGAGAGCGGTGTCCCGATAGCGAGGCATCACAGGATAGTCTTCCGTAAGCGCAGCACCTATTATCTTCCAGTTTACGAGGTCTGTACTGTGCAGTATCTGCAATCCTGGGAAGCATGCGAAGCTTGACGCTGTCATGTAATAGTCCTCTCCCACACGGCATACGTCAGGGTCGGAATAGTCGGCGTTGATTACTGGATTACGGTATTTCCCTCCTGAGAGGTTTGGGTTCCAAGTCTTGGATTCCTGTGCTTTCAGCGTGTCCGGCATGAGGCACAGGGCAGCCAAGAGCAGAAGCATGTTTGTCTTTTTCATAAAATATTATTTAATGATTTTAATGTTTTTCGTTTATGGTTTATCGCTAACAGGGAGTACGAGCTGTGAGGCACTTATGTTTGGAGGGTAAACCTGTTGTCATGGCATTATGCCTTCGGCTTCAGCCTTCTGTCCTTTCCTTCCTCACTTTTTCCCCCGTGGTTTTCTCCGTGCCCATCCCTCTTCCGAGAAGTCCGGCTCTTCGCCTTTCAGCTTTATCTCTGCAGCGTTCATCAGCGATCGCCAGTCGTCTGCGGTATATTCCCCACGTTGAGAGTTTCTCTTTTTTGAAGGCTTCATGACCCTTGATCCGTCGTTGCGTCTTCTTTGCCGTTTCACCGTCTCTTCAAACATTCCTTCCGGCTTTCCCGCACCGTCCTGGTTACATCTCACTTGCCGCCCGTGGTATGTTGTGCCGTCAAGAGCCGCAATGACCTTCTTTGCGTCGCGTTCCGGAACTTCAATGAAACAGTAGTGCGACATAAGGTCAATATGTCCTACCTCCTGACGTTGCGCCTGTCCGCCTTTTCCTCGTCCGGCAACGTGCTGGTTTATGAACTGCATTACTTCGCCGGGGTAGAAGCCCTCGCCTTTTCCGAGGTTTATGAATAGGCGTGTATATCCTTTCTGTGCCTTATGCTCCGGTCCTCTGTCGCGTCCATTGCTGTCTTTTCTCCTTGCGCCCTTTTCTTTCTTTCCTTCGTAAGGCTCTGTGATGTCCGGCTCGTCGGCATAGTATTCCAGGAACTTTCCGAACTCCATCATCACTATTTTCTTTATGATATCCTCTTTGTCGAAGTATTCAAAGTGTCGCTGTATCTCGGTCATGAACGGCTCTATTGTCTCGTCGTCGACGTCAACCTTCGATATTTGGTCCATTACGCGGAAGAGCTGTTTCTTACATATCTCCTGAGGAGAAGGCAGCGAGCCTTTTACGAATTTCTTCTGTATGATTTTCTCCACCTCGCGCACCTTATACTGTTCACGGCTGTGGATGATGGCTATTGACGAGCCTTTCTTTCCTGCCCTTCCCGTACGTCCTGAGCGGTGGGTGTATGACTCGCTGTCGTCAGGCATGCCATAGTTTATCACGTGTGTGAGGTCTGTCACGTCAAGTCCTCGAGCCGCCACGTCGGTAGCCACGAGCAGCTGTATGGTATGCTGCCTGAACTTCTGCATCGTCTGGTCGCGCTGAGGTTGTGAGAGGTCACCGTGTAGCGACTCGGCGTTATATCCATCGCGTATGAGCTTGTCGGCAATTTCCTGTGTCTCTATTTTCGTACGGCAGAATATTATGCCGTATATTTTCGGGAAGAAATCCACGATACGTTTCAGTGCAAGGTATTTGTCCTTTGCGTGAACCATATAGAAAGTATGGTCGACATTCTCTGCGCCCTCGTTGCGTGACCCCACAACAATCTCTTTATGGTTATGGAGGTATTGTCGTGCCACCCTCTCGACCTCTTTCGACATTGTTGCAGAGAACAGCAGCACGCGTCGTTCTTCTGGAAGCTTGTCGAAAATGGCGTTTATGCTGTCAGCGAATCCCATGTTAAGCATTTCGTCTGCCTCGTCGAGAACTATAGTCCCGGCAGAGGATATGTCAGCCACTCCGCGTTCTATAAGGTCTACAAGACGTCCCGGTGTTGCCACGATGACCTGGGAGCCTTTACGCAGCTGACGTATCTGTGAGTCTATCGGAGCACCTCCGTAAACCGCAGCTACCCTCAGCCCCTCGATATATTTTCCGAAATCCTTCAGGTCGTCGCTTATTTGCAGGCATAGTTCTCGTGTCGGCGACATTACCACGGCCTGTGTTGTCCGTGACGAAACGTTTATACGTTGTAAGAGAGGCAGTCCGAAAGCCGCAGTCTTGCCTGTTCCTGTTTGTGCCAATGCTATGAGGTCTCGGCTTTCCTCTTTTTCGCTTGGTGTCATACTGTCCTCACCCTCCTGTACTGTCTGTTGTTTTAGAAGGTGTGGTATTACTGCTTCCTGTACAGGCATGGGCATAACAAAGCCCATTTCCTCTATTGCCTTACGAAGCACGGGAGAAACTCCTAATTCTTCAAAATTTGCCATTGATAAAAATATTTTTTGCAAATATACTCATTTTTTAGCGTAGTTCAAAAAGAAATGTCTTTTTTCTTTCTCTGACATGTTATTTATTTGTCATAGATGTCTGTTTTTTCCTTTTGTCAGGCTATTTGTTACTAATCAGCATGTTTTCTCCACTAATGCTGCTATTTCGTCGAGTGAGTCGGCAACGTCGAGGAAGTCACGCCAGTGTCCGCGTATCATACCCGCCTCCTGCATTTTGTCGAGCATGAGGAACATCGGGTTGTAGTATCCGAAGAGGTTGTATATTATTACCTTTTTCCGGTGGAAACCTATAGTGTTGCCGCCAGCCTGCGTAAAGATTTCATCAAGCGTGCCAATGCCCCCCGGTAAGGCTATGGCAATCTCAGAATGGTGTATCATAAGGTCTTTGCGGTCGGTCAGCGAGTCGCAGGGGAAGAAGACGTCAATCTTCTCCGAAACCCTTCCGCTATGTTCCAAAGCCTTTGGCACCATGCCAAAAGTGCGTCCGCCGTTGTCGTGTACGGCATCGCCTATACACCCCATCAGTCCACAGTTGCCGCCACCCCATACCAAGGTATGTCCATTGTGTGCAATCCACTCTCCCAAAGCTTTTGTGGCAGCGAAGAAACGCTCGTCGATAGTGTCGTTTGCCGAGCAGTAAACAGATATGTTCATAATCGTCTTTTGTTTTTTATGCTATAACAGTACGTCTTACTTTTTTGAAATATAAATCATCCAACAATCTTTCCCCAATGTATCACCAACCTGCTTTTTGTGTGAGATAGCGGTGGCAGACAGAACTCACCTTACGAATGCAAAGGTAACTAAAAAATGTAGAAATAAGCATAGATTATGATTATTTTTGTCTTTATAGTGTGAGAAATAGAAAAAATATTCGTACTTTTGCACATTATTTAGTGTAAAAACGTTATGTCCTTGCACATTATGTAAGGCGAAAACAAAGAAAAACAATATGCTCGAAGTAAAGAACCTACACGCCAGAATAGGCGACAAAGAGATACTAAAAGGCATCAACCTGACAATAAACGACGGGGAGGTGCATGCCATTATGGGACCTAACGGCTCAGGCAAGTCCACGCTTTCGGCAGTGCTCGTCGGAAACCCGCTGTATGAAGTGACGGAGGGCGAGGCATGGTATAACGGCAAGAACCTGCTTGAGATGAGTCCTGAAGACCGTGCCCATGAAGGGCTTTTCCTCTCTTTCCAATATCCTGTAGAAATCCCGGGAGTCTCCATGACAAACTTCATGCGTGCCGCCATAAACGAGAAGCGTAAGTATCAGGGCTTGGAACCCCTCAACGCCAGCGACTTCATGAAACTCATGAGAGAGAAGAGGAAGGTTGTTGATCTGGACAACAAACTGGCTCACCGCTCCGTGAACGAGGGCTTCTCGGGAGGCGAGAAGAAACGTAACGAGATATTCCAGATGGCTATGCTCGAACCTACGTTGAGCATTCTCGACGAGACGGACTCCGGGCTTGATGTCGACGCTATGCGCATCGTGGCGCAGGGTGTCAACATGCTGCATACGGAGAAGACGTCAACGATAGTCATCACTCACTACGAACGGCTTCTGGAGATGATCAAGCCCAGCGTGATACACGTGCTCTGGAACGGACGCATAGTGAAGACGGCAGGACCGGAACTGGCAAAAGAGATAGAGCAAAGGGGGTATGACTGGATAAAGGCTGAGGTGACAGAACAATGACAAACAACGCTACGACACAATATGTAAAACTGTATGAAGACTGCGGGGAGATGATCTGTTCGCACAGTTGTGATGTGATGAACGCTCCACGCGAAGAGGCTCTGGCTCTCTTGCGTGAGAATCCCCTGCCAAGACGTTCTGCAGAAGAATATAAATACACAGACATGCAGGAGCTCTTCGCTCCCGACCTTGGAGTTAATGTCAACCGCTTGGATATTCCTGTAAATCCCTACGATGCCTTCAGGTGTGACGTGCCCAACCTCTCCACCCTGCTCTTCTTCGTCGTTAACGACAGTTTCTATGACAAGGCCCTGCCGAAAGTGGAACTGCCGGAAGGTGTGGTGATTGACTCCTTGTGCCGCATGGCACGTCAACGCCCGGAGCTTGTAGCGGGATATTACAACCGTCTGGCTTCACGACACCGTGACTCCACGACTGCTCTGAACACTCTCCTCGCACAGGACGGGTTGCTTATATACGTCCCACGTCATGTGAAGATGGAACGTACGATACAAGTGGTGAATATCCTGAGGAGCGATGTCGACATGATGGTGAACAGAAGGGTGGTGATAATAGCCGAAGAGGACTCTTCGGTAAAGGTGCTTTTCTGTGACCATTCCGCAGACGACAAAGTGTTCCTCACTACTCAGGTCATGGAGGTCTTTGCCAGAGAGAATGCCGACATTGAGATTTACGGTCTTGAAGAGACTCACCAGCGCAATACTCTTGTGGCAAACACATACCTCTCCTTGCAGAGAAACTCACGCATTCACCATAACCTTATCACCCTCCACAACGGAAAGACACGTCAGACGACACGCCTGACCTTCGACGGGGAGGGCGCGGAGTGTTGGATGAATGGTGCGGTGATAGCCGACAAGGAGCAGCATGTCGATAACAATACCCTCATAGACCATGCTGTGCCACACTGCCAAAGCCACGAACTGTATAAGTATGTGCTCAACGGCAATGCTGTTGGCGCTTTCGCAGGAAAGGTCCTGGTGAGACAGGATGCGCAGAAGACGCTCAGCGAAGAGACGAACCAGAACCTTCTCTCCACGAAGACGGCCCGAATGTACACTCAGCCTATGCTGGAGATTTATGCCGACGATGTGAAATGCTCTCACGGTTCTACGATAGGCCAGCTTAACGACAAGGCTCTCTTCTACATGCAGCAGAGAGGTATACCGCTCAGTGAGGCGCGTATGCTTCTGCAGACGGCATTCATCACGGAGGTGGTGGATAATATCCCTCTCGAACCGCTCAGGGACAGGCTGCATTATCTCATAGAGAAAAGGTTCAGAGGCGAGCTGTCGAAGTGTGAGGGATGCAAACTGTGTAAGTGACAAGGGACTTTCTTTGCCCGATATGGCTGGAGAATATGCATTTTCTGCATCATTAGGCTGCCAAGGATTACTATCATGCATGAAATTAAGGTGGCAATTAATAGAACCCATCTTAAATATAAGAAGCAATGCTTTAATGGATTATCTCCGTAAAAGCATTGCTTCTTTTGTGTTCTAAGTAAAGTGAAGTGGGGACTTTTTTCTCACTTCTTTTCGTACATGGCCTCATAGTATTTCTGGTAATCTCCTGAGGTGACGTTCTTCATCCATTCCTCGTTGTCGAGATACCACCTTACTGTTTTCTCTATGCCCTCCTCAAACTGTAGTGAAGGCTCCCAGCCCAGTTCTTTCTGTAGCTTCGTAGAGTCTATGGCATAGCGTGCGTCATGTCCCAGACGGTCAGTGACGAATGTTATAAGGTCCATGTCAGGATATACCTCTAACATGTTGCCGTCAGCATCCCGCTCTGTGGTGGCTCTGCCGAGTATTCTGTCAACGGTCTTTATCACCACCTTTATGATGTCTATGTTCTTCCATTCGTTGAAGCCTCCGATATTATACGTCTCAGCCACCTTGCCGTTGTGGAAGATGACGTCTATTGCACGTGCATGGTCTTCAACGAAGAGCCAGTCGCGCACGTTCTCTCCCTTGCCGTATACCGGCAACGCCTTACGGTTTCGTATGTTGTTTATAAACAGCGGTATCAGCTTCTCGGGGAACTGATATGGTCCGTAATTGTTCGAGCAGTTGGTGACGATAGTCGGCATGCCATAGGTGTCGTGGTATGCCCTGACGAAATGGTCGCTGCTTGCCTTGCTGGCAGAGTAGGGGCTGTGAGGGTTGTATTTCGTTGTCTCGTAGAAGAAGTCATCACCGTATGCGAGGTGATGCTCGGCAGAGCTTGCCGTAGTGGCGAAAGGGGGTTGTATGCCTTCCGGATGGTTCATGGATAGTGCGCCATAGACCTCGTCTGTAGAGATATGATAGAACCGTTTGCCTTCGTAACGCTCCGGCAGTGACTCCCAATACAGTTTTGCGGCTTGCAGGAGGGCGAGAGTTCCCATGACGTTGGTACGTGCGAAGGTGAACGGGTCTTTGATGCTTCTGTCGACATGGCTCTCAGCTGCAAGATGTATTATGCCGTCGATTTTCTCTTCCTGCATAAGGGCATAGAAAGCGTCGAAGTCGCAGATGTCCATTTTCACAAACTTATAGTTCGGCTTGTCCTCTACGTCCTTAAGGTTTGCCAGGTTGCCGGCGTATGTCAGCTTGTCGAGGTTTATGATGTTATACTCCGGATATTTGTTTACAAAAAGCCGTACCACGTGAGAGCCGATAAATCCGGCTCCACCGGTAATGACGATGTTTCTTTTGCTCATGTCTTGTATTTATGGTGGGTTCTAAAGAATTCTTACCTTATGCGTGTAATGTTTTTTTCTGTGTCCGGTGGAGGTGCTAAAGCTCAGGGTAGAGATTGTCGGAGAAGCAGAAAGGCGAGTCGAAGTCGCAGAGACGGCAGTGGTGCGTGTCTTTATCAGAGAGCAGCGCACGCTCTACGGGTATCTTCCAGTCAATGCCAAGGCTGTCGTCGACGATGGAGATGCCGCCGTCGGCTTGAGGAGTATAGAAATTGTCGCATTTATACTGGAACACCGCTGTTTCGCTTAGCACGGAAAACCCATGTGCAAAGCCCCGTGGCACAAAGAACTGCAGTCCTTCCATTGTCGACGGCTGGCGTTCCAATCCCTTCAGCCCTTCGGGGAAGAGAGTCTCAGCTATGCGCCTTCCCTCGTCGTCGTGTCCTGTCAGCAAGCATGCTATATGCTTTCCGTATGTCGGAGAGCCTTTGCGTATATCCACGGCGACGTCGAGCACGGCACCTTTCACACATCTTACGAGTTTGCTCTGCGAGAAGGGAGGGCTTTGGAAATGCAGTCCTCTCATGACCCCGTAGCCCGACATTGACTCGTTGTCCTGCACGAAGTGTATCTTGCGTACCTTCTCCTCAAAATCACGCTGTGAGAAACTCTCGAAGAAATAGCCCCTTGGGTCGCGGAATACCCGTGGCTCGATGACTACCACTCCTTCAATGTCTGTTTTTATGACTTCCATAAGTTATGCCGTTGTCTGTTTTTGTTATCTTTTTTCCTCTCTGTTGTAGTGTTCTCCCCACCCACTCCTTAGTCAAGATTCGGGTTGCCCGTACGTTTCAGTTCGTCAATGACTTTGAGAAGATACTGCCCGTATTGGTTCTTTATCATAGGCTGTGCCAGGGCTCTCATCCGTTCTTCGTTAATCCAACCCTGACGGAAGGCAATAGCCTCAAGGCAAGCCACTTTCAGTCCTTGGCGTTTCTCAAGCACCTCAATATATGTCGAAGCCTCAGAGAGAGAGTCGTGAGTACCCGTGTCAAGCCATGCGAAGCCGCGTCCCAGAGTCTGCACCTTCAGTTCTCCGTCGTCGAGGAACCATTGGTTTACGGTGGTTATCTCGTACTCTCCACGTGCCGAAGGCTTTATCTTTGCTGCCACGTCAACGACCTTGTTCGGATAGAAATACAGTCCTACCACGGCGTAGTTGCTCTTCGGGTGTTCTGGTTTCTCCTCTATCGACAGGCAGTTGCCGTTGCGGTCGAACTCTGCCACTCCATATCGCTCAGGGTCGTTAACCCAATATCCGAATACCGTAGCCTTCTTATCCTCCTCAGCGGTGCGCACGGCTTCCTTAAGCATTTTCGTGAATCCTGCTCCATGGAAGATATTGTCGCCAAGCACCAGACATGCTGAGTCGTCGCCGATGAACTCACGTCCTATGGTAAACGCCTGTGCCAGTCCGTCGGGCGACGGCTGTTCGGCGTAGGTGAAAGATACTCCATAGTCGCTGCCGTCACCGAGTAGGCGTTTGAACCCTGGCAAGTCGTGAGGGGTGGAGATAATGAGTATCTCACGTATTCCCGCCAACATCAGGACAGAGATGGGATAATAAACCATCGGTTTGTCGTATATCGGCATAAGTTGTTTGCTGATGCCCTTAGTGATTGGGTACAGACGTGTGCCGGAACCTCCGGCGAGAACTATTCCTTTCATATTCTATGCGTAATGTTACGTTTGATCTTTCTGACTACAAAATTATGAAAAATCTTCGTAACAAAGCAATTTTTTTGTCTGAAATGTGTATTTTAGCGTTTTTTAGTAAAAACATCTTCTCCTCAACCCTGTCACAGGGCTTTGTTATGACCTTGGCTATAAATTCCGACAAAACACTCCGTCGCCGGAAATCCATGTAAAAACTCTGTCTTGCAGATATCAGATATAAGGTTAAGGCATAGGTTAAGACCAAGGTCAGGGATAAGTTAAGACCAAGGTCAGGGATAAGTTAAGACCAAGGTCAGGGATAAGTTAAGGCCGAGGTCAGGGTTACGTTAAGATTCAAATAAGGTTATATTTGAGTTTAAGGGCAAAGGGTATGGTTAAGTTCAAGGTAAAGACTAAGGTTGAGGTCTATGTTTTGGTAAATCTCCACCTTTTACGCTATGTTTTTTCAAGAAAAACAATAAATTATTCGTTTTTCCTTTTTTAATAGGAAAAAATACATTATCTTTGCAGACAGAATGACCTTTATAGGCTTATACCTTTGTTTTCCCCGCCTATGAGAAGTGTTCGTGACACTAAATTTTTATACTATGATAAATAAAACGTTTTTAGCGCTATGCGCCTTGTGTTGCTTTATGACGGTCTCCGCCCAGGAGTACCGCCTGTGGTATAACTCTCCCGCTGAGGTGTGGACGGAGGCGTTGCCGTTGGGCAACAGCCGTCTCGGAGCTATGGTTTACGGCATTCCTACCACGGAACGCATCCAGCTCAATGAGGAGACGATATGGGCAGGGCAACCTAACAACAACATCAACAAGACTTCTAAAGAGTATGTCGGAAAGGTTCGTGACCTCGTCTTTGCCGGAAAATACGCCGAGGCACAAAAGATGGCAGACGAACATCTGATGTCCGGCTCAAACAACGGCATGCCGTACCAGACGTTCGGCGACCTGCATATCTCCATGACAGGACATGCGGATTACAGTGACTACCAACGCTATCTGTCACTTGACTCCGCCATTGCCGTGACGGAATATACGGCAGGCGGCATACGTTACCGCCGGGAGGCCTTGACGTCTTTCACCGACAATGTCATAAAGGTCAGGCTGACCGCCTCAAAGGGCGGAGCCATAACGTTCAACGCCAACCTCTCTTCGCCGCATCACGACGTGATAATAAAGAGCGAGGGCAAGGAGGTCTCGCTGGAAGGTGTAACACCGACACATGAGGGACTGAAAGGTAAGGTGAAGTTTATGGGACGCCTTGCCGTAAAGACAAAGGGCGGAAAGACGGTGTCGCGCGACGGTGTGGTGAGTGTCACAGGAGCTGACGAGGCTATAGTCTACGTCAGCATAGCGACGAACTTCGTCAACTACGCCGACATCTCTGCCGACGAGGCAGCAAGAAGCCGTGAATACCTTCAGAAAGCCATGGCGCACGACTATCTCGCTGACCGTGCTGACCACGTGGCGTTCTTCCAGAAATACATGAACCGTTCAAAGCTTTGGCTCGGCGAGAACCGTTTCCCGCAGCTTACCACATCCCAGCGCGTGGAGAAATTCAAGGAGAACAATGACAACAACCTCGTGGCGACATACTACGCCTTCGGAAGGTATCTCCTCATCTGCTCCTCACAGCCCGAGGGACAGCCGGCAAACCTTCAGGGTATCTGGAACGACAAGCTCCTGCCGTCGTGGGACTCGAAATATACGTGTAACATAAACCTTGAGATGAACTACTGGCCGTCAGAGGTGACAAACCTTTCAGAGCTTAACGCACCCCTGTTCCGCCTGATACGTGAGGTGAGCACTACGGGAGCCGAGACGGCAAAGGTGATGTACGGCGCAGGCGGCTGGGTGCTGCATCATAATACTGACATCTGGCGCATAACAGGACCGGTGGACCGTTCGGCTTCGGGACTGTGGATGGCAGGAGGACCATGGCTGTGTCATCATCTTCTCGACCATTATCTCTTTACCGGCGACAAGGCTTTCCTCAAGGAGTATTACCCTATAATAAAAGGTGCGGCACAGTTTATGGACGAGATGCTGGTTAAAGATCCTAATACGGGACACCTCGTCATCTGCCCTTCCGTATCGCCGGAGAACCTTCACCCTGCCAACGGTGGGTCGAAGAATATCGCCGCAGGATGTGCCATGGACGACCAGCTCTGCGCCGAGGTCTTCGGCACCGTGGCTTTCGCCGCACGTGAGCTGGGCGTTGACGATGAGCTGGCACGCCATTATGCCGGACGCATAGCCTTGCTGACTCCTGGCACGATAGGCCGCTGGGGGCAGTTGCAGGAATGGGCTAATGACTGGGACGACCCTAAGGATGTCCATAGACATGTCTCACATCTCTACGGAGTGTATCCCGGAACAAGCATCTCGCCGTTCCGCACTCCGCAGCTCTTTGATGCTGCAAGGACATCGCTCATTCACCGTGGCGACCCTTCTACGGGATGGTCCATGGGGTGGAAGGTATGTCTCTGGGCGCGTATGCTCGACGGAGAACATGCCTATAAACTCATAAAAGAGCAGCTGACGCTTACCGACGATAAGTTTGTGCCTTACGGAAATAAGAAAAAGAGTGGCGGAACGTTTGGCAACCTCTTCGACGCTCACCCGCCGTTCCAGATTGACGGCAACTTCGGGTGTACCGCCGGAATAGCAGAGATGCTCGTCCAGAGCCACGACGGTTTCGTCTATCTCCTCCCTGCCGTGCCTTCGGTATGGAGCGAGGGAAAGATTACGGGAGTATGTCTCAGGGGCGGCTTCGTAATCGACGAGATGACATGGAAAGACGGAAAGATAACATCATGTAAGATACGCTCTACGATAGGCGGAAACCTCAGAATACGCACGGCATATCCTGTGAATGGACTGCGAAAGGCGAAGGGCGAGAACCCGAACACGCTGTTCGCGACACCTGTAACACTCGCCACACGCAACAACAGCGAGGTGGAGCTGAACCCCGTAGGCGCACCAAAGGCTTATATGTATGACATCATGACAAAGCCGGGACAGACGGTGAATGTAAAGAACTGAACGAAATAAAATATACGCTATGAGAAAAATTATATCAGCATTACTGCTCTCTATCGCGCTGACAGCAGGCGCAGAGGGCAACATGAAGCCATGGGACAACGGAAAACTGGTGATTTCAGAAAACGGAAGGTATATGCAGCACGAGAACGGTGCTCCGTTCTTCTGGCTCGGGGAGACGGGCTGGCTGCTGCCGGAACGCACAGACAGAGCGGAGGCGGCATATTACCTTCAGAGATGTCGTGAGGCGGGATATAACGTGGTACAGGTGCAGGTCATTGACGGCGTGCCGGCGTATAACGCATACGGACAGATGTCGAACATCGACGGCTGGAACTTCAGCGGCATAGACCGTAAGGGTGTCTACGGATACTGGGACCACATGGACTATATCGTAAAGCAGGCGCAGAACGAGGGAATATATATCGGTATGGTATGTATCTGGGGAGGATTGGTGAAGGCAGGACTGCTCTCTGCCGACGATGCAGTGAAATACGGCACATTCCTCGCAAACAGATATAAGGACGCTCCGAATATAATATGGTTTATGGGCGGCGACATTCAGGGCGACATAAACACAGAGGTCTGGAACACTCTCGCCACAACGATAAAGTCTATAGACAAGAACCACCTCATGACATATCATCCGCGCGGAAGGTACACGAGCGCAAAGTGGTTCAGCAAGTCGCCATGGATGGATTTCCACACATTCCAGTCGGGACACCGCCGCTATGGCCAGCGCATGGGCAACAAGGACTATCCTATACCTGACAATACCGAGGAGGATAACTGGATGTATGTTGACTCTACATGGGCGTACAAACCTATGAAGCCGGTGCTCGACGCAGAGCCGAGCTATGAGGACATTCCTCAGGGACTTCACGACTCCAAGGAGCCTCGCTGGATGGATTGTGACGTACGACGTTACGCCTATTGGTCGGTCTTCGCCGGTTCTTGCGGACACACCTACGGCCATAACGCCATCATGCAGTTCCTAAAACCGGGCTATGGCACAAGCTATGGCGACGCTGGGGATGTGAAGTCGTGGTATCAGGCATTACGCGATCCGGGCTTTTCACAGATGAAATATCTGAAGCACCTCATGCTCGCATTCCCGTATTTCGACCGCATTCCCGACCAGAGCATAATAAGCGGGGAAAACGGAACACGCTACAACCGTCTTATAGCGACAAGGGGAAAGGACTATCTTATGGTTTACAACTATACGGCGAGGGAGATGAGCGTCGATTTAAGAAAAGTATCAGGAAAGACAAAGAAAGTGTTCTGGATGGATGCCGCGACAGGACATCTGATATTTGTAGGAGAACTGACGAATAAGATACACCGCATACACCCTGACGTTAAGGGAGGAAGCGGGATAAACGACGGCGTGCTGATAGCCTTCGATTCAGCAAAGGAATATCTCAAGCCGGAGACGACGACAATACCTTCTTCCTCTAACTGGAAAAACCTACGCGACCTGAATGAATAAAGCTCAGGGCTGACGCCCAGGGCACAGGGGCGGAGGGGTAATGACAACGTGAGCTCAATGACTTTCTTTCATTGAGCTCACGTTTCTCTTATATCCGGTTTGTTTGTTCCTGCCGTCCCTGCTTGTTTTTCCGCCGTTCCTTCGCTTGTTTTCCGCCGTTTCTTTGTTTGTTTTCTGCTGTTTCTTTGTTTGTTTTCTGCAGTTTCTTTGTTTGTTTTCCGCCGTTTTTTTTTGTTTTCTGCAGTTTCTTTGTCTGTTTTCTGCTGTTTCTTTGCTTGTTTTTCTGCTGTTCCTTATTGTTTATATTAAGGTACGCATATAGAGGCAGGCAGTTTATGTTATATGTCGAAAGAGAATTTTGCGACGACCTCCCTCGGGCGGAGTCGTGTCATGCTGTATGTCTCTATGGTGCTTCCAATGAAACGCCTCTCATACTCTGAGGTGCCTATGATGTTTGCGGCTTTCAGTACCATTTCCCATCTCTTTGTCTTGTAGCTCAGCGTCATGTCGCAGAAATAGTTTACTCCGAAGTCTTTCTCGCTGCTGTGGAGGAGAGTGTTCTGTATTCCTGCCAGCCAACACTTCGCCGGCGAGAGGAAAAGGCTGAGGGAGTGGTCGAAGCTGCTGGTGGAACCGGAGGAGAGGGCAGGCTTCGTGCGGTTCTCCTGCTTGCTGAAGCTTATGCTGCTCTTGCCCTCCAAAGAGATGAAAGACGCCGGTCTCATAGAGTATGTCAGGCTTCCCGTTACTCCCTTCATGCGTGCGTCGTGGATGTCTCCTGATATTAGGAGAGGGAGGCTTGTGACATGGAATGACGCTTCTGCCCCTAACGACAGTCCTGCCCACATCACGGTCTTGTTGACATTTGCCATGACGCTGAACGTCTCTACGGTGCTCCTTTTGTCTGTCGCGCTCATGGTGTAGACGTCGTCTTCGAGCGACGTCTCATAGAGGTAGTTGCCGTATCTGTTTGAGTACGACGGACGTATGTAGAAGAACAGTCCATTCACTGCGTTGGTGTATTCGTATGCCATGCTTGCCATGATGTTGCGTGTCGTCGCCGTCTCTCCTCTGTTCACACGTCTTGTTCGGTAGCTGGTGAATATCGGAGTGTCGTATATTTGCATTCCCATCATCGGCATCGTGGTAGATGAGATGTTTGCCGACAGCTTGGAGAGAATGCCGATCTTGCATATCCACGTCAGCGAGGGAGTGAGCAAGACGTGCTCTGAGGAGGAGCTGCGGTATTCCTGACGTGCGAGACTCGTCTTCACCCCGCCATCTATTCTGTGCTCTCCGAATACGAACGACGTGGCTATACGCCAGTATGCCTGCGCAAGGCTGTATGTCGCTTTCTGACGCTCCTCGTCCATGGCGACGTCAAAGTTCTGGCTGCGGTATTCCGCCCCTATCTCGTTGCTGAAGTAGTGGTTGCCCATCTTCATGCGGTAGTTCAGTTTTCCCACCGCCTGCAGAAGTTCCAGGTTCAGGCGTTCCGTCGTACCGTTTACGGTGAGCAGCTGTCCTGGAAAGTAATGATAGGCTACTGCTCCCCCTATCTCGTAAACGTTTTTCTTGTCTGTGGTGTGCGAAATCTTTATATCCTCAACAACGCTCCTTTTTCTTGGCGTCACCTCCATGTGTTTCTCCGCTCCGTTGCATACTACTGTTCCGAGGCTTTTGTTGAAGTCTATGTATCCCCTTATGTTGTTGCGTACGAAGAACTTCTCGCCGTTGTGTTCGTAGTTTGCCTCACCTTTCCACTCGCTGCGTGTGTTTTCTGTCTGTTGTTCCTCAGTCACCGTAGGAATGCCGTCGAGCGTGAGGTAAGATGTCGAGTACATGCTCCTGATGTCTGTTTTGTCGGCAAGCACATTGCCCTGAATGCGCAGCTGGCTGTCTTTACCCGTTTTCCACAGCCAGTTGCCGGCTGCGAGGTGGCTGTCGTTGAATGTCTGCCGCTGGCGTGGCAGTCCTGATGTCCCTCCTCCCATCATGGTTAGAATACCCGACTCGTTGGTTGCCACTCCGCCCCTCGCCGATATCAGGTCCTGCACCTCTCCGGAGATATTTCCCCCGGTGTTGTTGTTCTTGTACATCATGAGGGTTTGGAAAGACTTTGTGAAGCGCATGCCCATGAGGCGGCAGTCGTAGAGAAAGTCATCGCCGGCTCCTGCGCCCAGTTCTGCGTTGGCGTTCCATACTGCTTTGGCGTCTTCTTTCAAGACGATGTTCAGTGCCGCCTTTTCGCTGAACGAAACACCTCTCAGCGATTTCACCGCCTGGTGGTTCTCATATACCTGTACGCTCTTCACCTTTGCGGCAGAGATGTTCTTGCTTGCCACACCATATTTTGAGCCCATAAGGTCGAGACCCTCTATGTAGAACTTGTTTATCTGCTCACCCTGATACATTATCTGCCCGTTGTCTTTTACCTCCAGTCCTGGCATTTTCGCTATGACGTCGGCGATGCTGCGGTCTTGCGGCATGGCGAAACTGCTGACGTTATATGTCAGGGTGTCCCCGGAACGGCGTATGCGTCTTCCGCGCACCTTTACCTCTTTCAGCTTCGCCATGCTCTCCTGCATGGTGATCACGGGGCTTATCTTGCCTGTCGGCATCGTCTTCTTGGAATATCCTATATGGCTGAAACTCACGTTCTGTGCGTCGCGTCCTTCCGGAATTGTCAGCGTAAAGCTTCCTGTGCGGTCCGTTATGCAGTATGCCACGGTTTTCCCCGCAGCGTCTGTCGCCACCACGTTCACTCCAGCCAAATAACCGTCCTTTCCTTTTACCTTTCCTTTTATATCTCCGGCGTATAGCGTGACAGGCACTATATATGCCGCAACGAGTATGATATATTGAAGAAATCTTATTGTATTCATATTATGTCATGGTTTATCGGCACCTGTCTTCCATCTTTGAGCCGGTGTCTACTCGTCTTCTAATAATATCGCCGTATGCGTTGGCATTTTCTTCACTATGCCGTTCCTGTCGGTGTATGTGTCGAATGTCTGTAATCCGAAGTACTTGAAATAAGCCACAGAATTAGCCGAACTAAGTTTCACGAGCTTAAGATCTTGTTCTCGTGTAGAACGTTGCGCCTTTGTTTTCGGTGTATATAATGTCTCGCCCTTTCCGTTCTCAAAGGCTATGGCATCGTATGTACAGAACGCCTTTGCGTCATAGGCATGAAGAATAAGCCCCGGCAGTCCGCTCAGTTTCCATGGGCCGTACGAAACGGGTATGTCTGGTGTGAACCACACCTGCCAGTAATGTCCGCGGTATGTGCCCACAGCTTTCTGGCATTTGTATCCCAATATTGTGCTGTCACCTTCTACAATCTCCCATTGTGGGATATCCATATCCTCTTCATAGAATAAATCATGATAATGCTTGCATTCAACGTGTCTCTTGCCGTTCTCTGGAACGTTGTTATATACCATATATCTATAATAACTGCGTGGTAAATCAGCCATCATTCCTTGCATAGAAAAGGCATCAATACCCAAGGCTTTCAGGCTGTCCATTCTCTCCTTACGCATCCTTCTGTATAGAGAGTAAAACCTCGTTTGTTGTTCACCTACTTCCAGAACGAGTTCGTCAACGTGTAAATTTGTTCGCTCAATGAATGATTTGTGGTTTGTGTAATACGTCACCTTAAACAGGACACTGTCGCTCTGTTCGGCATGAGCGGTGAAGCAAGAGAGAAGGAATATATATATAAATAATGTACGAGAGGTTCTCATAATAGCATTTGAAAAATCTGTTTTTTGTTTTCGATAATTAGAGAGCCGGTGTCTACTCGTCTTCTAATAATATCGCCGTATGCGTTGGCATTTTCTTCACTATGCCGTTCCTGTCGGTGTATGTGTCGAATGTCTGTAATCCGAAGTACTTGAAATAAGCCACAGAATTAGCCGAACTAAGTTTCACGAGCTTAAGATCTTGTTCTCGTGTAGAACGTTGCGCCTTTGTTTTCGGTGTATATAATGTCTCGCCCTTTCCGTTCTCAAAGGCTATGGCATCGTATGTACAGAACGCCTTTGCGTCATAGGCATGAAGAATAAGCCCCGGCAGTCCGCTCAGTTTCCATGGGCCGTACGAAACGGGTATGTCTGGTGTGAACCACACCTGCCAGTAATGTCCGCGGTATGTGCCCACAGCTTTCTGGCATTTGTATCCCAATATTGTGCTGTCACCTTCTACAATCTCCCATTGTGGGATATCCATATCCTCTTCGTAGAATAAACCATGATAATGCTTGCATTCAACATGCCTCTTGCCGTTCTCAGGATAATTGTTGTATATCATGTAATTGTAATAATTACGTGGAATATCTCCAATCATTCCTTGAATGGCAAAGGCATCCACACCCAAAGCTTTCAGGCTGTCCATTCTCTCCTTACGCATCTTTCTGTATAAAGAGTAAAACCTCGTTTGTTGTTCACCTACTTCCAGAACGAGTTCGTCTACGTGTAAATCTGTTCGCTCAATGAATGATTTGAAGGTTGTGTAATACGTCACCTTAAACAGGACACTGTCGCTCTGTTCGGCATGAGCGGTGAAGCATGAGAAAAATAAAATATATAATAATGTATGTAATGTCTTCATAATACTAATTATAGAACAGGTCGCCATACAGGTAAATTATGTATGGTGACCTGTTTGTCGGTTTAATTGTTCAGCGGACCGTTATTAGCATCCTTGCATAATTCTTTTGTGTATTTGTCTATCATTTCTTCAATTTCTTCAACTGTATAATCCTTTGCCGGTATTTTTACTTCTTCTCCGCACTCGGTGATGATTACACAATACGCGATGTCCAAGAAATTGTCATCTGGTGTTGATGCTGAAGCGTGCAACCCTAATGTTGCTAACGCAATTGTGAATAAGATTTTTCTCATGATGTTTTAGGTTTTTATAATTGTTTATTATACTTCCCCATAATTGTTTTATGGAAAAGCTTGAGTTATTGGATGCCGTAGGGAAAAAGGCATGTAAATGCTTGTTTTTTTGAAGACTTTGGAGTGTAAATATTAGAAACTGATGCAAAGTTAGCTCTTTTTCTTTAATAATGCAAGTTTTTGCTGTTTTTTTTACCATGTTCGTCCGCCTGACTCGTAATCATGTTGCTCCAAGGGGAAAAAGACAAATAAATAACTTGTCAACCCGTTTTATGAATAAGACGAAAAGTAGTCAACCTAAATAGTTAAACTACACTGTATGGTAACGGCAAAAAAACGGCTATACTATGAAGATTTATCTCTATGCCTATAAAAATATTTTTTCATGCCTATAAAAATATTTTTTTAAGCCTATAAAAATTTCGGGGGTATATTCGGCGTTTTCTTGTAGTGGTACGAGACGCATTCCGTCTCTTCCTTCAGCTGTCAAAGGTGAAAAGCATCCAGCTCTCGCTTTTCCGCACTCCTGCGGTAAGTGACAGCTGTTTTAGTGCATAAACGTGTATTTAAACGTTAAACTTTCGTAAATAACGCGACTTCCACTTTTGTGTATTGCCTACACCTCATTAAAATATCGTAACTTTGCAGTCCGATTATGTCCGGGGGTGAACTTAGAGCCCCCTCAGTGACGTGGTGTTAATAGCTGTGCCCCTGGCCGAGCACAGTGGTTAGTGAATCCGCTCACGAAGAGAATAATAAATGTTTTTTAGTAGTATTAATCAATTAAAAGTAAATGAACACTTTAAGTTACAAGACTATTTCCGTTAACAAGGAGACAGCAAAGAAAGAGTGGGTCGTTGTCGACGCTACAGACCAGGTTGTCGGACGCCTCGCCTCTAAGGTTGCAAAGCTCATCCGCGGAAAGTACAAGCCAACATTCACTCCACACGTAGACTGTGGTGACAACGTTATCATCATCAATGCCGCAAAGGTCGTTTTCACTGGTAAGAAAGAGACAGACAAGGTGTACACACGCTACACCGGCTATCCTGGCGGTCAGCGTTTCAATACTCCTGCTCAGCTCCGTACGAAGAAGGACGGTGTTGAAAGGATTTTGCGTCACGCCGTAAAGGGTATGCTTCCAAAGGGTCCTCTCGGCCGCTCACTTCTCAATAACCTCTACATCTATGAGGGTACGGAGCACCAGCAGCAGGCTCAGCAGCCAAAGGCTATTGATATCAACCAGTACAAATAATTAGCAGCAGAAGATGGAACAGATTAATGCAATCGGTCGCCGCAAGAGCTCTGTAGCTCGTGTTTACCTCACAGAGGGAACAGGCAAGATAACAATCAACAAGAAGGATTTAACACAGTATTTCCCATCAGCTATCCTGCAGTATGTGGTAAAGCAGCCACTCGCACTCCTTGAGGTAGTTGAGAAATACGACATCAAGGCAAACCTTGACGGTGGTGGCTTCACAGGCCAGAGCCAGGCTCTTCGTCTCGCTATAGCCCGCGCACTCGTCAAGATAAACGCTGACGACAAGAAGGCTCTGCGCCAGGCAGGCTTCATCACACGTGACGCACGCAAGGTAGAGCGTAAGAAGCCGGGACAGCCAAAGGCACGCCGCCGCTTCCAGTTCTCAAAGCGTTAAAGCGCCTCGCCCGTTATGCCGCCATTACTACGCAGTGGGTATATACCTCTTTATATTTACACAGCATGGGGAGGCGGAAAACGGAGACTGTTTAGTATCTAAACCAGAGAGACCCGCAAGGCTACTCGCTGGCTGGTTCTAACAAAAAAAGAATTAAAAAGAATGTAAACACCGTTGCGACAACAGGGCGTGACCCTACAACCGCAACACCAAAACAAGGAAAAAGACAATGTCAAGAACAAATTTCGACCAGCTGCTTCAGGCAGGCTGCCACTTCGGACACCTCCGTCGCAAGTGGAACCCAGCAATGGCTCCTTACATCTTCATGGAGCGCAATGGCATACACATCATCGATCTGCACAAGACAGTAGCCATGACAGACCAGGCTGCTGAGGCTCTCAAGCAGATAGCAAAGTCAGGAAAGAAAATCCTGTTCGTCGCTACTAAAAAACAGGCTAAGGACATAGTTGCCGAGAAGGCAACAAGCGTAAACATGCCATACGTCAACGAGCGTTGGGCGGGCGGTATGCTCACCAACTTCCCTACTATACGTAAGGCAATAAAGAAAATGACGAACATCGACAAACTCATGGCTGACGGCACTTTCTCAAACCTCTCAAAGCGTGAGCTCCTCCAGATTTCACGCCAGCGTGCAAAGCTTGAGAAGAACCTCGGCTCTATAGCTGACCTGACACGTCTGCCATCGGCACTCTTCGTCGTTGACGTACTCAAGGAGCACATCGCCATAGCAGAGGCACAGCGTCTCGGCATTCCTGTCTTCGCAATGTGCGACACAAACTCTGACCCTAACAAGGTTGACTTCCCTATCCCTGCCAACGACGACGCCAAGGACTCTATCGACGCTATCCTCACCGCATGCTGCACAGCAATAGCTGAGGGACTCGAAGAGCGCAAGGCTGAGAAGGCTGACGAGAAGGCTGCCGCAGAGCAGAGCGAGGAAGCGGCAGAGGGCAAGAAACGCAGCCCACGCCGCGCACGCAAGGACGATGCTGAAGAGACAGCAGAATAAGTAAGGCGGCCCGCCGGCTAACGGAAACCGCCGGACGACATGCGAAGATGCAAATTATCCATAACAGGTATTTGCATCTTTGCATCTTTTCAAACCTCACGTTCCAACGTGAAGGAAGAGAGAATAAAAGAGCAACTATTTACAAACTACAGTGGACACGGAAGAGGCACAGCCTCTGCCGCCACTCTAATACACGAACAGAAA
This sequence comes from uncultured bacterium, assembly GCA_945829425.1. Classification (GTDB taxonomy): domain Bacteria; phylum Bacteroidota; class Bacteroidia; order Bacteroidales; family Bacteroidaceae; genus Prevotella. The sequence continues at coordinate 100,183 of CALZUQ010000003.1, read as the reverse complement.
GAATGGCTATTTCAATGGAAGACATCAAGAAGCTCCGCGCCATGACAGGTGCAGGACTCGCTGATGTCAAGAAGGCACTCACAGAGGCTGAGGGCGATATGGACAAGGCAAAGGAGATACTCCGCCAGCGCGGACAGGCTATAGCAGCAAAGCGTGCTGACAGAGAGACATCAAACGGATGTGTGCTCGCAAAGGTAGGAGAAGGCTTCGCTGCAATAATAGCACTGAAGTGCGAGACAGACTTCGTGGCTAACGGAGCTGACTATATCAAACTGACACAGGAAATAATCGACGCTGCCGTAGCAGCAAAGGCAAAGACACTCGATGAGGTCAACGCACTGACCCTCGCCAACGGCATGACAGTAGCTGACGCTGTAACAGAGCGTTCAGGCGTGACAGGCGAGAAGATGGAGCTCGACGGATACAACTATCTTGAGGGTGAGAACATCGAGGCTTACAACCACATGAACCGCAACGGTCTCTGCACACTCGTGCAGACAAACAAGCCGGCAGCCGAGGAGGCACACATCGTGGCTATGCAGGTAGCTGCCATGAACCCTCTCGCTCTTGACGAGAAGTCTGTGTCACAGGCTGTCATCGACGAGGAAATCGCAGTGGCTGTTGAGAAGACAAAGCAGGAGCAGGTACAGAAGGCTGTTGAGAACGCTCTCAAGAAGGCTGGCATCAACCCGGCACACGTCGACAGCGAGGACCACATGGAGTCAAACATGGCTAAGGGCTGGATAACAGCTGAGGACGTGGCAAAGGCAAAGGAGATAATTGCCAAGACAACAGAGGAGAAGTCGGCAAACCTCCCAGAGCAGATGATACAGAACATCGCACAGGGACGTCTGAAGAAGTTCTTCAAGGAGTCTTGCCTCCTCAACCAGGAGTTCATACAGGACTCTAAGCTCACCGTAGCACAGTATCTCCAGAACGCTGACAAGGAACTTACAGTAGTAGCCTTCAAGCGTTTCACTCTCCAGGCTGACTAAGGGACTGCTTAAGTGGCAGGAAAACATTATGATCATCGTAATAATGCCCTATCTGTTTCATAAGCAGATAGGGCGTTTTGTATAATATACACGAAAATGTTTTGTAAAACAGAGAAAATTGTGTAACTTTGCAGAAGTTAAGCCGATATGGCACAGCTTGATGACTGAAATGCTCACGCTCGCATCGTGTACCGGCAACAAGGAGTGATGTATTTGTGATGTTTATTTTCTTAAAATAATACAATATGAAGATTTTTGCAGTAGGTATGAACTATACCTTACACAATAAAGAGATAAAAAACACGTTATTACAACAGAGTGTCTCCGACGATGCCAAACGCAACCCCGTGATATTCACCAAGGCGGACTCTGCGCTGCTGAAAGACCATAAGCCCTTCTTCCTGCCTGACTTCATGGGCCAGATAGACTATGAGACGGAACTGGTGGTGAGGATATGCCGCCTCGGGAAAACCATACCTGAACGCTTCGCCTACAGATACTACGACGCCGTGACCGTCGGCATAGACTTTACAGCACGCGAGATGCAGAAGAAACTGCGCGAGGAAGGTCAGCCGTGGGAGATATGCAAAGGCTTCGACGGATCGGCGGTGATAGGGGAATGGATAGACAAAGAGGAGTTCATCGACATACAGCGCATACACTTCCGCGGAGACATAAACGGGAAGACTGTACAGGAGACATGCACCTCAGAGATGATACACTCCGTTGACCGTTTGGTAAGCTTTATCTCACAATACTTCACGTTAAAGACGGGAGACATACTCTACACGGGAACACCGGCAGGAGTAGGACCGGTAAACGTGGGAGACCATATAGAAGGGTATCTCGAAGAACGCAAGGTGCTCGATTTCCACGTAAGATAAACCTCACCCTGTTACGGCGTAAGCTCTCACAAACCATCGCAAACAAAGCAAGAACGATATTCATGAAGGCAGCAAGATATATACTCTTAGCATTATTGGCAGTGACATGTGTCAGTGCCATGGCGCAGCATTTCCATAACCTTACGGAAGAGGAGGTGAGGATAGACTCCGTGGTGCCAAAGGTAAGCTATGCCATAGCCCTGCCGGAGAACAGCAGGGATTCGGTGTACACGGTGGAGATACAATACCCGGAATATGCCGACATGCCCGAGGAGGAGAAAGCAAAATACATAGCACTGTGCCCCGACGTGCCGCCGGCCATGCCTGAAATAGAAACAACGACAGCGTACGCAAGGAAACGTGCGTCGCTGCTGTGCTCATTCACGCCGATAGTGTTTCGTGAGGGCAGATACCAGTATCTTGCGAGCTTTAAGCTCAAAGCCTGTGCTACAGCAAGAAACGCTGCGGAAAGCATGGAGGAAAAGAGTAGGGGAGAAAAGCTCGTGACACGCAGCGAGGAAAGCGGAAGCAGATATGCAGAACACTCTGTGCTCGCAACAGGGCAATGGGCGAAAATAAGGGTTAGCGAAACAGGGTTCTACGAACTGACAAACGACGTCATACGCCGGGCGGGATTCTCCGACCCTGCCAAAGTACATGTCTATGGCTATGGCGGAAACATTGTCCCTGAGACTCTCACACCGGAATATCTGCTGGAATACGATGACCTGAAACCCGTAGAGACTGCCATAGTGAACGGAAAAAGAATATTCTATGCCAAGGGACCGGTATCGTGGACAGGAAACCTCAGGGTAAGAAATCCATACTCTTCTTACGGCTATTACTTCATAACGCAGGGCGACACGCCGCAGGACACGATAAGCGTTGAAGCCATGACGGAGAAATGGAGAGAAGACAATACGCGATACTACTCGCTCTACGAGACGGACAACTACGCATGGATGAACGGAGGACGAAACCTCGTGGATGCCGTGATGACAAACAATGGAAGCGAGAGGAAGATAACCATAGCAAGTCCCGAACATAGCAATCTTCAGTCAGGAGGCTACCTCACGCTGGTTCTGACGGCAAAGGTGGCTTCGACATATCAGGTGTCATTGAACGACAGCATTTTGGGAAGCGGAAGCATAAAGATAGAAAACTACGATGAGGCAAAATACGTCACTCTGCAATACAGGCTCAGAGGGCTTGCAGAGACAAATACGCTGAAGATAGCATGTACGTCGGGAGGACCGCTGCGTATGGACTATGCCCTCATAAGAAGCAATGTCGTCGACGAGGGGAAAGACATAACGGCGATGACATTCCCTGCTGCGGAGTATGTCTATAACATCACTAACCAGGACCATCACGCTGACAGCTCCGTAGACCTCACAATACTCATACCTACGTCACAGCACTTCATGCAGCAGGCGCAACGACTCAAGACTCATCACGAGGAGAAAGACGGCATGACCGTGCGAATAGTGCCGGCCGACGAACTGTATAACGAGTTCTCAAGCGGAACGCCCGATGTCTCGGCATACAAGAGATACATGAAGATGATGTACGACAGGGCGGCAACGGACGAAGAGCAGCCGAAATATCTCCTCCTTTTCGGAGACTGTATGTGGGACAACAGACTCCTGACCTCTGACTGCCGTACGCTCGATGCTGACAACCTGCTGCTCTGCTATGAAAGCGAGAACTCATACAACGAGGTGGACTGCTTCGTTTCTGACGACTTCATTGGTATGCTCGACGACAACGAGAAACTTAACGAAGGAAATTCATATCTCGGTATTCCTGACATCGGAATAGGACGCTTTACAGTATATACCACAGCGGACGCTCAGGTGGTCGTAGACAAGACGATAAGCTACGCAGAGAACGCTAACGCAGGGGCGTGGCAGAACGTGCTGATGTTCATGGGCGACGACGGTAACGACAACCTACACATGAAGGACAATAACGAGACGGCGGAGAGCATAAAGGCACAATATCCGGGATATAACGTCAGGAAGGTTATGTGGGACGCATACAAACGCGAGGAAACAACTGTAGGAAGCAGATACCCGGAGGTGAGGGAGATAATACTATCGCAACAGAAGGCGGGTGCGCTAATAATGGACTATTCCGGACACGGAGCACGCAACAGCATATCACATGAGGTAGTGCTTGAACTTAGTGACTTTGAGGCGTTCCAGAACAAAAACCTGCCGCTATGGGTTACTGCATCATGTCAGGTGGGACCCTTCGACGGTGTGGAGCCTACGATAGGAGAGAACGTGCTGACAAACGCCAACGGTGGAGGTATTGCGTTCTACGGTACTACGCGAACGGTTTATGCAAACTATAACAAATACATTAACAGCGCATTCGTAAACGCTGTTCTCGACACGTCGTCGGGAAAACGGACAACACTCGGAGAGGCAAACAGAAAGGCTAAGGAGTATCTCGTAACGTCGGGAAGAGACAGAACGGTTAATAAACTGCAATACAGCCTACTCGGTGACCCGGCATTGGCTCTCAACACGCCTCTGATGCAGTGTGTCATTGACAGCATAAACGGTGTGGACATAAACAGCTATGGGGCAGAACTGCCGCAGATACACGCCAACAGCAAGGTATCAGTAGCTGGACATATAAGCAACAACGGGGCTGTCGTGGAGGATTACAACGGACTGATAAGCCTGCTCGTAAAGGATAGCGAGGAGGAGATAACATGTTTCGACAACGCAAAGGAAGCAAACGAGCCTTTCGTATTTACTGACAGGACGAAGAATCTCTTCTCTGGTACAGACAGTGTTAGGAACGGACGCTTCATGCTGAACTTCGTCGTGCCAAAGGACATAAACTACTCTGACAAAAGCGGACAGATAACGCTCTTCGCATACAGCGACAAGACGGCAGCGACAGCACACGGCAAAGAGGAACGCTTCCTGATAGGTGGCTCGGAGACTTCATTCAACGACTCTATAGGCCCTTCTGTGTACTGTTACCTTAACTCAAGAAGTTTCGTAAACGGAGGGGAGGTGAACAGCAAACCGTATTTCTTTGCGGAGATAATGGACCGCGACGGCATAAACTCCTCAGGAGCGGGAATAGGTCACGACATGCAGCTCGTCATAGACAACGACATAACGCAGACATATACATTGAACGACTATTTCACTTATGACTTCGGGACATACGCATCAGGATTCGTCTCTTATGCCATACCGGAGCTGACACCAGGAACCCATAGCTTGCGCTTCAGAGTATGGGACGTAATGAACAATCCGTCGACAACAGAACTGACGTTCAACGTGGTGAAGGGACTGACACCGGAGATACTCAGCGTGGAGACAAAGAGAAACAGCGGTGGGGCGACATTCATCATAACGCATAACCGACCGGGAACAGATGTCGTCATAGACATTGAGATATACGACCCATACGGAAGACTGCTGCATATCATACCAAACACTGAGCTGGGAGGAACAACGTCCACACTGACATGGGACGGCACGACAAACACCGGCAAGCGAATGACTACAGGTGTGTATATTTACCGAGTGAACGTAGCATGCGAAGGAAGCAAGAAAGCCTCTATGGCAGGAAAAATGGTCATAGCAGGAAATTAATATAACCCGCCTTAAACAATAACTATTCATAGAACATACGCAAAACGCATTATTATGAAAAAGAAACTATCCATTCTGCTTTTACTGATTCTGGCTACCGCCATCAGCTACGCACAGGACAAGGCAGATATGTTCAACCCAATCAAAAACAGTGTGACATCACAGAGCATCGCCCCTGACGCACGTTCTGCAGGTATGGGAGACGTGGGAGTGGCAACAGACCCTGACGTGGTGTCGCAATACTGGAACCCGGCGAAATATCCTTTTACAATATCACGGGCGGGAATAGCACTTAACTACACACCGTGGCTGAGGCAGCTCGTAAGCGATATGGACCTCGCATATCTTGCAGGATACTACCGTATAGGAGACTACTCTGCCGTTTCTGGCTCTATAAGATACTTCTCGCTTGGCGAGGTGTACACCTCCAGCGACGTCGCAGGATCGTATGACATGACCATAAACCCTTACGAGATGTCTGTTGACGTGGCTTACTCTATGATGCTCAGCGAGAAATTCTCTATAGGTGCTGCGGTAAGGTGGATATACTCAGACCTGACATGGGACTATACGGAAGATACATCGCCTGGCTCTGCCTTTGCGGCGGATATCTCATGCTATTATCAGAACTACCTGAACATAGGTTACCGTGAGTGCCAGCTCGGACTCGGTCTCAACATATCCAACATCGGTTCAAAGATTTCTTTCGGAGGTACTGACAATGCTGAGTTCATACCTACGAATATGCGTCTCGGTGCGTCGCTCATGATTCCTGTTGACGAGTACAACCGTTTTACCATAGCTGCCGATGCCAATAAGCTACTTGTGCCCACATATCCAAAACGTATGGAAGGGGAGTCAAGCTCCGATTATGATGAGCGTGTTCAGAAAGACTATTACGACATAAGTTCTATATCCGGTATTTTCAAAAGCTTCTCTGACGCACCGAATGGGTTTAAAGAGGAACTGGAGGAGATACAGTGGAGCGTGGGAGCGGAGTATGTTTACCATGACCAGTTCTCGATTCGTACCGGTTATCACCATGAGGCTCAGAACAAAGGTAACCGAAAATACTTCACTGTAGGAGCAGGATTTAAAATGAATGTCTTCTCGCTCGATGTAGGCTACGTTATAGCAACGGCAAAGTCAAACCCGCTCGACCAGACATTGCGCTTCTCGCTGTCTTTCGATATGGACGGAATAAAGGATATATTCAAGAGATAGAGGAAAAGATATGGATAATATAAGGATAGGAATGGGCTATGATGTCCATAAACTTGTGGAAGGACGTGAACTGTGGCTCGGAGGAATAAAGATTGAACATAATATGGGACTCCTCGGACACAGTGATGCTGACGTGTTGATACATGCCATATGCGACGCAATGCTCGGAGCGGCGAATATGCGTGACATAGGATATCACTTCCCTGACACGGCGGAGGAGACAGACGGAATAGACTCTAAGATACTCCTCAGGAAGACAATGACTCTGATTGCGGAAAAGGGATACCGAATAGGAAATATAGACGCTACCGTATGTGCTGAGCGACCGAAACTTAACCCGCATGTGGAGCAGATGAAGGAGTGTCTCGCTAAAGTACTTGACACTGACGTGGAGAATATCTCCATAAAAGCTACGACGACAGAACGCCTCGGATTTACAGGACGCGAGGAAGGCATCTCGGCTTATGCTGTAGTGCTTATTAATAAAGCCTGATTTCTGTTTGTAAGAAATGCAGTTGCTGTTCAGGCAACAGAATAATCACATTTATCTTACTGCCCTGTCCTCCTCCCTTGCTGCCCTTGTCCTCCTCCCTTATTGCCCCTGTGCCGTTAAGTTTACTTAACGGTATAATCCTATACAATACTTGCAGCCATTAATGCTATAAAAATTGAAGCCCTCGTATTTCCCCGCATATTCTCTTTATACAGGAGTATATGCGGGGAAAATTATAACATATATTAAAAAAATATCCACTCTCAAGCCATAACAACTCCTTTTCCATAAAAAAAATGTAATTTTGCACACGAAAAGCAAACAATTCTGCCATTCGCAAGGCGTAAGGATTTGTTTGCTCGTATTATTTTTCTTGCAGCACACGGTAACAACCCTTGTCCGGAGAGGACAGGGCATCATTTAAAAAAACAATGGCAAACCTAAGATTTCTCGCAGTTTCTTCTGCATCAAAGAAAAAACCCGTTGAGGTGAATGTACCGAAGGAACGACCTTCGGAGTATTTCGGGAAATACGTCTTCAACAGAGCCAAGATGTATAAATACCTTCCGTCGAAAGTATACGACCAGATGATTAACGTCATCGATAACGGTGCGCCACTTGACCGTTCCATAGCCGATGCCGTAGCGGCAGGCATGAAACAATGGGCGGAAGAGAATGGCGTGACACACTATACCCACTGGTTCCAGCCTCTGACGGAGGGAACGGCAGAGAAACATGACGCTTTTATAGAGCACGACCATAAGGGAGGTATGATTGAAGAGTTTGAGGGGAAGCTACTAATGCAGCAGGAGCCGGACGCTTCTTCTTTCCCTTCAGGAGGCATAAGGGCTACCTTCGAAGCACGTGGATATTCTGCCTGGGACCCTACGTCGCCGGTATTCATCATTGATGATACTCTCTGTATCCCTACGATTTTCATATCTTTTACGGGAGAAGCCTTGGACTATAAAGCACCGCTCTTGCGTGCCATTTCCGCCGTCAGCAGGGCTGCAAAGGATGTGTGTCATTATTTCTATCCTGACGTAAATAAAATAATCACAAACCTTGGTTGGGAGCAGGAGTATTTCCTTGTCGATGAAGATCTTTATGCGGCACGTCCTGACCTTCTCATGACTGGACGAACACTTATGGGGCATGACTCGGCACGCAACCAGCAGATGGACGATCACTATTTCGGCACCATTCCTGAGCGTGTCGTACAGTTTATGAAGGAGCTGGAGATAAAGGCTTTGGAACTGGGCATTCCTTGCAAGACACGTCATAACGAGGTGGCGCCAAACCAGTTTGAGATAGCTCCTATTTACGAGGAGATGAACCTTGCCATTGACCATAACATGCTGCTTATGTCGGTGATGAAGCGTGTGGCACGCAAACATGGCTTCCGCTGTCTGCTCCATGAGAAACCTTTTGCTGGTGTCAACGGGTCGGGAAAGCATAACAACTGGTCGCTGTCAACAGATACAGGTATTCTGCTTCACGGACCAGGCAAGACGGCTATGGACAACCTGCGCTTTACGGTGTTTGTCGTAGAGACACTCATGGGGGTGTATAAGCACAACGGATTGCTGAAGGCGTCAATAATGTCTGCTACAAACGCTCACCGTCTTGGAGCCAATGAAGCACCGCCTGCCATAATATCCTCTTTCCTCGGCAAGCAGATCTCTGATCTTCTGGAAGCGTTGGAGAAGACAGACTCCAAGGATGTCTTCAACCTTGAGGGAAAACAGTCGCTTAAGTTAGACATCCCCGTAATCCCGGAACTGATGATTGACAATACTGACCGTAACCGTACTTCGCCTTTCGCATTCACGGGAAACAGGTTTGAGTTCCGTGCCGTAGGGTCTGAGGCAAACTGCGCTTCGGCTATGATAGCCCTCAACACCGCTGTCGCTGAGGCTCTGACAAACTTCAAGAGAAGGGTTGACGTATTGATAGAACAGGGTGAGGAACAGTTTGAGGCTATCGTAAAGGTGCTCAGGGAGGACATAGTGACGTGTAAGCCGATACATTTCGACGGAAACGGATATTCTGACGAATGGCGTAAGGAGGCGGAACGCCGGGGGCTGGATGTGGAGACATCGTGTCCTCTCATCTTTGACCGTTACCTTGACCCGGAGTCCATAAAGATGTTTGAAGATATGGACGTGATGAAAGCTTACGAGCTGGAGGCGCGTAATGAAGTGAAATGGGAGACGTATGTGAAGAAGATACAGATTGAGGCGAGAGTGCTCGGAGACTTGTCGTTGAACCATATCATACCTACCGCAACGCGTTACCAGACAGAACTGGTGCGGAATGTGGAGAATATGTATAAGATTTTCGATAAGGAAGAGGCGGAGCAACTGACGAAGCATAACAAAGACATCATACGTGAGATAGCTCAGAGAATAGAGACTATTGAGGGAAATGTCACTACGTTGGTTGGAAACAGAAAGATTGCCAACCGTATAGAGAGTATACGTGAGCGTGCCGTAGCATACCACGACATCGTAGCTCCTCTTATGGAGGACATACGTCGCGAGATAGACAAACTTGAACTGCTCGTCAGCGACGAACTCTGGACATTGCCGAAATACCGTGAACTGCTGTTTATCAGGTAAGGCAGCAGACAAATGGACGGAAGAAACAACAGAAACAGGAAAAGGGCAACAATGGTTGTATTCAGTCAAAAAGGCTCAGCGAAGCCTTGACACCGAGTTGCATATTCTCCTTCTTGGTATATGACGAGAAAAGGCTTATGTCAAACAAAGCGTTCGAGATGCCATAGCCTATTTCAAGGTAAGGTACAAGATGTTCACACGCCAAGGTATTGACGTATAGTCGCTCACAACGCACAAGACGTGTGTTCATCTTTCCGAGCAGCAGGGTGGGGCTCTCCAAGACGATATGTCCACGGAGGTAATGATTGCTGTTGTTGTAATACCTCCAGTCGAGAAGTTGGAAAACACCGCTGCGGTCATCGTCCCAGTTGTACGTCGATATGCCGTTGTTGAAATACTCATACTGGACGAAACGATTCTCATAGCGTGAGGTGAACATGCCCCAGCCCGCCTTCCATATCATACGGCGATGAGGTGAGAGACGAATGTCTTGTGTTGCCATGGCTTCGTATTTCTCGTATTTGTTGGTACTCCCCAAGAGTCCTTTGATACCCCTCTCGAAAGAGGCGAGAAACGTAGGCCATGTGCTCGTCGTACGTACCTTGCGGTAACGTTCGCGGTAGTATTGCTGGCGTGGTGTGAAGGTCACGGTAATGTGTGACGCCACGTCGCGGTAGCTGCTTTTCAATCCGAGAGCATCGCGGTTTTCTGCGGCGAAGCCGCGTGCTATTCTGTTGTGCATGCGCAGACCCACAGCTATGTCAAGGCCGTTGGCAACCTCTCTCATAGCGTCAGCATAAAGGAAGAGGTCATGAAACTCCAGGATGTCTGGCACGGCGAGAGTGTCTCCAGGCACCGTGAGGGGAAGGCGCAGACGTTCCCTGTCGCTCATGATGCTCTGTATGCCGCCTTCCAGGCGAAGCATGCCGTTATGACGGGGAGCGAGAAGCAGTTCAGTCGTCGTGCGTCCCGTCAGTTCTTTCCTTCCGAAGAGATAGCTTGCGCTGGGTTTCACGCTCAGCGAACGCCCTTTTCCTATTTTCTGGCGGAACTCCATGTCTTGTCGGAATGTCACGCCGTTGCGCCCCGTATATCCTATGTTTGGCGACATGACTCTGAGCAGGGTATTCTCTGTCTTAACGATGTTATGGCTATGGAAGAAAGCCTCTCCGACATACCCTACCTGCCGCATCCAGAAAGGTGTCTTGGAGTCATAATCCTCTTTCCCCGACGTTTTACGCTGTTCTTTTCTCATTGCCGACTCATGGTATATGCGTTTCTCGTCGTCCGAAAGAGGTATAGGACGCAGGGAGGCAATGCGTACTGAGTCTGTCATGGCTTTCACACTGTCTAACATTACAGCGTAACGTTCTGTCATATCACAATGACGTGGTATGTCGTATTCATCCTCAAGTAGAGTATATTCCGGGACATAACATGCCGAGCCGGCAAAGCGGTTGCCGTAATACCAGTATTTGAAGTCAAGGACAGCCTTTACCGGCCAGAAGGCGGACATGCCCTCCGTACCCATCACGACATGCTCTGTAAACGCCACGAAGTTATACTCTCCAGAGAACGTCATCTCTGTGACGATGTGGCGGAGGCTGTCATAGACGAAATGTCCCTCTACAGTCTGCATGCTCTTCCTCTTGGCACGGAAAGAGACATAAGTCTTGCTGCAAGATAGAGAGTCTACGGCATATATATACCGTGAGGCGTTGCCGCTATGCAGCGGCGAAAGGATATGGTCACCGAGGAGGTAAGTGTCATAAAGCTTGATATTGAAGAAGTCTATGATATATGTGTGAGCCACACGGTTTCTCAGTTCTGAGCCGTAGGTGTATCTCACGTTACGTGCGAAGACATCCGGCGCACTGTATTCCACTTCGCCGATATCTTCTGTGAGAAGTTCACGGTGTCCGCGCATGTAATACCTTCTGTTCGGTGCGGAGAGTATGCTGAGGTTCTTCTTGTTAAGAGCCAGCATGCCGCGGTAGTAATAGCGTGCCTTATAATGCCATGGCTTCCCTGATATACTGTCGGAAATGGAGAATACAGTATCTACGACAGACGGTACACTGCTTTTCTCCTTCGCCATAGTCATGGCGAAGGAGAAAAGGGTCAACAGTATTACAGTATATCTTCTCGGCATCTATATTATATAATAAGGTATGTCAAAATGCCATCCCATGAGGTCCTGCTGCATCGCTTCTTGTCTGCCATAGGGAGAGTCCTACAGAGAGTCCTATGGAGAACCATAGGAAAGTGCTGTTGGGAAAGTCATACGGAGTGCAAATATACGGAAAATAAATCATACAGCCTATAAGAACATGCAAAAAACGCTGTTTTTCATCTTTTTTTGAAAAAACTTCTCAGAAAATTTGGTCAGTTCAAGAAAAAGCCGTACCTTTGCACCCGCAATAAAGGAATTGTGGTTCTCACGCAAGTGAAATCGGACTTGTAGCTCAGTTGGTTAGAGCAACAGACTCATAATCTGGAGGTCACAGGTTCAAGCCCTGTCTGGTCCACATTAAAATCAGCAACTTACCTTAGTACGTAAGTTGCTGATTTTTCTTTTATGGGGAAACAAAGGGAAAAGCACTTCAATGTTGAAAACTTCATGTTTTCCTGATAAACTTCCAATATTATCATGTTTGCTTATTCCCATACGTTTTAGGAACGTCTTCTGCTGCCATCATTGGCTCTTCCTCTGGTGTCTCATACCGTTTGACGGTCCTGTCTTGCAGGAATATCTTGTTGAGCGTATATGCCAACGAAGTCAATGTTTTTTCTCTGACTTTTGGCTTTAGTTCGCATTCCCAGACGGTTATGCAGTGCCAGCCCATAGAAGCCAGCTCATGTTGTACTTTTACATCACGTTCTTTGTTCCGCCTTACCTTATTGGTCCAAAATTCAGTATTGGTCTTTGGGATGGTATAGTATCTGCAATCTTCATGTCCATGCCAGAAACAGCCATTCACAAAGATGCACGTTCTGTATTTCCTCATTACGATGTCAGGCTTACCCGGCAATCGTCGGTGGTTCAGCCGATAGCGGAAGCCATGCCCCCATAGGTAGCGACGCACTACCATTTCAGGCTTCGTGTCCTTGCCGTGGATAGCCGCCATGTTGGCATGGCGTTGTGGAGAGGTCTTTAAGTTGCTCATAAATTGTCAGTAATAGCTTGTTCCTTGCAATGCTGGAAAAACTCCTCACGATTCTTGCAGAATCCTCGATAGGCAGCTCTTGCCATTCCGAACTTAGCTGGTTGGGCAAGTTCTTTCCAATCAGAAACATCTCAACGCGATTAAGATTTTTATTTGCTTTCTCATATTATTTTCTATTTTGAGGCAAAGATAGTGTAAGGTAAGCGCAATAAGCTTGCTTAAATTGCCGAACCGCAGCCTATCTTATGCAAAGATACATAAATAATTCGAAATAAATTGGGTTTAACGAAAATATTTTCTGTTTTTGCCATTGATTATCTTTGTTAGAAACCCAAATAATACTTTTTTATAACAGTCTTACTTTGCCAGAGAAGATATACTTATTTTGCCAGAGAAGATATACTTACTTTGCCATAGAAGATATACTTATTTTGCCATAGAAGATATACTTACTTTGCCGATGAAGTATATCTTCTCTGGAAAACCGTAATGCGGCAGAAGGAAACAAATGGAACTCACACCAATGACGGAGGATTGAAAATGTCCGTTTTTTCTTGTGCGGAATGAGTAAGAATTTGTACCTTTGCAGAAAAAAGTTATGGAATATACGATAAGACAAGAAAGAAAGGAAGAGCGTCACGAAGTAGAGAACCTCATCAGAGAAGCTTTTTGGAACGTTTACCGCCCTGGCTGTCTGGAACATTATGTCATGCACTGTCTGCGGAATGACGAGGCGTTCATACCTGAGTTGAACCTTGTGATGGAGAAAGACGGCATGCTGATAGGACATATTATGTGCATGAAGGCAGAGGTCAAGAGAGACAATGGCGGCATCCTGCCTATCATGACACTCGGACCGATAAGCATTATCCCGGAATATAAACGCCAAGGCTACGGCAAGGCACTCCTTGACCATACGCTTCTTCATGCCACGCGTACGGGCTTCGGCGCAGTGTGCTTTGAGGGTAACATAGACTTCTACGGCAAGAGCGGTTTTACCTACGCCTCACAATATAATATAAGGTATCACGGACTTCCTGAGGGCGCCGACGCCTCTTTCTTCTTGTGTAAAGAACTGATACCTGGTTATCTTGACGGAGTGTCTGGAGAGTATGCTACACCGCAAGGGTATTTCGTTGACGAAGGTGAGGCAGAGGAATATGACCGTCTTTTCCCACCGAAAGAGAAAAAGGTATTACCGGGTCAGCTATGGTAGAACCCACCATGAGAAAACTATGGCAGAAATGACATCACGAAAGCCAGACATCCGTCTGCGCCCTTTCATAAAGACTTATTTTGCCGGTAAGGACGAGAAGCCCCCAGAGGTGCAACGCACCGTTCCTAACGGAGAAATGGGACTGTTTTTCTACCGTACCGCATTGGTATGCTATGATGGAAGAGGAACGTACAGAAGCTGCCTGTCAGGTCAGAGCGTACGCTACCAAGACATCATCTCGCACGAAGGAATAGACGTCGTGGGAGTGCAGTTTACTTCCCTTGGAGCGCGTATGTTTCTCCATGCCCCACTATATTGCTTTTATGACGACGTCATAGCTTTACAGGAACTTCCCGGAGAAGGGTGGCAGGAATTGGAGGAAAGGGTTATGACGGCTGCCACGCATGAAGAATGCTGGCAGGTTTTCGACACGTTTTTCCTGAAAGAACTGCCCCATTCTACGGCAGAGACAGAGAACATACGCCGTCTGCAACGTGCCATAGCCTACGGACAGCGTCATGTGGCAGACGCACGCATCGACGATGTCGCACTGTCGGCATGTCTCAGCACACGCCAGCTGAACAGAGTCTTTGCCGATATTATAGGCATGCCTCCGAAGGAATACCTTCGTCTGCAACGTTTTCATCACACCGTGCGCTCACTCAAGGTGAACCGCGAGGACACACTTACGAGCATTGCCTGGAACAACGGATATTGCGACACCTCGCATATTACAGTCGACTTCCGTAAAATCTGCGGCTACACCCCTCACGAACTGCTGGAAGTGTCCCGCAACGACTCCGACACCTATGGTTGGAGAATATAGGTAGGTTCTGTTAATTCGCTTTATAAAATATTGCTTTCCTCTTGTTAAATGATGATAACATTTTAGTAGAAATATGCGGTGAACAATAAAAGATTAGTATATTTGCATCAGTAAAACCAAGTAAACCGTAAGCGTCATGAAACGTAGCATGTTTATAACCCTATACATTGCCGTGATAATGGCAGCCATAGCACTGACATCTATGGCACTGCCGCCGTGCGGTAAATGTGGTGGCGAAACAAGCCATGTCCGCTACGACAAAGCAACGAGACATGACGCCCTGCGCGACGGAAGCAAGAAAGAGCAGCAACGAAGCGTGGCGATGTTCGACGACGCTTCGGGACAACTGCGTACGGCCACGGCACGCCCCTCGCGCGTTCTTCCGCCAACCAGTCCTGCACCGGGCAAGCACCTCGCCCGTTTGCAGACGTCTATCATATCACCCCATCTTACTAACCTTTTTAATTATTGTCATTGCCATAGAAACGCATCGCCGTTACGTATGGCTGTCTCCCGCTATTATTATGTCATAGCGCTGAGACACATTCTCTGTTAAGCCTTTTTTTACCAATGGCGGAAATTGTTGATGCCCGCCATGAGGTGGGGAATTGACGCTCCACCGCAATTTCAATGCAATAGACACCCCGGATTTTTTCATAGCAAACAAAGACACAGGAAAGACTCCGGCAAGAAAGTGCAGGCCATGGCTTGACCCATACAGGTTAAAGCTTTGGTCGTGAATTGTTGTAGTCATATCCTGTGTTAACGGCGGGCGATGAGACACCGCCGAAAGATTGACACAGAGAAACATTATGACAAAGATAAAGAACCTTGAGATGGCAAAGGCTATCTCAAACAACAGTGACGTTACAATAGGCAAAACATTCTTCGGACTGTTAGAGAAAGCAGTCTACAAACCTACAGGAAGCACAGTGACAGCGCAGGTGTACGACTTCAGCCAAGACAACGGCGAAAGGCTCGCCAAGCTCCTCACTGGCCCTATGATGGTGTTGGAAAAGGAAGTGGCGCGTGGAGTCAGGATGCGAAGCATACCAATAGGAAACATCAGGGCAGAGATATGCTCGTCGAAAGACGGACAGTTCCTCGCCATTCAGCTGTTCCGCTTCGTCGACTTCCAATACCAGCCATTGACGCAGTTCATGACTTTCACGGGCGACGATGTCGACACCATAGAAAAGATTATAGCTTAAGGTGGGTCCTGTTCATTCCCACTTCAGGCAAAACATGAAACGGGACGAGGGTGTGTCACGACAGGTTTAACCCTGTGTGATACAACCTCTTCTTATCTGTTTGCAGCCAGCCCCATCTCCTTGTATGCCGTTGCGATATGTCTTTTGTCCCGGAAATGCAGTCATTGTGCGCCGTAAGGGTAATCCTTTTGTTGTCTATAACAACATCCTTTTCATAAGGGCAGGTATTTCTTTCTTCCTGCCGGATATATTTTTCTTTCTTACGCCATAAATTCTTCGTTCCATAGAAAAGTCTCCCCCTTCCTGCAACAAAACTTATGCTTTTCTCTGTGATACTATATTTTGATAATTAACGCAAAGCGAGTTATCTTTATTTGCAATACCTTTGCAGCCGAAAACTAAACAGTTTCTAAAACCAAGCTATTATTTTTGACATCATGAGAAAGATTTCAGTATTGTTTTTCGTGCTTTCCCTCTCATGCGCCTACGCCTTTTCCGCACCGAAGAAGAGCGTGGGGCTTCAGCTCAAGGAGCGTTTGGCTAAGATACAGCAGAAAGGGTGCATGTACGGTCATCAGGACGATACGTTCTACGGTATCACATGGCAGTGGGACGAGGGACGTTCCGACACCTACGAACTTGTTGGCGACTACCCCGCAGTGATGGGTTTCGACCTCGGAGGCATTGAGGTTGGCGACGAGCGCAACCTCGACTCCGTGCCGTTTACGCGTATCAGACAGGCTATCGTAAGCCAGCATGAGCGTGGTGGCATAGTAACTATATCATGGCATCCGCGCAACCCCCTCCTTGGCACTACGGCATGGATTGGCTCAGACACCGTGGCATATAACGACGCAATGACGGCGCTCCGCACGATACGCCAGTGTGAGTTGGCAAAGAAAGTGCCAGCTCCCAAACATACCGTGCGCTCCGTATTGCCCGGCGGCACACACCACGGAGTGTACCAACTGTGGCTCCGTCGCGTAACGGATTTCCTTCTCACGCTGAAAGACAGCAAGGGCAACGCCATCCCCGTGGTCTTCCGTCCGTATCATGAAAACAACGGCTCGTGGTTCTGGTGGGGACAGGACAACTGCTCCGACGAGGAGTACCACGCTCTGTGGAATATGACGCAGGACTATATCAATGCCGAGTTGGCAGAAAGCATCCTGTGGTCGTACTCGCCCAACCTTCAAGGCGACTGGACAGAGGAACGCTGGCAGGCACGCTACCCCGGCAACCAACGTGTCGACATAATAGGAGAAGACGCATACCAGTGGGGTACAGAGGCTGACTATCTCCGACAGTATGACGCCGACCTCGCCTTCCTCACCGACTTCTGCCGTAAGAACGGCAAGCTCCTCGCCGTGACAGAGTGCGGATATAAGAACTCACCTGATGCCACATGGTGGCAGCGTGTCTTCATGACGGTAACGGAGAAATATCCTGTCTGCTGGTTCCTGCCGTGGCGCAACTACAGCAAGGAGCATTTCGGAGCGTCGAAAGATGCTGCTACAGCCGATGACTTCCGTGCGTGGGCAAAGGGAAAGCGAAGCCTTTTCGTAAATGACATCAAGAAAATAAAATAGTCAGGTGACGGCAAGTGGCAGGAATACTTGCGCACCCATGATCAAAAAATATATTTCAGTGGGAGACTTCTCCTACGGACCCACTGACCGGAGGAAAGCAATAAATAGCCCCCACCTTTATAATAATACACACCTACTTATCACTCTATGACAACAACATTCAAGCAGCGAGTGGCTTCCGTGCGCCAGCGTCACGAGGCACTCCTTACACGTAAGAACATCAGAAAAGACCTTGGAAACGGTATATACGAGAAGTATGAATACCCGATCATTACTGCAGAGCATACACCTTTAGAGTGGCGTTATGACTTCTGCGAGAAAGACAACCCATATTTCATGCAGCGTATCATGATGAATGCCACGCTGAACTCCGGAGCAATAAAGCTCGACGGACGTTATCTCCTCGTCGTACGCGTAGAGGGAGCAGACCGCAAGTCGTTCTTCGCCGTGGCGGAGTCGCCTAACGGCATAGACAACTTCCGCTTCTGGGAAGAGCCGGTCACTATGCCTGAGGATGTCGTTCCGGCAACGAACATATACGATATGCGCCTCACGCAGCATGAAGACGGATGGATATACGGTGTGTTCTGCGCAGAGCGTCATGATGACACACAGCCAGGCGACCTCTCGGCGGCTACGGCTACGGCAGGCATAGCACGCACAAAAGACCTGAAGACATGGCATCGCCTGCCTGACCTCAAGGCACTCTCGCAACAGCGTAACGTAGTGCTGCACCCCGAGTTCGTAGATGGGAAATACGCTTTCTACACCCGTCCGCAGGACGGCTTCATAGATACCGGTTCGGGAGGCGGCATAGGCTGGGCGCTCGTCGACGACATAGAACATGCGGAGGTGAAGGAAGAGAAAATCATCAACGCACGTCACTACCACACCATTATGGAGGTGAAGAACGGCGAGGGGCCACACCCTATCAAGACCACACACGGCTGGCTTCATCTGGCCCACGGCGTACGTGGCTGTGCCTCCGGACTGCGCTATGTGCTCTATATGTATATGACAGCTCTCGACGACCCTACGCGCATCATAGCACAACCGGGAGGATATTTCCTCGTTCCCGAGGGTGAGGAATATGTCGGTGACGTCATGAACGTGGCTTTCGCCAACGGCTGGATAGCCGACGGTGAGGCTCCCGGCGGCCTTCATCAGGACGATGACAGGGTACTGATATATTACGCCTCTTCCGACACCCGGATGCACGTGGCGGAGTCTACCGTAGGCCGTCTTGTAGACTATTGCCTCAACACACCTGCCGACGGTTTCTATACTGCGGCATCTGTAGAGACAATAAAAGCCTTGGTTGAGAAAAACAGACGTAACGTGTAAGTCCGACCATACCTGATAACCTCGCAAGCGAGGCTTCATCAAAAACACCTGACAACACTCTTTTTCCGCGGGAAGTATATACTCCCGCCACCAACAACGCTATACTTATGGCTTCAATAAAAGAAAAGATAGGCTATGCCCTCGGTGACGCAGCATCGGGTGGCATAACATGGAAAATCATGTCCATAGCCTTCCCACTGTATTTCACCAATGTCTTCGGACTCTCCTTTGCCGACGCTGCCGCGCTGATGCTCATAGCGCGTCTCTTTGATGTCTTCACCGACCCCCTCATGGGCAGTCTTGCCGACCGCACACAGTCGCGTTGGGGAACCTACCGTCCATGGCTTATTTTCGGCTCTATACCTTTCGGGCTTATTTTCGCCCTCCTGCTCTACACCCCCTCCTTCTCTCCGGAACTGAAGCGTATCTATGCCTACTGCCTGTACCTTATGATGATGGCGGTATATACGATGGTCAACGTTCCTTACGGCTCGCTACTCGGCGTTATGACCGACGACGACAACGAGAAGAACCAGTTCTCTTCCTACCGTATGATAGGAGCCTACGCCATGGGCTTCGTGACGCTTCTCTCCTTCCCTTATCTTCAGAAATTCGTGGGAGGCACCGACGCTCACCAGTATGCCGTTCTCGGCGCATTCTTCGGATTGCTCGCCACACTTATGACCTTAGCTTGCGGACTGCTGACAAAGGAACGTATGAAACCTGTACGTGCAGAGAAATTCTCTTTCCGGCAGTTTGCCGACCTCTTCCGCAACAAACCGTGGATATACCTCACCCTTGTAGGTATATGTACAAACTTCTTCAACGGCTTCCGATATGCCGTGGCGGGTTATCTCCTCGCCTACTGTCTTGGTGGCGACATCACCGTCAGCGGACTGATTATCAACTATACGGTGTTCATGGCGTTCGGTGAGGTGACATGTATGATTTTCGGTGGTCTCTCTCCGGCTTTCACCTCTTTCATAGGTTCTAAGCGCAGGGCGTTTATCATTGCCAGCGTGCTCTGTGCTCTGTTCTCCATAGCCTTCTTCTTCATTCCTATGGATCCGTCATATATCTGGGTCATGGTGGCTGTCGTGGTGCTTACCTCTGCCGGTGTAGGCTTTTACTCTCCGCTGCTGTGGTCAATGTACGCTGATGTCGCTGACTATGCCACAGAGAAGAACGGCACCTCGTCGACAGGACTCATCTTCTCTTCCGGCACCATGTCGCAGAAGTTCGGCGGTGCCATCTCCGGCTCTCTCATTGCCCTCTTCCTCGGTCTTGCGGGAGCACGCATGATTCCTGACGAGTTCGGCAACGCTGTCATTGACCCAGCGTCAATCACCGACTCTGTTCTCACCATGGTGTGGTCGCTCTTCTCGATTATTCCTGCCGGAATAGCTGTCATCATGACGCTGCTGGCATATCTTTATCCTATAAAGAAATAGCCCCAACCATATATGTCCCCGCCTTTTCGGTGGAGACGTTGCAATGAACATGTAAATCCTAAAACCAACTATACCTTGCTATGGACAATATTTTGCAATCCTTTCGCAATGAGATGCTCGACACCGTAGAGAACAATATCCTCTCTTTCTGGCTTCAGAATATGCAGGACGTGGAGCGTGGCGGCTTCTACGGACAGATGCGTGGCGACGGCACCTTGGTTAAGGACGCCGAGAAGGGTGGCATACTCAATGCACGCATACTCTGGTCGTTCTCTGCCGCTTACCGTGTATTGCGGAAGCCGGAATATCTCGTCGCAGCTCAGAGGGCTAAGGCTTATATCCTACGGTATTTCGTCGACCCCGTATATGGCGGAACATACTGGTCGGTAGACAGCCATGGCAATCCTGCCGACACGAAGAAACAGTTCTACGCCCTGGGCTTCATGCTCTACGGACTCAGCGAGTATGTCAGGGCGACGTTCAACGACCCCGCCGTGCCGCATGACGATGTCGACGAGGCACTGACCATGTCTTTCAACCTTTTCAACACCATTGAGGAGCATTCCCTTGACGAGGTGTATAACGGGTATATCGAAGCCACGACGCGCCAGTGGGGCGAGATAGCCGACATGCGCCTCTCAGACCTTGACGCCAACTACCCGAAGTCTCAGAACACCCATCTGCACATCATTGAGCCGTACGCCAATTTCTTCCGTTGTCTCAAAGAGATGGAGGAGAAAGGCTGTGAGGTGGACTTCAGCAAGAAGTCGAAGGTGGAGATAGCTCTTAGGAACATCATACATATCTTTACCGACCGCATCCTTAATCCGCAGACCAACCATCTGGATCTTTTCTTCGATGTCGACTGGACACGCGGGGCAGGGCGGCTGGAGAGCTACGGCCATGACATAGAGTGCTCATGGCTGTTGCACGAGGCGGCTCTTGTTCTCGCCGACGACGAGGAGCTGGGCATGGTAGAACCCATTGTGGTGAAAGTTGCCAAGGCTTCGGAAAAAGGGCTCAACGCCGACGGCTCCATGACGCATGAGGCAAACCTCGACACGGGACATGTCGACGACGACCGTCACTGGTGGGTGCAGGCAGAAGCTGTTGTCGGCTTCTTCAATATCTTCCAGCATTTCGGCGATGAGACGGCTCTCGCCAAGGCTCTCGGCTGTTGGAACTATATAAAGGAGAACCTCATTGACTATGAGCATGGAGAATGGTTCTGGAGCCGTGACGCACAGGGCAACGTCAACACCCGCGACGACCATGCCGGCTTCTGGAAATGTCCGTACCATAACTCACGGATGTGTCTGGAAATAATTGAACGTATTGTCTGAGGCAACGGCGAAGCACTGCCAGTTGCCTGCAATGCCATAAAATAATAAAAATACATCATTATGAAAAAAGCAGTATATTGTATCATAGCTCTGTCTCTCGCCCTTACTGCAACAGTGGCGAAGGCAGAAAGAGTGGCTCTCAACACTCCGTCGAACACTCTTGTCATCGACGTGACAAAAGACGCAGAGCCGAAGTTCGTATATTACGGAAAAAGAATACTGACCGAGGAGAAAGACCTCATACCTTCTCCTACTACCGAGAACTGGAGCAGCCTTGAGATATATCCGGCATACGGTGCAAACCATATCCAGGGCGAGACGGCGTTTGCCATGCGACATGTCGACGGCAATCTCTCGACAAGTCTTGTGTGCCGTGAATACAGTGTCGGAGAGGTGAAGGAGAAAGCACCTAACGGAGCCATGCGTTCCGGCAGTCTCCTCGCTATCTCTCTTTACGACCCCCTCTATCCTGTCACGGTGACACTGAGCTACTTGGCGTATTCTGACCTCGACATCATTGAGTCATGGACAGAAATAACAAACAACGAGAAGAAGACGGTAACGCTGACGCAGTTCATGTCCTCAGCCATGCCCATAAGAAGGGGCAACGTATGGCTCAGCCATGTACACGGGTCATGGGCCAGCGAGGCGCAGCTGACGCAGCAGCCTCTGCATAACGGACTCTTACGCATCAAGAATAAAGACGGCCTGCGTAACGCTACGTCTGACCGTCAGGAGGTGATGTTCAGCCTCGACGGTTCGCCAAGAGAGAATGAGGGGGATGTCATCGGAGCGGCACTGATGTACTCCGGAAACTACAGCGTGACGATAGATACGGGAGAAGACGAATACCACCATTTCTTTGCAGGAATAAATCCTGACAACTCAGAGTATCACCTTCAGAAGGGCGAGACCTTCGCTACGCCGCATGTGGCATACACCTTCTCTGACGAAGGACTCTCAGGAGCGTCACGTAACTACCATCGTTGGGCGCGTCGTTACCAGATGCGTCACGGCAATGAAGAACGTATGATACTGCTCAACTCCTGGGAGGGAGTGTATTTCGACATCAACCAGGAGGGCATGGACCAGATGATGAGGGACATAAAGTCTATGGGAGGAGAGCTGTTCGTCATGGACGACGGATGGTTCGGCGACAAATATCCGCGTAATGTCGATAACTCAAGTCTCGGCGACTGGGTGGTGGACACGAGGAAGCTGCCTGACGGCATTGAGGGACTTCTGCGCGATGCACGCAAGAACGGAGTGAAGTTCGGCATCTGGATAGAGCCGGAGATGGCGAATACCACTTCCGAACTCTACGAGAAACATCCGGAGTGGATTATCAAAGCACCAGGACGCAAACCGGTGCTCGGACGCGGTGGCACGCAGGTGGTCCTCGACCTCGCCAATCCAAAGGTACAGGACTTCGTTTACGGCGTTGTAGACAATCTTCTCAGCAAGTTCCCGGAGATAGCGTATATAAAATGGGACGCCAACGCACCTGTCATGAACCACGGCTCGCAATATCTCCCTATGGACCGTCAGAGCCATCTCTTCATAGCATATCATGAAGGACTGTTGAAGGTGTGCCAGCGCATCAGGGAGAACTATCCAGACGTCGTCGTGCAGGTTTGTGCCTCGGGTGGTGGCAGGGCGAACTATGGTTTGCTGCCATACTTCGATGAGTTCTGGGTGTCCGACAATACCGATGCGCTGCAGCGAATATACATGCAGTGGACAACGTCATATTTCTATCCTGCAATAGCTATGGCAAGCCATATCTCTGCCGTGCCAAACCATGCCGTCTTCCGCACCACGTCACTGAAATACCGTTGCGATGTTGCCATGTCTGGACGACTCGGAATGGAGATACAGCCGAAGAACATGTCGGAAGAAGAGAAAGCTCTTTGCCGACAGGCTATAAGCGATTATAAGACGATACGCCCTGTAGTGCAGTTCGGCGACCTCTACCGCTTGCATTCTCCGTATTCCGGCGACAACCTCGCATCGCTGATGTATGTCAGCGAGGACAAGGCGAAGGCGGTATTCTATTGGTATAAGCTGGAGTGTTTCAAAAACGAGCATTTCCCGAAGGTTAAGATGCGTGGACTCGACCCCGAGAAGCGTTACCGCATTCATGAGCTAAACCGTATTGACCTTACGCCGCTGCCGTTCGAGGGTAAGGTGCTCAGCGGAAGGTATCTCATGGACAACGGCCTTGACATCCCTTACACACACGACCTCGAATGGAGCAAGAAGACTGACTGGGCAAGTCGTGTATTATATCTCGTGGCGGAATAAAGGACAAGGAAACTCCCTGCCACGGAAAGGACAAACGAAATACGCTGAACAGGAGTTCCAGAGAACACCGTTCAGCGTATTTTCGTCTTTGGAAGGAACTCCTTTTGAATAATATGAGTTAGGTGTGCAAGAATGCTTTTATTCAACTTTCTCAAGTGCTCGTTGCCGCAGGGCGACAAGGCTGCCACGCTTGTCATGCTGTTCTCGCTAATGCAAGTACGCTGATCTTTATTCCGGGTATTTTCCTCAATATATACACGCATTCACGTGTCGTCGCCGTTGTTGTTATGACATCGTCTATGATGACAACATGTTTGTTTTCTAACCTTGTGGGATTGTGTAAAGAGAATGCGTCGTGAATGTTTGCTGCTCTCTCCATGGCACTCTTGTGCGTCTGGCTGTCTATGAATACATCTCTTTCGAGCACTCCTGTTATAATGTCTTTTTCCACTATGCGGCAGATGCCACGACACAGTTCCGTGCTTTGGTTATAGCCTCTTGACTTCTCTCTACCTGTCGTCAGAGGGACAGGCAGAAGGGCATCCGCTGACTTTAGGATGTGAAAGGCACGCGGGTCGCTTGCCATTACCTCGCCCATAAACTGGCACAGCTCTTTGTCGTGGTGGTATTTCATGGTTTTTATTATGCGTGACAACGTATTCCCGGCATTGTAGTAATATAATGCCAGGGCATGTTCTATGGGATGCAGCCCCATATATTCCTTTACCAGATTGTTGTCTTCCGTATCGATGTAGTCCGTCTGAACCAATGCCGACATACAACCGCTGCACAGAATACGCTCTCCGTTAAGCAGTCGTGACCCACATTCATGGCACAACGGTGGAAAGACAGCGTTTATGATGTACCGAATAAACTCTTTCATGTCTCATGTTTATCTTACAGCCCTTTAGTGCAATGCCAGCCATTTGTACCCGTTGAAGGTGGGGGGCTTGTCCTCAGAACCCTCTCGTCAAGGGTAGTGTTTTTTTGAAACCAACCTGTCAATAGGTCAGGCGAAGTCGTCGCTGTCCGCATCGCAGTCTATATCCATGTTCATGACTTTCATCGCCTCAAGGATATCTTCCATATAGAAACCTCGTCCTAATGCGAAGCGTATGAGTTTCTGCTTCTTCTCATATTCGTTGCGTCCCTTCGTCGTTGCGCTTTTCTGTCTTAATAACGGCTCAAGTGCCTCCCTCCATTGCGCCTCGTCAATGTCTTCAAAAGCCTCTGCGTATATCTCTTTCCCTATTCCTTTCATCCACAGCGCCTGTTCTATCTTACGCCGTCCCCATTTGTTGTATGCTAACTTGTCGTGGATAAAACTGCGGCAATACCTTTTTTCGTCAACAAATCTTTCGGCGATGAGGTATTCCAAGATGTCTTCCTGAAGATCGTCCGGAATGCCCCATTTCTCCATTTTCTCCATGACATCCTTTTTACAATGCTCTCCCTGCATACACAAGGAGGTGAGGCGGAGGAGTGCTTTCTCTCTTACCTCGGCTGTCATCTTGGCTGTCTCTGCTCCCTCGTCTGTGGCGGGGCGGTCCTTTGTGTCGCTTATGCTGACTTTTTCTCCTTTTATATATTCTTTCATATCTTCCTTGCCGTAACTATTCGCTTATTGCCGTATTGGTCGTTGAGTACCTTTGTCTCACTAAAACCCATAGACTCCAACATGGTGCATACCTCTTTGCCGTAAGCTCTGTTTATCTCAAAGACCACGCCGCCGCCACCTTTCAGTGTATGCAAGGCATAACGTGCTATGTTCCTGTAGAAAAGCAGAGGGTCGTCGTCGGGAACGAAGAGTGCGCAGTGCGGCTCATAGTCCAATACGTTCCGCTCCATATCCTTTTTCTCCTTATGGCAGATATACGGAGGGTTGGAGACTATCAGCGTCAGACGGCTCTCGTCGGCGGGAGACTGCTTCCCAGAAGTGTCTGTCTCCTCGCTATGCTTTCGAATCTCAAGAGCCCCGGCCTTCTTCAGGATATCCGCCTCTTCAAACGCCACTCCTGCTCCCAACGCCACGTTGTTCTTCATGGCTACAGCCAACGCCTCGCGGCTTATATCCCATGCCGTAACCTCCGCCAGCTTGCCGTCTTCACGGGCCATGAGCGCGAGACTTATCGCTATGCACCCCGACCCCGTGCCGACATCGAGTATTCTCATTACCTCTCCTTCACTGCATTCCTGCGCCATACGGTAAGCCTCCGCAACTACCTCTTCTGTCTCCGGTCGCGGGATTAGTGCTCCGGGAGCAACATGAAATGTCTTTCCGCAGAAAGCAGCATATCCTAAAATATATTGTATCGGTTCGTTTTTTTCTAAACGAACGATAATTTTTTCCAGTTCAGAGCATTCTTCTCGTGATAATTCCGTAACTTTGCCACACATTATGTCCGTAAGCGACATGCCGAAGCGTTCTTCAAGAACCATGCGTGCCAAAGCCCTTGCTTCTCCGGTATCGTAAACCTTCTGAAGCCTTTGTGTTATTTCTATATACTCCATAATAGGATTTTTCTTTCAAACAATTATCTCCGTCACCCGCTATGCGATTACTCCTCGTCCTGCTTATGTTGCTGCCCGACTGCTATCTGTGGCATCATTTCCTGCGCCATGCCCCACTTGTCGTACAGGTGGTATGGTTCGTACCTTTCCTGCTCTCTACAGCGCTTATAGTCCTAATGATGACACCCTTTGGCGAGCCGTGGATGTTCCGCGTCCTTGCGTGTCTTCTGTTATGTTTCTTCCTGCCAAAGGTGTTCTTCCTCCTGCCGTCGCTTGCAGGGCTTGCCCTGCGGTGGCTCTTGCCAGTGGCATGGAAGGTAGGCAATATGGTGGGACTCATCGCTGCGCTGTCTATGGCATGTGTCGTGGCATACGGCATGGCGGAGGGCTGGAAACGCCTCGTCGTGCGGGAGGTGACACTGTGTTTCGACACGCTGCCGAAGGCTTTCGACGGCTACCGTATCGTGCATCTCTCAGACTTCCACATCGGTACCTACTCCACTGCGCCTGAGGTTGTCAGCGAGGTTGTTGAGAAGGTTAACGCACTTCACGGAGATATGGTGTGCTTTACGGGCGACATCGTCAATTCTTCCCCTGACGAGCTACAGCCCTTTCTGCCAGTGTTGAGACGTTTATACGCCGCTGACGGTGTCTTCTCCATAATGGGAAACCACGACTATTGCCTTTATCATCCTTACGGCAGCGAGCGGGAACGTTGTGCTGCTGTATCACGGTTGCAGGACTACCAGCGTCAAATGGGGTGGACGCTTCTCATGAACGAATATTGCCTTGTCTCACGTTCCGGCGAGACAATAGCTTTAGCAGGTGTTGAGAATGCGGGAAAACCGCCCTTTCCAGACCGTTCTGACCTCTCACGTGCCTTGACATCACATAAACTTCCGGAACAGGAAGCCATAAGGCCATTGCCTGACAGCATTGTCCTTTCTGACTCGTGTTCCGAAAGCCATGTCGCTCCTTCTTCCTTGTTTACTATACTTATGAGCCACGACCCTACACATTGGAGACGCGAAGTGTTGCAGAAGTCGTCTGTAGAGCTGCAACTGTCTGGTCATACCCATGCCACGCAGTTCCGTATGTTTGGCTTGTCGCCTGCTGCGTTCATATATGATGAATATGCCGGGGCGTACGAGTATAACGGTTCTCTTTCTCTGCCCATTGTTTCCGCTTCCGGCAGCTCTTCGCTCAGGAAGCTTTTCGTAAGCACTGGAGTGGGCAGCAATGTCCCCTTCCGCTTCGGAGTATGGCCGGAGATTGTCGTCGTGACTTTACGGTCGGGGAAGGGTGGATGAGTGTCAAGTGGGCGGTGCAAGGATAATATAAATACCTTTTGGTCACCAGCTTATGGAATGAAGTACAGCGTCAGCGTCTTCTCGCCGTATTTCACACGGTATTTCTCCAATGCTATAGCCTCGGGACTCCAGCTGTTTATTCCGCCAACGCCGGTCTCCTGCAGGTTCAGCGAGAGTTCCACATGGTCAGCACGCTTCAGATTCTCTGGGTGTCTCTGGTGTTTGTCCCTGCCCTTATGCTTACCTGTCGGTGCCTCTACGCTTGTCTCGTCAAGCTCTTCCTGTGTGTAGTTCAGTGCGGAGAAAGAGAACGCCTTGTCTGATATTACGGTATATCCTCCTATTTTCAGCCACCTTACGTCGGTCTTTGTTCCTGTCGACTGTGGGCGCACGTAAGGGAAGAACTGTTCGTTGACAGTCTGTGAGTATATGCCGAGGAGAGCATTCTCGCAGCGGTCGGAGTAGTTCTCCACAGGTCCTCTGCCATAATACGTCAGTTCCTGAGCTTCTTGCTTAATGTCTGCAAGAATGCCGAAACGCAGGAGGTCGGGCTGAGCCGTCGTGCCGTAAGGTGTCATGGTCTGCTCCAGCTTCACTATGCCGCCGGGCAGTGTCGTAAACGTCATGGTCAGCGTAGCTTCCACCTCAGGTATGTCGAAGATGTTACGCATCATAGTGACCTCTCCCTTCTTATCGCCAAACCTTGCCTTGTCTTTTACGCGAGCGGCTTTCTTTAATACCAATTTTGGAGT
This sequence comes from uncultured bacterium, assembly GCA_945829425.1. GTDB lineage: Bacteria > Bacteroidota > Bacteroidia > Bacteroidales > Bacteroidaceae > Prevotella. The sequence goes on along the minus strand of CALZUQ010000003.1, from coordinate 71,316 downwards.
TTTCCATACACCGCTGTTCTTGTGTTGTCCGCCGCCAAGGTCGTTGTCGGTAGGTGCACGCCAGAAATTAGGACGGAGGTTTTCTACGGCGAGAGCTTCAGGCACCATGAATCGTGGAGCGTTCTCTCTCTGTTTTTCAAGGGCTTTGGCCATCTTTGCCTCTATCTTCGTCATGTCACACTCCGGCACAAATGTCGCCACCTCGCGGTCGAAGAGATATTCCGACAGCCGGAACTGTTGATAGGCTACGGTATGTCCGGCGTTCAGCAATGGCTCGTCGCTTTTCAGACAGTAAGCCACGGTGAGCGTCACCTCGCCGTCGAGGTCATACAGCGTGTACGGTATTGTCACCTCTGCTTCCTTTTGCGGCTCTATGTCCAGTGGCGTCAGGTCTATGGAGCCTTCCTGCGCTATTACTCCTCCATGCGCCAGTTGCCATCTCATCTCTATGTTATCCAACTTACGGAAGAAGTTTTCGTTATATACGCTTACCTTGCCTTTTGTCAGGTCTACGGCTTTCGTCCAGATATTCTGCATCTGGTATTTCACCTCGTAAGCGTGAGGCTGAGGCTTACGCTCAGTGGTGAATACTCCGTTGCAGTTGAAGTTGTTGTCTGAAGGGTCGGTAGGGTCGAAGTCGCCGCCGTAGTAGAACGTTTGTGGCTTGACGCGCAGAGCCTGGTCGGCAAAGTCCCAGATATATCCGCCTTGGTATCTCGGATATTTCCTTATCAAGTCCCAATACTCCTTGAAGCCGCCGCCGGAGTTGCCCATGGTGTGGTTGTATTCACACTGTATGAGCGGTTTCGTCTTGCTGTTGTCTGCGGAGTATACCTCCGATAATTTCTGGCTCATATACATAGGGCAGAAAATCTCGGTGTTCTCACCCTCGCGTGTCGGATGCCATTGTATGGGGCGTGAGGTGTCTACGGACTTTATCCATTTGAACGCTGCCGTGAAGTTAGGTCCGTCTACGGTCTCATTGCCCATAGACCATGTGATGATGCTTGGGTGGTTATACTGTGTCATTACATTATGCTGGTTGCGCTGCAGTATCTGATTGGCGAAGAGCGGGGTGTATGCCGGGTTTACCTTGCCCTCCTTGGGAGGGTTGAAGCCGAAGGCGTGTCCCTCTACGTTTGCCTCTGCACAGACATATATGCCGTATTTGTCGCAGAGGTCGTAGAAACGTGGGTCGGAAGGGTAGTGGCATGTTCTTACGGCGTTGAAGTTAAACTCCTTCAAGCGTTGTATGTCTGCCACCATGCGCTCCTCGCTCACGATATATCCTCCGTCAGGGTCTATCTCGTGTCTGTTTACACCTTTTATATATATAGGCCTTCCGTTTACGAGCAGCTGGCCGTTGCGTATCTCCGCAGTGCGGAAACCAACGTTCTGAGTGAGTACCTCTGTAGGTGCAGGAATGTTACACGTCGCAATCTTGCCGTTCTTCACTGATTTCATAACCTTTGCCGTCAGTCGGTACAGATAGGGGTCTTCTGCGCTCCATAGCCTTACGTTTCCCACGGTCATCGTCGTGGTCACCTTTCCCCCCACCGTCTCTGTCTTTGCCTGCGCCACTTCCTTTCCTTTGTCGTCGTAGAGAGTGTACAGGATTTCCGCCCTTCCTGTCACGTCGGCGTTTATCTCTAATTGTCCTGTAGCGTCAGCATGAAGCTGAAGGTTGTCTATGTGTGTGCTGCTGTTTCTGATGTATATGTATGACTGTCGTGCTATACCTGTCAGTCGCCACATGTCCTGGTCTTCGCAGAATGTTCCGTCCGACCATCTGTAAACCTTCAGCGTGATGTTGTTCTTACCGGCTTTGACGTAAGGCGTAATGTCAAACTCGGCAGCCATCTTTGAGTTCTCGGCATATCCTGCGAACTCACCGTTCACCCAGGCGTAGACGCAGGAGGTGACAGAGCCGAGATGTAGTATCACCTGATTTTCGGGCATGTTGATATATTCCCGCTTCTTTCCGTTGCCCTTTACGTACACCTTCTGTGCCACGGTCCATTCCTGAGGTATGAGGATGTTTCGGCGGTATATTCCAACATGGTTACGTTCTGTCGGCGGCTCTGGAGGTGTCGTCTTGGAAAGTCCGCGCCATGCAAAGCCGGTATTGACGTACACCGGCACGCCATATTCATCCTGCTGCTTACGCTCCGTCATGCTCTGTCCTTTGCTGTTGCGTTGCAGCTCCCATATTCCTGGAACAGGCATGGTGCCCCAATTCGAGTCGTCGAAGTCTGGGGCGAAGAAGCCTTCGGGAATGGGGTCGTCGGCATTTGCCGTCCAGAAGAATCTCCATGTCCCGTCTATTGACAAGAAACGTTTTGACGCCGTCATGTCGTGGCGTGCTTCTTCGTCGTTTTCAAAGGGAAAGGCTGTGGTGTGTAGAGGCAAGCGGTTTATCTCGTTTACCTCCATGTCTTTCCATTCCGTCATGGTCTGTGCCATAAGGCAGAGCGGTAGTGACATCAGCGTTGTGATGATGGTCTTTCTCATTCTGTTACCTTTATTTAGTTAGTTTCTTTTGTTCTTCACTTCACTTATTCTATTTACGGATCAATACGGCTAATTACTTATTATGTCCGCTCTGGGTCATAAGTTAAGCCTGCGTTTGGTCATAAGTTAAGCCTGCGTTTGGTCATAAGTTATGCTCTCTAACCTCATCTTCTCTAAGCTCTAACCGTATCTTCTCTAAGCTCAAATCTCACCTTCTCTAAGCTCAAATCTCATCATCTCTCAGCCAAGGAACTTATTGCCTTGCTTACGATATACCCTGTAGTCCATGCCGCCTGAAGGTTATAGCCTCCCGTTATGGCGTCGATGTCTGTTGCTTCTCCGGCAAAGAAGAGGTGTGGGTATTTTCGGCATTCCATTGTCGCTGGGTTGAGGTTACTTAGCGCAACCCCTCCGCATGTCACGAACTCCTCTTTATACACCCCTCTGCCTGCCGTCCGGTAAATGTCGCCGGTAAGTACAGCGGTGAGGCGGTTTATCTGTCGTATGCCCAGTTCCTGCCACCTCTTCTGTGGGGTCAGTCCCGCCCTGTCAAGGAGGAAGAGCCACAATCTCTGCACGAGAGTCTCAGGGTGTACAGTTGACAGCTGCTTCTTGCCGTTTTCGTCTATATATCTCTGCAGTGTCTCTGCCGTTTGCGCCTCGTTCTCTTGTCCGAGCCAGTTTACCACGATGTCTGTGACGTAATCTTTCTCGTGTAACACCCTTGCCCCGTACGAGGAGAGCTTCAGCACAGCAGGTCCCGAAAGTCCCCAGTGCGTTATGAGCAATGGCCCCTCTGCCGTAAGCTTCGTGCCTGCCAAACGTACCGTGGTGTTCTCAACCACTGTCCCCATGAGGCTGTGCAACGCTTTGTCGTTTATGTTCAGAGAGAAAAGTGCCGGGACAGGGGCTATGCGTTCTATCTCCATGTCGTCGAGGAACGCCAGTCCTGATGGTTGCGGAGCCCCGCCGGTAGCAACTACTACGTTGTCATATCTCTTGCCTTCTATGAGGTATGTGCCGTCGCCACATGGCGTAATATCCTTTATGCGCCGCTCTGTTATGAGGCGTATGCCGTAACGTGTCATAAGCCTTGTCAGCGTAGTGACTATCTCCATGGCGTTCTGCGAGACAGGGAATACGCAGCCGTCATCCTGCACCGTGAGAGCCACTCCTTCACGTTCAAACCATGCCATGACATCCTCATGAGAGAAGACTTTCAATGCTCTCTTCATGAGTTTCTCACCTCTGGGGTATGCCTCTTTAACGCTTCTGACGTACTCAAAGGAGTTGGTGAGGTTACACCGCCCTCCTCCTGTCACGGCAACCTTAGCCAATGCCCTCCTTCCGCTTTCGTAAACCGTAATATCCATTTCCGGCAAGAGCCTTTTGAGGTTCACGGCACAGAAGCATCCTGCTGCTCCCGCTCCTATTATAGCTGTCTGCATAGTTTGATAATGGTGTTATTGCTCTCGCTTCGAGCGTTGGTTGACTTCGTCTTCCTCCTCCTTGCAAGGCATAGCCAAAGCGAGCTTTGTCTCTGCTCTTGCTTCGTTCGTCGGTTGTTCTCCTTATTTCTCCGAGAAGCCCGTCACGTTTTGCGTCACGACCCTCTCGCCTTGGCTGTTCTTTATTGTGACGTTTTCAAAGGTTATGTTCTTCGCATATCTCATGTCGGCACCTTGCTTGCAAACGAAGAGGGAGTTCTTCATCGTGAGATTGTCAAGAGGCATCTCCGGCAGGCCGTTGAAATATATCGCCCTTGCCGCACCTTGGCATACCACGTTCGTCACCACGATATCCTTAAAGCATGGCGTCTCTTCGCTGACCTCAGGTATCACGTCGTTGCCAGCAGCGTCTTTGTCTCCCTTTCCCGTAGCTGGCTTGTTGGCGTAATAAAGATCAAAGGTGAAGGCATCGCCGGCAATGTTCATCATGCGTATGTTGTTTATGAATATCTTCTCCACTGTGCCACCTCTTCCACGTGTTGACTTCATGCGTAGTCCGGTGTCTGTGCCGTTGAACACACAGTTGTCAACGTAAATGTTACGTGCCCCGCTTGACATCTCTGAACCTATCACGAAACCGCCGTGACCGTGAAGGACGGTGCATCCCTCTATTACGACGTTCTCACACGGCTTCTTCCAGGCACGTCCCTCAGCGTCCTTGCCTGACTTTATACATATGGCATCGTCACCGACATCGAATATCGAGTTACGTATCACGGCTCTGTTACATGCTTCGAGGTCCAGACCGTCGCCGTTCTGGGCATACCATGGGTTGCGTATCGTCACATGGTCTATTGTCACGTCATCGCATTGCAAGGGGTGTACGTTCCATGCTGCGGAGTTGGAGAAGGTCGCGTCTTTGAGCAGTATGCGCTGGCAGCGTGTGAACTCCAAGAGGACGGGGCGGTGGGTGACACGGCGGGTGTCTGGCTTGCCTGGCTTTCCTGCCTCAGCGTCGTCGCGTGCATCAGGATACCATACATCTTTCATAACTATACCCTTTCCTGAGGTCAGGGTCTTCCATTGTCCCTCTGTAAATTTACCACGTTTTGAAGGACGCCATGCCTCACCAAGTCCGTCGAACGCTCCTTCGCCTGTTATGGCAATGTCATGTTTCTCCATAGCCCATAGCGGTGACATCTTCTTTCTGCGGGTGTTGCCTTCAAATACCGCTTCAACGTCAGGGTATTCGTCATAGTCTGTCGTGAAAACCACCAAGGCACCGTTTTCTACGTGCAGCTCTACGCATGACTCAAACTGTATAGGTCCCGTAAGCCAGAGTCCGGCAGGCACAACGAGCCTTCCGCCACCTCTTTCGCCAAGGTGTCTCATAGCGTCACTGAAAGCTTTGGTACATAGTTCAGACCCGTCGCCCTTAGCTCCGAAGTCTTTTATGTTAACGGTGTAGTGTGATATCTGTGGCAGACTCACAACTGGCATGTTAAATGGCACACGTTCTTGTGCCGTGGCGTGATGGGCAAACAGTGTTGCCAGCATCAGCAGTAATGGTAGTCTCAGTAGTTTCATTGTCGTTTTGTTTTTATGATTTAAGGTGGGTTCTGTTTATTAGTTCTCGATCCTCCTTGTATTCACCTTTCTTTTTTTCTCTTATCGTTAGTTCGCTATAACCCTTATCAAGGTCAGCCCGTCTCTCAATGGAACAATCACTTTCTCCACTCTACGGTCTTTCGCGATGTGCTCGTTGAAGCGTCTTATTGCAGCGGTTTGGGGGTCTTTGGCGTATTCTTCGTCAATAACGTGACCGTCCCAAAGCGTATTGTCGGCAATGATGAAGCCGCCTGTAGTCATTACTGGCATAAGAGCTTCGTAGGTTTCTATATACGTACGTTTGTCGCCGTCGATGAATGCCATGTCGTATGTCATGCCCCTCTCCTTCGCCTTCTGAGGTGCAAGGGTTATGGCGTCACCTATTATGAACGTCACCCACCGAGCCCAGGGCGACTGTTCTATCCATGGACGGGTGAAGTCCTCCTGCTCGTCGTTAACCTCGAAGGTGTACAGATGCCCTGTACCGTCAGGGAACGTCTCGCAGAGTCCTTCCGCCATACATAATGCGGAATAACCGGAGAAGGTGCCTACCTCAACGATGTTATGTGGCTTGACCATGTTCACCAGCATCTTTAGCAGCCGTCCCTGCAGATGCCCGCTTGCCATACGGCCGTGAAGCATGTGTATGTTCGTAGCGCGCCATAGCTTGTAAAGATATTCTGGCTCGGCATCGCTATGCTCCATGACATATCTGTCGAGACGCTCTTCACCGCCCAACGTGGTGTGGTTTGGCTCCTGAGTCTTTGATTTTGCCATGTCTAATCCTTTCTGGACTCTTCCACAAGGGCGGAAACGGCAAGGCGGTAACTGTCAAGGCCGAAGCCGCAGATTACGCCACGGCATGCCGCAGAAATCATGGAGTGGTGACGGAACTCCTCACGTGTATGTACGTTAGAGATATGTACTTCTATGACAGGACATCGCAACGACCGTATGCAGTCATGCAGAGCCACAGAGGTGTGAGTGTAAGCTCCGGCATTAAGCACTATGCCGTCGTAAGAAAAGCCTACCTCTTGCATCTTGTCTATCATGACCCCTTCAATATTGCTCTGGAAGTATTCTATCTCTACACTGGAAAATCTCTCACGCAATGTCGGGAGATACTGCTCAAATGACGAACTGCCGTAAATGCCCGGCTCCCGAACACCGAGGAGGTTAAGGTTCGGACCGTTAAGTATAAGTATCTTCATGTTTACTTTGTTAATAATTCTTTTTTCTCTTTCTGGGTTACAAGTTCTTCTTTTGTAAGCTTGTCCTTTTTAGGCTCTCAGCTTATCTTCTCTCAGTTCCCGGGCTTTTCGCTGGAACTTCTCTTGACAAAAACAATTCCTTTGCAAAGATAACGTTTTTTTTTCATACTAAGGAAAAAAACTTATGTAAATGTCTTATACTCTTCAAAGATTGTTAAAATTGTCGGTTATAACCTGCTGTTATTTGTTCGTTACCCTCAAAAAGACTACTTTTGCAAGCAAACATAAAAGTCTTATGACAGAAAAAAGAGATATACTGAAGCTTTTCAAACGATACCTCATGCTCGAAAGAGGATATTCTGACAATACACTCGACGCTTACCTCCGCGACATTGACAAACTGTTGTGCTTCGCAAAAGACGTTTATCCCGGAGAGGGTGCCGCGGCTTTGCTCCGCATTACGCGCGACGACCTTCAGGCGTTTCTTGCCGGACTCTACGACATCGGCATCTCGCCACGTTCGCAAGCCCGCATACTTAGTGGCATACGCACATTCTATCGATTCCTTCTCCTTGACGAATATATTGATAACGACCCGACAGAACTTATTGACTCTCCTCGTCTCGGAGAGCATATACCTGAGGTGCTGACGGTAGAGGAGGTTGACATGCTGCAAGGGGCTATAGATCTCTCGGAGCCTGAGGGACAACGTAACAAAGCTATCATTGAGGTGCTTTTCTCATGCGGACTGCGTGTTTCTGAGCTGGTCACTCTGCGCCTTTCAGACCTCTTCCTTTCTGAGGGCTATCTGAGGGTTGTGGGAAAAGGGAACAAAGAACGTCTCGTGCCGGTATCATCACGTGCTGTCCTCGAACTGAATTATTGGTTCATTGACCGTAACGTCTTGAAGATAAAGCCGGGAGAGGAGGATTATGTCTTCCTGAACCGCCGCGGGGCACATCTCACACGCACGATGATTCTCATCATGATAAAACGTCTCGCGAAGAAAGCGGGAATACAAAAGACGGTATCACCACATACACTGCGTCACTCTTTCGCCACAGCACTCCTCGAAGGCGGGGCGGACCTGCGCTCCATACAGGCGATGCTCGGCCACGAGAAAATATCCACTACAGAGATATACACACATCTTGACATGTCGCATGTCAGACGAGACATTCTGACATGCCATCCGAGGAATATCCTCGTTGGCGAGAATGGCAAATGAAGATAACTTCACTCCCTGAAAAACGATTACAGCCTTTGACGGTATATATTTTTACGTCAAAGGCTGTATCGTTGTCTTATTAAATAGGTGTACAAAATATCAATCAACTGCCTTTATCGACAGTATCTTGACGTCTTTCAGCGGACGGTCGTTGGAGTCTGTCTCCACGCCTTGTATCTTTTCTACCGTTGACAGTCCGCCTACGGCTTCTCCGAATACGGTGTATCCACCGTCAAGCCATGGCGTTCCTGGTTGCTGGAAGTCCTTGTAGTATCCCAGACAGGGGACATACGGCGTGCGTCCCTCATTAACAGGCCACTGCCCCCAAACAATGTAAAACTGTGATGAAGAACTGCGCAGCTCCGGATTGTCGCTGTCCGGCTCTCTTGCAGCAGCCAAAGCACCGCGTTTATGAAACGCCTGAGGGTATATGAATTCTGAAGGCAACGTCTTCTCGCCCTCAGGAGTGGCAACCTCTTCGGTGCCTATCAGTGGGGAAGGGTTCTCACGTGATGTGGGAGGTGCGGAAGCCGTCGTGGGGTCACCGCCCTGAATCATGAAGTTGGATATTACACGATGGAACAGTGACCCTTCAAGCACACCACTTGTGGCAAGCCGCAGGAAATTGTCGCGGTGTACAGGTGTCTCGTTATACAGCTCAAGGGTTATAGGCCCCATATTTGTTTCTATCATGACACGCTGTCTGTCGTAGGCTATCTCTGCATTGTTAGGATTGACGTCCTTTAAGGCACGCATGATGTCTGTAGGATGTCCGTCTTCAGTGAAAGCCCCAAGGCGGTATTGCGACGGGCGGCATGTTGGCTCCCAATAGAAGACTCCCTTGCATCGTCCTTCCGTCTCTTCTTTCGCCCGTCGGATTATCTCTGCATATTGTTCACGTCCCTCCTGCATAATGTACGGTCTCTTCTCGTCAACCTCGAAACCAGTCTCTGTAATCATTACGTCACACTGGTATTTCTTTCCTACGAGGCGTATGTTCTTCATGCAGTCGGCAATGGTGACCTTGGCATTAGGCTCTTTCCCGCCGTCTATGGCCCAGAAGGGATATAGCGACATGCCTATCATATCCCATTTTCCGCCGTTGTCACGTATTATGTCGAGATTGCGGTTGTATAGGGCGTTGTCAAAGCCGTTATCAAGATGTACTATGACGAGAGCCTTGGGGAAGACGCTCTTGACAGCATCGTAGCCTGCGGCAATGAAACCGGCATACTGCTTGGGATTATGGTCGATATGTCCCATGGAGTGTGTCATGATGGTCTTTCCCTCGCTGTCATGTTTTTCCCAGCCTGTCACAGGGTCCATCTCCACAGACCAGAGCATACCGTTGCTCGTCTCGTTGCCTACCTGCACCCAACGCACCTCTATGCCGTTGTCGCGGAGCATGGTGAGTATCTCTACGGTATGCGAGGCGAGAGCTTGACGCATCTTCTTGTATGACAAGCCTTCCCAGGAGGCAGGGATATTCTGTTTGCCAGGATCTGCCCACCAATCACTGTAGTGGAAGTCCACCATGATGTCCATGCCAAGGGCTTTGGCCCTCAACGCTTTCTTCAATACGTCGTCGGCATTGCACCAGTTGCCATGGGCTTTAGGGTCTACCCATACGCGGAGACGTATGGCGTTCATGCCCATTTCTTTCATGAGTGCCGTAGCCTCACGCTCTTCGCCACGCCAGTTGTAAAGCTTGTGGCCTTTGCTCTCCATCTCTGTAGACCATCCTATGTCTGCACCAAGGGTGAAGTCGTCGGCAGACAGATGGCATGCAGCAAAGAGGAGTACGGATAATAGTAGTATACGCATGTCGTGTTTTATTTTTTGAACATTACTTAATCCTTGATAATGTTCTCCAGTTCTGCTATGTTACGCTCTATATCTTCCTGAGGCACCTCAATGTCGTGTAGCGAGCCTGCGAGGTATTGGTCGTATGCCGACATGTCTATAAGACCGTGACCGGAGAGGCAGAAGAGTATCACCTTCTCCTCACCACGCTCGTCAGCTGCTTTCGCCTCGTTGATAGCTGCCGCAATGGCATGGCATGACTCCGGGGCAGGTATAATGCCCTCAGCCTTGGCGAAAAGCAGGCCGGCACGGAAGGTTTCGGTCTCCTGAATGTCGACAGCTTCCATATATCCGTCGCGCATGAGCTGCGAGATAATCATTCCAGCACCGTGGTAGCGCAGTCCTCCGGCATGTATGTTTGAAGGCATGAAATTATGTCCGAGGGTGTACATCGGGAGCATTGGAGTGAGACCGGCAAGGTCGCCGAAGTCATACTGGAATTTGCCTCGTGTCAGCTTCGGGCACGAGGCAGGCTCGGCAGCTATATAGCGTGTAGCCTTGCCGTCGCAAAGGGTATGGCGCATAAAAGGAAACGCTATGCCACCGAAGTTTGAGCCGCCACCGAAACAGCCTATAACAACGTCTGGATATTCGCCTGCCAATGCCATCTGCTGCTCTGCCTCAAGACCTATTACCGTCTGGTGAAGGGCTACGTGGTTAAGGACGGAGCCGAGGACATACTTGCAGTCTGGTGTTGTCATGGCAAGTTCTATGGCTTCTGAGATGGCTGTGCCAAGAGAGCCGTTATTGAATGGGTCTGCTGTGAGCACATCCTTACCTGCACGTGTAGACATAGAGGGAGAAGGAGTGACCTGGGCACCGTAGGTCCTCATGATAGAGCGGCGGTAGGGCTTCTGCTCATAGGAAATCTTAACCTGGTAAACGGCGGCTTCAAGGCCGAAAACCTTTGCTGCATACGACAGCGCTGCGCCCCATTGTCCTGCTCCTGTTTCTGTGGTGACGTTCTTGACACCCTCCTCGCGGCAGTAGTATGCTTGTGCCAAGGCGGAGTTAATCTTATGTGAGCCGATAGGGGAGACGGACTCGTTCTTAAAATATATATGGCATCGAGTGCCTATGGCACTTTCAAGGTCGTAGGCTCTAACAAGAGGCGTAGAGCGGTAGTTCTTGTATTTCTCCCTGACCTCTTCGGGGATGTCTATCCAACGGTCTGTAGTGTTGAACTCCTGATTGCAGCATGCCTTGGCAAAGACCGGGTATAGGTCTGTGGCGGTCATAGGCTCTTTGGTCTGAGGGTTGAGAGGAGGCAATGGCTTGGTGGGCATGTCTGCCTGAATGTTGTACCATTGTGTTGGTATTTCGCTCTCTTGAAGGAAGAAACGTTTCTGTTTTGTGCTCATAGGTTTACAATGTGTGTTTATTTTGTTGATTTCACTTAATTATTTTTCAGAATGCTGTTTGTGCCGACAAAAGTAATAATATTTCTTCATATATCAAAGCAAAAGGGCGTTTTTTATATTATATATATATTAAAAGGTGTGGAAATATCTCTCTTTTCTTTGTTATGTCGGGAAAAAGCAGTAATTTTGCACACATTATAACGGCGGTTGCAAAAGACACGGTAACCGAACAAAAAGAAAGGAAATGTCAGAGAAAAACCAATACGTACGACAGGTGGCAGAGCAGAAATACGAACATGGCTTCACCACCGATGTGCAGACAGAGATAATACCAGTAGGACTAAACGAAGATGTCGTAAGACTAATCTCACAGAAAAAAGGTGAGCCGGAGTGGCTCTTGGAATTCAGACTGAAGGCGTTCCGCCATTGGCTTACCATGACACCACCGTCGTGGGGGCATGTCTCGTTGCCGGAGATAGACTATCAGGCTATATCATATTATGCTGACCCTATGGCAAAGAAGAAATACGCGCCAAAGTCTGCTGACGACATAGACCCGGAGCTGATGAAGACATTCGACAAGCTCGGCATACCTCTTGAAGAGAGGCTCGCACTGAGTGGAGTAGCTGTGGATGCTATCATGGACTCTGTGTCGGTAAAGACGACATTCAAAGAGAAGCTAAGGGAGAAAGGCATAATATTCATGTCTATGGGGGAGGCTGTAAAGGAACATCCTGAGATTGTAAGGCAGTATCTCGGAACTGTGGTGCCTTACCGTGACAATTACTTTGCTGCGCTAAACAGTGCCGTGTTCAGCGACGGCTCGTTCGTATATATACCAAAGGGCGTGAGGTGTCCTATGGAACTGTCAAGCTATTTCCGTATCAATGCAGCAAATACAGGACAGTTTGAACGTACGTTGATTATTGCCGATGACGATGCTTATGTGTCGTATCTTGAGGGATGTACTGCTCCTATGCGCGATGAGAATCAGTTACATGCCGCAATAGTGGAAATTGTTGTCAATGACCGTGCAGAAGTAAAATACTCTACCGTACAGAACTGGTATCCTGGTGATGAAAACGGAAAAGGGGGAGTGTTGAACCTCGTCACGAAGCGTGGAGACCTCAGGGGAGTAGCCTCAAAACTGTCATGGACACAGGTGGAGACAGGGTCTGCCGTGACATGGAAATATCCGTCATGTGTCCTTCGGGGCGACGACTCCATTGCGGAGTTCTACTCCGTAGCGGTGACGAACAACCATCAGGAGGCTGACACTGGTACGAAGATGATCCACATGGGGAAGAACACACGCTCCACGATAATCTCTAAAGGTATTTCTGCGGGGCATTCACAAAACTCATACCGCGGACTGGTACGTGCCACGTCAAATGCGGAGAACGCCAGAAACTATTCATCATGTGACTCGCTTCTGCTCGGCTCGACGTGTGGGGCGCACACATTCCCGTATATGGATGCAAGAAATGATACGGCAATCTTTGAGCATGAGGCTACAACATCAAAGATAAGTGAAGACCAGCTGTTCTACTGTCAGCAGCGGGGTATACCTATGGAGCAGGCTGTAGGCCTCATTGTAAACGGATATGCCAAGGAGGTGCTTAACAAACTGCCTATGGAGTTTGCGGTAGAGGCGCAGAAACTGCTCAGCGTGTCGTTGGAAGGAACGGTTGGATAAGTCTTGTTGAATATGTCGAAACTAAGTGTCTTGGCAAAAGATACTGCTATATATGGCATGAGCAGTATCGTCGGGAGGTTTCTTAACTATCTCCTTGTGCCACTATATACCTATTGCATGCCGAAAGAGTCTGGTGACTATGGGATAAGCGTCAATATGTATGCTTACACAGCGCTCGCCCTCGTGGTGCTCACCTTTGGCATGGAGACAACCTTGTTCCGCTTTGCAAATCGTGAGGGAGAAAAGGCTGACACGGTGTTTTCTACGGGCTTTGCGGTCGTGGCGGTGCTCTCAGTGCTTTTCCTGGCAATGGTGACAATATTCCTGACACCTCTAAGCAATGCCTTGGGATATGGGGGGCATACGGAGTTTCTCCTCATCATGGTGGTTGTGACGGTACTCGACGCTTTGCAGGCTCTTCCGTTCTGCTTCCTGAGGTTTCAGAAACGTGCTATACGCTTCGCTTCACTGAAGATGCTTTTCATAGCCTTGAACATCATACTCAACGTGGTGTTCTTCGTCATATTAGGGAAGACGGAGGTGTTCTATGTCTTTGCAATAAACCTCTTGTGTACAGCGTTCATAACGTTCTTCTTTGTGCCTGACATGCTGAAAATACAATGGCGGTTTGACGGAGCATTGTTAAGACGTATGCTGTCATATTCATGGCCGTTGCTGATCCTTGGTGTTGCAGGAATACTAAACCAGACAGCTGACAAGATATTGTTTCCGCTCGTTTATCAGGGCGACGACGCACAGGCACAGCTGGGTGAATATGGGGCATGTGTGAAGATTGCCATGATCATGGCTATGATAACTCAGGCGTTCCGTTTCGCTTATGAGCCTATAGTCTTTGCCAGTAGCAAGGACAAAGACTCCAAGGAGTATTACGCTGCAGGCATGAAATATTTCATCATCTTCACCCTCCTCGCTTTCATAACGGTAATGGCATATCTCAATATCTTGAAGCATGTCATAGGACCGGAATATCGGCAAGGGCTTGCCTCTGTGCCTGTCGTGATGGCTGCGGAGATAATGATGGGAATATATTTTAACCTTTCCTTCTGGTATAAGCTTATAGACAAGACGATATGGGGTGCATGGTTCTCTTTGGCAGGATGTGTCGCACTCGTTGCCGTTAATATCTTGTTTATTCCTCATTGTGGCTATATGGCATGTGCGTGGGGCGGTGTGGCAGGATATGGCACGGCAATGGTGTTGTCTTATCTTGTTGGGCAACGTAAAAACCCTATTCGTTATCCTTTGTGGGAGATAGCTATGTATGTTGCCATGACAGCGTTCTTCTATGTCGTGGTGGAATGGTCAAACAATAACCTCCCTGTTATTGCTGCTCTGGCTGTAAATACAATAGTCGTAATGCTTTTCATCGCACATGTCATTTATCACGATTTGCCAGGGATAAAGGATAGAATAATCAAATTATGCAGAAAAAGGTAATGCTATATGCAAAAGATAATAATACGTTATGCCATTGCCGTAGTATTGGTGTTGTCCGTCATTGCTGCTGTAGTGATAGTGATGCGTTCTGCCATTGTGAATTCTGGCATTGAGACAAAAGCAGAGCGGAGGGTAGTGATGACACCTGCCGTGCTTGACTCCATACGCGCCATAAGGCAATGGGAACTGGCTGCCGTACCGGTATCTGCTGTTATTGATACAGTACAGAGAAGGTGGATGGGGTTGGTGAAGGACAGAATATCAAAAAAATATGAGGGCGTGCTTTCTGTAGGTATTGACATGGGGAATATAGAGGCTCTTCGATACCGTGTCGAAGGTGATACAATAACGGTAATCCTGCCGGATGTGGGAATTCTGGATGACAATTTTATGGATGAGACGCGTACTGTAGTACTTCGTTCTGACAACGATGACTTTGAGGCTCGCCCCGACGTAAGGAGAGACATGTTGGAAAGGGCACGCAACAGAATGATGTCGGAGGGGCTCTCTTCTGTTACGCTTTCCGCTTGCCGTTCACGTGCTAAAGAGGAGGTAACCCGAAGCCTTCAAGCCATAGGTTATCATACCGTCATCATATCCTTTGACAGGGTAAAGGCAAGATAGGCATATACTTATTAGGCTTTTTGCGCTGCTTGCCTTGCTTTCGTCATTGCTTTGCCTTTGTCATTGCTTTGCTTTCGTCATTGCTTTGCCTTTGTCGTTGCTTTGCTTTCGTCGTTGCCTTGCTTTCGTCATTGCTTTGCCTTTGTCGTTGCTTTGCTTTCATCATTGCTTTGCCCTTGTCGTTGCTTTGGCCCTATGCTTTATCATTCCGCCCCAGTGCCAGCCGGTTTTCCGGCTGGTTGAATAAATAATCAATCTCTTTAGCTTATGGTTTTGAATTATATCTTTATAGCTTTTTTCCTTATTGCTTTTGTTATCGCCACAGTAAGGCTTGTATTCTTTGGTGACATAGATGTTTTTCCAGCTATCATTGACTCTACCTTCTCTTCAGCAAAGACAGGCTTCGAGATTTCCCTTGGTCTTACGGGGGTCTTGTCGTTATGGCTTGGGATTATGAAGGTTGGCGAAAAGGGTGGCGTGGTGTCTGTCCTTGCACGTTGTCTCTCACCGTTTTTCACCCGTCTTTTCCCGTCTATCCCTAAGGGGCATCCTGTTACAGGCACAATATTCATGAACATCGCTGCCAATATGCTTGGTCTTGACAATGCCGCTACGCCAATGGGCTTAAAGGCGATGAAAGAACTTCAAGAGCTTAACAGCGACAAGGAGTGTGCAAGCAATGCTATGATTATGTTCCTTGTCTTGAATACCTCAGGACTCACGCTTATCCCGGTCTCTATTATGGTTTACAGGGCGCAGTTAGGGGCGGCAAATCCTACTGACATATTTGTCCCCATACTCCTTGCCACTTTTTTCTCTACTCTTGCTGGCATCATTGCTACGGCGGCATATCAGAAGATCAACCTCTTTAATCGCATTCTACTCCTTGCCCTTGTCGTTATGGCGACCCTCGTAGCCGGAGTGATATGGGCGTTTGCCGTAATGTCGCAAGAGACCATGGACATCATATCAAAAACCGTGGCGAATGTTGTGCTTATGACCATCATCGTGCTGTTCTTCTTTGCCGGGATGCTTAAGAAGGTCAATGTCTATGATGCTTTCATAGAAGGAGCAAAGGACGGTTTTCGCACTGCGGTTACAATAATACCTTACCTCATAGCTATCCTGGTTGCCATAGGCGTCTTCCGCGCCTCTGGAGCCATGGACTGGCTTATTGATGGTGTGGCATGGGGCGTGGCATGTCTCGGCATTGATACCGACTTCGTTGGTGCACTGCCTACAGCACTCATGAAACCGCTCTCTGGCAGTGGCGCGAGAGGAATGATGGTTGATGCCATGACACAATATGGTGCGGACTCTTTCGTAGGTCGTCTCGCCAGTGTCTTCCAAGGCTCTACAGACACCACGTTCTACATCCTCGCTGTATATTTCGGCTCGGTAGGTATACGCCGTACACGTCATGCCGTGGCGTGTGGTCTTGCTGCAGACCTCTCGGGCATCATTGCTGCCATAGTCATCTGTTATCTCTTCTTCGGGTGATACTCTCCCCTTCTTTCCCATTACGCCTTTCCCCTTCATGGTAATACCATGGTGGGGAAGGGATGTATATACCCCAGTGTTGGTTGTCTGGCAGTCCCTTTTTCTTGTTCTGCATTTGACTATTCTCAAGTCAATTTATTATTTTAATAATAAATATTTTCTCGTTTCGTTTTTTTTTTGTAACTTTGCAGACATAATAACATTTTCAGGGATTATACGTATTGTATTCTTCGGAAAAAGCCCTTGCGCATAGTCTCTCAACAGCATTCATTAATTTTCAGGGTTGTAGAAACTCCTTGACGGAAGAAAAGAGCAAGCCTTGTCAAGGACATTGACAGAACCCCCTATTATGTAAAAATGGAAGAAATAGAAAAGAACGAAGGAAACTACACCGGTAGTAGCATACAGGTGCTTGAAGGTCTTGAAGCCGTAAGAAAGCGCCCTGCGATGTATATCGGAGATATTTCAGAAAAGGGTCTTCATCACCTTGTTAACGAAACCGTCGACAACTCCATTGACGAGGCTATGGCGGGATATTGTACTGATATTCATGTCACCATCAATGAGGATAACTCCATTACCGTTGAAGACAACGGACGAGGCATCCCTGTCGATGAGCATCCGAAGATGCACAAGTCCGCTTTGGAAGTCGTCATGACCGTGCTACATGCAGGAGGAAAGTTCGACAAAGGCTCGTATAAGGTGTCTGGTGGACTTCATGGTGTAGGTGTCTCTTGTGTCAACGCCCTCTCTACCCACATGCTCTCGCAGGTTTATCGTGATGGCAAGATATACCAGCAGGAATATGAAAAGGGTAAGCCGCTTTATCCGGTTAAGGTAGTGGGAGAGACGGAAAAAAGAGGCACGCGCCAGCAGTTCTGGCCTGATGGCTCTATCTTCACCACCACTACATACCGTTACGACATCGTTGCTACACGAATGAGGGAACTCGCCTTTCTCAATGCAGGAATAAAGATTACGCTGAAAGACATGCGTCCACAGCTTGATGCTGACGGAAAAGTTGAGGAGGGATGGCAGCCGAAGGAGGAAGTGTTCCATGCTCAGGACGGACTGAAGGAGTTCGTGAGATACGTCGACCGTCACCGCACCCATCTGTTCAACGATGTCATATACCTTAAGACAGAGAAGAACAACGTGCCTATCGAGGTGGCCATAATGTACAATACAGACTACTCCGAGAATATCCACTCTTACGTAAATAATATCAATACCATAGAAGGCGGTACACACCTTCAAGGCTTCCGTACTGCACTGACACGTACTTTGAAGACGTACGCCGAGAGCGAACCCTCACTCATGAAGGAGATTGAGAAGGCTAAGATAGAGATTTCCGGCGAAGACTTCCGTGAAGGTATTACAGCGGTTATCTCTGTCAAGGTGGCAGAGCCACAGTTTGAAGGGCAGACGAAGACAAAGCTTGGAAACACTGAGGTGTCGGGAGCTGTCCAGCAGGCTGTTGGAGAGGCTCTGACAAACTATCTTGAAGAGCATCCCAACGAAGCGAAGAGCATATGTAAGAAGGTCATCCTCGCTGCAACAGCACGTATCGCAGCACGCAAGGCAAGGGAGAGCGTGCAGAGGAAGAACCCTATGACAGGCGGAGGACTGCCAGGAAAACTAGCTGACTGCTCAAGCCGTGACCCTAAGAAAACAGAGATTTTCCTCGTCGAGGGCGACTCTGCCGGTGGCTCGGCAAAGCAGGGACGTGACCGTCATACTCAAGCTATACTGCCTTTGAGAGGAAAGATACTCAATGTGGAAAAGGTACAGTGGCACAAGGTCTTTGAAGCGGAGTCCGTGAATATTATCCTTCAGGCTATTGGAGTGCGCTTCGGTGTTGACGGTGAGGATTCTAAGGAGGCAAACATAGAAAAACTGCGTTACGACAAGATTATCATCATGACCGATGCCGATGTCGATGGCTCACACATCGACACGCTTATCATGACGCTCTTCTTCAGGTTTATGCCTAAGGTTATACAGGAAGGACATCTATATATTGCTACACCGCCACTATACCAGTGTACATATAAGAACGTCAAAGAATACTGTTATACAGAGGAAGACCGTCTGAGATTTATCGAGACATACTGCGACGGAAACTCAGACGACACCAAGCTCCATACACAGAGATACAAAGGTCTTGGAGAGATGAACCCGGAACAGTTGTGGGACACTACGATGAACCCCGAGACGCGCCTGCTTAAACAGGTTACAATACAGAATGCGGCACGTGCCGACGAAATCTTCTCCATGCTTATGGGTGACGACGTAGAGCCAAGAAGGCTTTTCATCGAGGAGAACGCTACATATGCCAATATTGACGCTTAAGACAACTGGGGAAGCGCATTGCTCCACATGACAATAAAACTCTGTTCACAAATCATTGAGATCAACGGTGAGGAATTAATAGTCCTCACATGACAATACACCAAAAGAATTCAGGTATCACAAAGATTTGGGCTTCATGCCCGGAAAAAACGATTTTTAATATGGCAAAGAAAGCATTATTGATGATTCTCGACGGATGGGGAATCGGAAAACACGGAAAAGGTGACGTGATATACAATACCCCGACACCTTACCTTGATTATCTTACAGCGGTGTCAGCACACTCACAGCTTCAGGCAAGTGGTGAGGACGTAGGACTTCCTGACGGACAGATGGGAAACTCTGAGGTAGGACACCTAAATATCGGTGCAGGACGAATAGTATATCAGGACCTCGTGAAAATAAACAGAGCATGTAAAGACGGCTCTATTTCAAAGAATGCACAGGTCGTGGAGGCATACTCTTATGCTAAGGCGAACAACAAGAAACTCCACCTCATGGGTCTGACATCCGATGGCGGCGTACACTCTTCTCTTGACCACCTCTTCAAACTCATTGAGGTTGGCAAGGAATACGGACTGAAAGACCAGACCTTCGTTCATTGCTTTATGGACGGTAGAGATACAGACCCTAAGTCTGGAAAAGGATTCATAGAACAGCTGACAGAAGTGTGCAAGGCTAATGACGCAAATATAGCCTCTATTGTAGGTCGCTTCTATGCTATGGACCGCGACAAGAGGTGGGAAAGAGTCAAAGAGGCATACGACCTTATCGTAAAGGCAGAAGGCAAGAAAGCCGACGATATGGTTAAGGCTATGCAGGAAAGCTATGACGAAGGCGTGACAGACGAGTTCATAAAGCCTATAACGAACGCTACAGTTAACGGAAAGATTGAAGAAGGTGATGTGGTTATTTTCATCAACTTCAGAAACGACAGGGCAAAAGAGCTCACACAGGTGCTTACACAGCAGGACATGCTGGAAAACGGCATGGCAACAGTAGCAGGACTGAAGTATTACTGCATGACACCGTATGACGCTTCATTTACAGGAGTGAGCATACTGTTCCCGAAAGAGAATGTAGAAAATACTCTTGGAGAATATCTCTCACAGCAGGGAAAGAGGCAGCTCCATACTGCTGAGACAGAGAAATATGCTCATGTAACATTCTTCTTCAACGGTGGACGTGAGAAACCTTACGAAGGTGAGGACCGTATTCTTGTAGCTTCACCAAAGGTCGCTACTTACGACCTCAAGCCGGAGATGTCTGCTTACGAGGTGAAAGACAAACTCTGTGCAGCAATAAAGACTGAACAGTATGACTTCATCGTTGTAAACTTCGCAAATGGCGATATGGTGGGACATACAGGTGTTTATAACGCCATAGCTAAAGCCGTACATGCTGTAGATAATTGTGTACGTGACGTAATAGAGACAGCCAAGGCTGCCGGATATGAGGCGATAATCATCGCTGACCACGGCAATGCTGATAATGCAATAAACAGTGACGGCACTCCAAATACGGCACACTCCCTCAATCCTGTTCCTTTCATATATGTCACAGACAATAATTCTGCTACAGTGAAGGACGGAAGACTTGCTGACGTCGCTCCGTCAATACTTCATATCCTCGGACTTGAAAAACCAGAGGATATGACAGGAGAGAACCTCATCATAGACTAACACTAAATCATGCAGGTAAGAATGTGCCCTAAATGGGCAGAGATATTACAGAGTGAGTTTGACAAAGAGTACTTTGTCAGACTCACTCGTTTTGTCAGAGAGGAATACTCGAAAAATACATGCTATCCTCCAGGTAAAGAGATTTTCAATGCCTTCGACTTGTGTCCTCCAGAGAAAGTCAAAGTAGTAATACTTGGGCAGGACCCATACCATGGTCCGGGGCAAGCGGAAGGATTGTGCTTCTCGGTGAAAACGGGTATCGCCCTGCCGCCGTCGTTGGTGAATATCTTTAAGGAGATAAAAAATGATACGGGAAATGTTCCGCAGGTGATACATGACACCAACGGTAAAGCACTCTACGACGGGTCGTTACGGCGTTGGGCAGAGCAAGGTGTTCTTTTACTCAACGCAACGCTTACTGTCAGGGAACATCAGCCGGCATCACATCAGCGGCAAGGGTGGGAGACATTTACCGATGCCGTTATTTCGGCTGTTTCGGAGTATTGTCCCCATGTGGTGTTCTTGTTGTGGGGAGGATATGCGAGAAGCAAAGCTTCGTTGATAGACCGCACAAAACATCTGGTGCTGCAATCTGTACATCCTTCACCTTTGTCGGCAAACCGTGGCGGGTGGTTCGGAAACCATCAGTTCTCACAATGCAATGAATGGCTTGCTTCCCATGGCATAGAGACCATCACATGGTAATCAGCGGGGATAGGATTTCTTTATCTCTTCAGCAACGAGGCAAAGCTCGTCATACCATTCCTGTCCGAACCGTCGTATCAGAGGTTCGCGCAGGAAACGGTAGACGGGGATGTGCAGTTCCCTGCCTTTCTTCCTGCCTTGCTGGCAAATGTCCCATTGGTGGTAGTTGAGTGCTGTCATACCGTTGCTTAACGTCTTGACACGTATAGGGTACAAGGCGCAAGATATTGGCTTGCACCATTTCGTCTTGCCGTCACGGAAAGCTTTCTCTGTAGCACAGAGACAACAATTGTTCACTGTTTCATGCCTTTCCCTGCCTTTTTCATCGCAGTAGGTAAGTGTCAGGTCATCATAATATGTGAAGACGCAGTCTTTCCCGTTTACGATACTCGTTACAAGGTCACCCTCTTCATCTGTATATGCCACACCCTGTTTGTCTATGACTGACTGTGCGCTTGCAGAGAGCTGCCCCCAGACCTCGTCAAGGCTGTTCTCCAGTTCCATGACCTCGTCAAGGTCTACAGGAGCCCCGGCATCACCTACGACGCAACATTTGCCTTTACATGTTGAAAGGTCGCAACAGAATTCCTCTGTCAGTATATCCATAGATACTAATGTATCTTTTATTTCTACTATCATTGCTTATTTGGTGTACAAAACTTTTGACGGTGGGGATTAATAGTATCCACCTAATAATTTCAGCAAAAATACAGAAAAAGTTTCAACCGTTCATGTTGAAATTTTTTGTACGAATTCTGAAGTTATCTTCATAATCCAATGAAGTTGTCTTCATGTTCCAACGAAGTCATCTTCATGATTCAAGGAAGGTGTCTTCAGATTTTCTTCTGCTTTTCCTGTCATTATTCTTTTCTTTTTCCTCTTTTCTCTATGTGTTATGTTGATAGTCGCATTTTATCTTTATTGCCAGAATGGTCATGTCGTCGCTTTGCTCAGCTCCGTCAGCAAAGTTGTTTACTGCTGCTGTAACATTGGCAATGAGAGTCTTCATATTGCTGCTGTTGCTTGCCGCTGAGAGAGCTTTTATCGTAGCGTCGTTGCCGAAGAGCTCCTTCTGTAGATTCTCTGCTTCTGTCACACCGTCGGTATATAGGAAGAGTATATCTCCTTTATTAAGGTGAAGCGTCTCAACCTGATATTTCATATCCGGCTCTATACCGAAAGGAAGGTTCGTGGTGACGTTGAGGAATTCTGCCTTGCCATCGTGTAAGATAATCGGTGCATTATGGCCGGCATTGCAGTAATTCAGGAGACCGGTTGTAAGGTTCAGCACACCGACAAAGGTCGTACAGAACATGTTCTCGTTGTTGCCCTCAGCGAGGTCAATGTTTATTGAGCTGCATATTTTTGCGACATTCGTAGTACGTCGGGAGATATTGCGGAAGAGATGCCCCGTCACGGTCATCAGCAGTGCTGCCGGTACACCTTTTCCTGATACGTCGCCAATACAGAAGAAGAGATATTCGTCGCGCTGTCCGGTTGTCTTGTCTGTAACCTTGCGGATGAAATAATCATATATGTCTCCACCAATCGTCTTTGCCGGACGTAGTATGCCACACACGTCGATATCCTCTCGCTCACCGATTTCGTTTGGCAACATGCCTTGCTGTATCGTTGCCGCTATTGATATGTCTCGTTCTATGCTTACTTTCTGTTCCGTAGTGTATCTCAAGTCTTGTATATATTGCTTCAACGCTTGCTGCATCTGAACGAAACTGTCTCTAAGCTGCCTGATGTCCGTATGCTGCTTTATTTTTGGCAGGGTGACGTCGAAATTCCCGTGCGATATTTCTTCGGTGGCGTCAGCTATGGTTCTGAGAGGGTGGAGATACCAACGTAATGTAAGTATGATACACAGAGCCATTGACAGGAAGAGAAGTGTCATCATGGTGTATGTCATTATCATTACGATAATAGTAATAGCGTCGTAGTCGTCAACAGGAGTCTCTACCCTCGTTGTCCACCCAAGACGTTCTATGTCAACTGTTGACGTGGAGCCTTGGTCGCTGAGGTTGAAACCGAACTTTGAGTCAATGATATTCACCTGATCAAGTTTCATCCTTACTGAGGAGTCGGCTCGTAATGTGGCGAGAGTGCTGTCTGAAGAGAAAATGTATTTGTTCTCTCTTGAGAGTATGTTTACTGCTGTGCGCTCAGATATGCTCTCTCTTCTCACTATCTCTTTAAGCCATTTCATTGATATCTCTGCACATAGTATGGCGTATGTCACGCCTTTCTTGTTGCTCAATGGGGTGAGGAGCGTCATGTGCGTAATATTTCCGTGTGTCAGGTAAGGTTCCGTCCATAGGGTGTTGTTTGTCGTCCATACCTCTTGAGCCTTTTTTGAAATAATATCGTTTGCCCCGTTCCGGCTCATGATATATACAGTATCAGCGTTTACGAGTGAGCGTATGCTGTCACAGAATGTCCTGCTGTTTCCTTCTGTCAGTTTCTTTGTTTGTGAGGCGAATGCACCGGCTTTTATAGCACTCTCCATGTGTAGCATCTGTTCGTCGACAGCGCGTGATATGCGTCTTGTTATCATGACGCAGTTATATCCGTTGTTCACTCTTTTGACAACGTATGTCAGACCTTTGACAAATGTGCCTCCCAATATTCCCAGGATTATAAATAGGGTGATATTTATGCGGAAGGATAGTGACGATATTAGTCTTTTGAAGCGGAACATAGTATTGATGTTATAGATATGGTCAACTCAAACGTTTTATTTCAAATTCTCGGTGTGAATAAACTATTCCACCTTATGCCATGGACGTTTTTTTGCCTTTCACTTTTCTTTGTCAGGTGTTTCGTTGTTCGTTTCCTGCCACACCTTCCTTAGTGAGTTCAAGGCATACAGAAAGAGTAGTGTAGAGAATGCAGTGACCACGGTAAGCAGCGTATGTGACTGCCCGAAGAGTTCTGCTACAGTCATGTCGTATGTCTCTGGCATAATATAGTAAAGCAGAAAAGCTGTGGAATTGTTCACCCAGTGTATAATGATACAAGGTATTATGCTTCCACCTCTCCAGTATATCCACCCCATCAGTACTCCTGTCAAAAAAGCGTGGAAGAACTGTGAAGGATTCCCGTGTGCTGCGGCAAAGAGCATTGCCGAAAGGAATATCGCTTTCCAATGTCCGTATCTGTTCTCTCTTTTACAGAACACCTCTGTTGCAGCAGATTGTATGGCGCCACGAAAAACAATCTCCTCTGCTACGGGGGCCAAAAGACCTATTTGGAGATATCCCCATGGATTGCTGAGTATCATATTAAAGACATCGCTAAGATAATCCTTGCGCCATGCTTCAGGAATGATGTCGTTGAGAAGCATTGAGGGTATAAGCAAACCGAATGCCAAAGCCAGTGTCCATAAGCTCACAGAACATGGACGGTGGTACAGGAAACACTTTGTCAACGGCATCATGCGTAGAGAGAGGAAGACGATTATCGTAACCAGGCTCCCTACAGCAGATATTGTGATAAGCATCTCCCCTGTTTGCTCATAGCTTCCCGACACCATTTTCCATATACCTGATATGAAGAACGAGCAAGCCACCTGAATTATTATAGCTATTAAAAAGAACTGTATGACCTTTCTCATTTTTTCTGTATATTAAGGTGAGAATGTATAACACCCACCATAAATAATTATTATTCCTTACTCTTTTCCCGCCTTTTGCCAAACCGTTTTCACTTACATCAGCTCCATTGCTTCCTCTATTTTACCCTCATCAATCATTTTACGAATGAGTGAAGAGGAGACAGCTTGATTGCCATATAACCCGCATTCCTCTGGTCCTGGTCCTATAAATACATTTATTCCTATCTCTTTCCCGTAGGCTATATATGTTTCTGCGTTTTCTTTTTCGTTGCGTTTCCCAAAGCGGTTGTCATAACCTATCAGAAGAGTCCTTACGTCCAGTTCTTCGAAGAGAGTATGTTTCATAAAGTCGTATGCCGTCTGCTGCATAAAGCGTTTGTCGAATGTGAGCACTACAACACGGTCTATGCCGCAAGCATATAACCGCCTCACCTTCTCCTCTGTTGTCATCAGAGGTCTTGGTGTGCGTTCTGGACATGTTACTGCCATAGGATGTTTGTCGAACGTTATCACCATGGTATTCCTTTTTTCTTCCTCGGCGATCTTTTTCAGGCGTTCTAACACCATGCGGTGTCCACGGTGTACACCGTCATAATTGCCTATTGTAGCACAGTAGTGTTCCTTCGTCATCTTTTTTCTCGTTTGTCGCTTTTCATCCGGTATTGCTTTTTCCCCTATGCCTTTCCCTTTTTCCTCTTTTTCGTCAGCCTGTATATTTCACCAACTATAAGTACCGGTGATGTCGCTATGATTATTGTCGTCCATTCCTGCCATGACATCGGTACGCATCGGAACATCTCTCCGGCAAAGGTTACGATACCCCATTGTCCTATGAGAATACATCCTACTATAAACAGCATGCCTTTTTCCCTGAAAAGACGGTGGAAAGCACTATGACTGGAGTTTACGGCTTTGGCATTGAAAAGGTTCCATACCTGCATCATGACAAATGTTGTGAAGAACCATGTCAGTTCTCTTTGGTCTATTCCTGTTGTATTCCAACCTTCACCACTGAATGTTATTATTCCCTCGCAGTGTAACAAGAATAGGAACATCACAACAAACATTGATATCCCAGAGAGCAGTATGCCCCTTATAATGCTTTTTGTAAGTATAAAGTCACTCTGTTTCCGTGGCTTCTCTTTCATCACCTCTCGTGAAGGTGCGAGCGATGCCAGTGCCAGTGCGGCAAATGTGTCCATGATCAGGTTCACCCATAATATCTGTGTTATGGTCAGAGGCATCTCCGTTCCTACAAACGATCCTGCGATTACGAGCAACAGAGCCACGACATTGACCACAAGTTGGAAATACAGAAATCTCTGGATATTACGGTATAATGAACGCCCCCATAACACGGCATTTACTATGGAAGCAAAGGAGTCGTCAAGCAGTGTCATGTCAGAGGCCTCCTTTGCTACGTTGGTGCCTGAGCCGAGCGACAGTCCTACGTGAGCGTAGTTTAATGCCGGAGCGTCGTTTGTTCCGTCACCTGTAACAGCGACTGTTTCTCCTCGCCGTTGCAACAGTTGCACGAGACGTTGCTTGTCTGTTGGCCTTGCACGTGACATGACGCGTATGTCGCCTACAATATTATATGCCTCGTCATCGGTGAGGCTGCTAAACTCACTGCCCGATATTGACCATCTGCCTCCCTGTTCTCCTTTATTAGGTGTTATGCCAATCTGCTTTGCTATCTCACACGCTGTCGCCTCTACATCGCCCGTAACAATCTTTATCCCTATACCGGCGTCTTCGCATTGGCGTACTGCTCCGGCGACATCAGGACGTATGGGGTCAGTGATGCCGAAGACAGCCTGCAGGCTATAAGCTCCTTCTCCATGGCGTATGGCGAGTGCGAGAGTGCGCATGGCTTTTTTCTGGTATCTCAGCAATGTCGTTTCCGCCTCCTTCCTTTCCTCTTCTGTCATGTTGCATTGCGCCAGTACAATCTCCGGAGCGCCCTTCAAATATGTCGTGGTATTCCCGTTGCCGGCTTTATTCCCCTCTCCTCCGTCCGTACGTTTCATGACTGTCGTTGTCATCTGCTTTGTCTCTGTAGAGAACGGTTTCTGTCCGACAATCTCAGCATCACGCCTTAACTCTAAGTAGTTATATCCGTTTTTCTTCAGCCATAGAAGCAAAGACACCTCGGTGGGGTTCCCGATGCCTTTTTCGCCGTCGAGATGAGCTGTCGTATTCACCGCTATAGCCTCTGCGAGTGCTTCGTTTCTCCTTTGCCCATCAGCAGTCTCCCCCTGAGTGATATATTCCTCGCTTACCTGCATCTTGTTCTGTGTCAGTGTCCCCGTTTTGTCTGTGCATATCACCGTCACCGCTCCCATCGTCTCACAAGCATGGAGCTTTCTTACGAGGTTCTGGCTTTTCAGCATCCTGCGCATATTCAATGCGAGTGACAGGGTCACTGCCATAGGAAGTCCCTCAGGTACTGCCATGGCAATAAGCGATATTCCCATCATAACGTATTTCAAGGCAATCGTAGCCATGGTGAGATAGTCTGCATCTGGTGTTCCGAAAGAGTGCCAGATGTCATTTACGAGGATATCATGGACAAGGAATATTCCTGCTGCTATGACTGACAGCGAGAGTCCGAACTTGCTTATGATTTTTCCCAGGCGGTCCAGTTGCAGGCTCAGTGGCGTCTTTACCTCCGTTTTCTCCGAGGACTTATGTGCTACTTTGCCTATCTCCGTGTCATCGCCTATGGCCGTCACAATAAAACGTCCCCTGCCGTTCATTACCATCGTTGAGCGCATTACGAAGTTTGAGGCGTATGCCTTTCCGTCGTCCTTGACATCTTCTTTGTTTGCGTTCTTGCTTGTAATGGGTTCGCCCGTGAGCATAGACTCGTCAATCTGTAGTGATATGCTCTCTTCTAATATTCCGTCGGCAGGTATTTCGTCGCCTGTCTCAATAATCACCGTGTCACCCACGACGATGTCTTTCCGTGGTATCTGCTGTACGGATGCATTACGGATTACCTTTACCTTCTGTTCTTCGTTGAGTTGCGTAAGGATATCAAATTTCTTTGCAGCGTCCCTTTCAAAGAAGAAGCCTACAGTCGTAGCGAGTATTACAGCGAGGAAGATACCAATTGTCTCTATATATTGGTTTTCTATTATTGCAAGTATAAGAGATACAGATGCTGCCACGAGGAGTATCTGTATTATAGGGTCTTTGTATTTTTCAAGGTATAGTGTCCATAGCGACTGCTTTTTGGGCGGTGTAAGGAAATTCCATCCGTACTTCTGCCGTTGTGCTGTTACCTCATGGTCTGTCAATCCTGTTGTAATGGTTCTTTTGCTCATTATACTCAATGGCTGTATATATGGGTTCTGTCTGAAAACATATATTCCCATCACCCGGATTTTCCGGATGATGGGAACGATGCTAACTGTCATGTTTCTGCGTTCCCTGTTTTGCTTGCGCAATAATGGGGATTTTCCGCATCATAATGTCTTTTTTATCAATTTTTTTCTTACGCCATGTGGTTAGAAGTCGAAATCGTCGAGGACATCGCTGAAGTCCTTCGCTGTCTCGTTTTGTGGTGCGTTGTGCTCGTTTTCCTGACGTGGGCGACGTTCCTGACGTGGCCTGCGCTCTGTACGCTCACTACGTTCCTGGCGTGGGCGACGTTCTCCTCGCTCCGGTCTTGGGCGGCGTTCACGCTCCTGATAGCCTTCCGGTTTATCTATCAGCACACGGTGTGAAAGCTTGTATTTTCCTGTCTTCTGGTCGATGTCTATCAGTTTTACCTGTATCTTGTCGCCTTCCTTTATTCCAGCCTCCTCAACAGTCTCAAGACGTTTCCAGTCAATCTCAGAGATATGGAGCAGTCCGTCCTTTCCCGGAAGGATTTCCACGAAGCATCCGTAAGGCATGATAGAGCGTACTATGCCGTCGTAAACCTCACCTATTTCAGGTATTGCCACGATAGCCTTTATCTTGGCTATTGCTGCCTCGATAGCCTCCTTGTTTGGTGCTGAAACCTGTACGTGGCCAACGCCGTCAGCCTCGTCGATGGTTATCGTAGCGCCGGTATCCTCCTGCATCTGCTGTATGATCTTACCGCCAGGACCAATGACAGCACCGATGAACTCCTTCGGTATGTCAAGAGCGACGATGCGTGGTACGTGCGGCTTGAGTTCTGGACGTGGTTCTGCGATAGTGTCTGTTATGCACTTCAGGATATGCTCTCTTCCTGCCTTAGCCTGAGCGAGAGCCTTTTCGAGTATCTCGTATGACAATCCGTCGCACTTTATATCCATCTGAGTGGCTGTCAGGCCGTCCTTTGTACCCGTTGTCTTGAAGTCCATGTCTCCGAGGTGGTCCTCATCGCCGAGGATATCCGAGAGAACGGCATACTTCTCTTCTCCCGGGTTTTTGATAAGACCCATTGCTATTCCTGAAACAGGCTTTTTCATAGGTACGCCGGCATCCATGAGTGCCAGTGTTCCGGCACATACTGTAGCCATGGACGACGAGCCGTTGGACTCAAGTATCTGGCTTACTACGCGTACGGTGTAAGGGAAGTCGGCAGGAATCTGTCCTTTCAAGCCTCGCCATGCGAGGTGTCCGTGACCTATCTCACGACGTCCTACGCCACGTTGTGCCTTTGCCTCGCCGGTACAGAACGGAGGGAAGTTGTAGTGTAGGAGGAAGCGCATGTAGCTCTTCTCAAGGACGTTGTCAATCATCTTCTCGTCCATCTTGTTGCCGAGCGTTACTGTCGTGAGTGACTGTGTCTCGCCGCGTGTGAAGATTGACGATCCGTGAGGCATAGGCAGAGGGCTTACCTCACACCATATCGGGCGTATGTCTGTTGTCTTACGTCCGTCAAGACGTATGCCTTCGTCAAGTATGCAACGTCTCATGGCGTCTTTCTCAACGTCGTGGTAATATTTGTCTACGAGGGCGTTCTTCTCTTCCAGCTCCTCTTCTGTAAGGTCGCTATGCGCTGCGGCATAAGCCTCTTTGAAGTCTTCCTTGATTTTCTCGAATGCTTCGGCACGCTCGTGTTTCTCAAGAGCCTGCTTTACTACGTCGTAGCATTTCTGGTAGCAGTCGCTGTTAACCTGTGCTTTGAGTTCGTCGTCATTTACCTCGTGGCAGTATTCGCGCTTTGTGTCAGTGCCGAGTTCCTTCATGAGTTCCTCCTGCATCTCGCACATCGGCTTGATGGCAGCATGTGCTGCCTTGAGTGCGTTGAGGAGGTCAGCCTCCTGCACTTCTTTCATTTCGCCTTCCACCATCATGATGTTGTCTTTCGTGGCGCCTACCATGAGGTCCATGTCAGCAGACTTCATCTGTTCGAAAGTAGGGTTTATTACATATTCGCCATCGACGCGTGCTACACGAACCTCAGAGATAGGGTACTCAAAAGGTATATCAGAACATGCAAGTGCACAGCTTGCGGCAAATCCTGCCAAAGCGTCTGGTTGGTCTACTCCATCGGCAGAGAAGAGTATGACGTTGACATACACCTCTGCATGGAAATCGCAGGGGAACAATGGACGGAGTGCTCTGTCTACAAGTCGGCATACGAGTATCTCGTCATCGCTTGCCTTGCCCTCACGTTTTGTAAAACCGCCAGGGAACCGTCCTGCTGCAGCGTATTGCTCACGGTATTCTACCTGAAGAGGCATGAAGTCTGTTCCTGGAACAGCATCCTTTGCTGCGCATACAGTAGCCAAGAGTACGGTGTTTCCCATGCGCAGTGTACATGAGCCATCGGCCTGTTTCGCCAGCTTTCCTGTCTCTATTGTAATCTGACGTCCGTCAGGCAAAGAGACTGTCTTTGTAATTACGTTCATTTCTTTTTTTAGCATCTAAAAGGGTAGGGCACGTTGTTGTTTTCCTTATGTCTCTACGCCTCAAATATAACATCTTAAATAAAAATCATGCAAATGTAATAAAAATGTGTCATTCAGCATGTTCGCGGCGTGAAATATTATTGTTTTTTAAGTATTTCCAATGAAAGACAGCCGTGTTTTTATGACCTTTCACGCTTTTTCGTGTGTTATTGCGCTGACAATCTCTGATGCACGCCTATAGTCCTCCTCGTTAATTCTTATCCTCCAGCCGGGCATGGGCCCTGCTCCCATAGCCGTTCCGATACTGCTCTCGTCTATCACTATGTTCGGGATGCCTTCTTCGTTGAGGCGTTCTGCGATTTTCTGTGCGAGGAAGATATTGTCGCACTTTAACAGTTCTATGACTTTTTGCATGGTGTGGTCCTTTCCTGTTATTTTTCTTTTATCAGGAATACCGCCGCCGAGCCTATCAGGAGTGACACGCCCGCAATAACCATCATCATTGGCTGGTTGGCGGCTCCGTTATCGGCAAGGGGCAGGGCAGAGAGTATTACACCTCCGAGTATTGCTGCCACAATCTGCGGGAGACATATCGTGCAGTTGAAGAGTCCGAGGTATGTACCCATGTGTCCGCGTCCTTCCAGAGCATTGGTGAGAAGTGTGAACGGATAAGCCAGCATAGCCGCCCAGCCGCATCCTATTAGTATGAAGGAGACGAAGAGCAGGTGTGGGTCAGTGATGTATGCCATGGATATGAAGCCCAGTCCTCCCAGCACGAGGCTTATGGTGTATCCCAGCTTTGTGTTCTTGATGTTCGGGATAACAGGAGCCCACAGCACCGAGCCTACCGCCTGCACGGCGAAGAGTATGCCGACCCAGTTTGAGGCACTCTGATATTCTATGGATGTCACGTCGAGCGCACCGTTTATTATTGGCGTATTGAAGGCGTTGGCAGCTACGGTGCCGTTTGTGTAAGTCCACATGAACAGGAATGCCGCCCAGCAGAAGAACTGTACTATGCCTATCGTCCAGAAAGAGGAAGGAGCTTTTGCCAACAGCGTTATCATGCTTGGCTCTTTTTCTGTTTCCGTCTTGTTTCCTTCAGTGTTATGATATTGGTTATACTCTTCCGGTGCCCATTCCTTAACCTTTATCGTCGTGTATATCACGCATAGTATGAGTATTGCAGCACCGATGTAGAAGGAGTATATCACGGAGTCGGGCACGATGCCCTCTGGTGCTGTGTTCTTTATCCCTAACCATGTGAAGAGGAACGGGAAGACATATCCCACAATGCTTCCGGCATTGCATAGGAAAGACTGTATGGAGTATGCCTTTTTCTTCTGGTTCTCGTTTACCATGTCGCCGACAAGCATCTTGAACGGCTGCATGGCCATGTTTATAGAGGTGTCGAGGAGCATAAGCATGATAAGGCCGAAAAGCATAACGGTAGTCATGCTGCCCCATATCAGCGTGGTATTGTCAAGGCTAAGAGAGCCGGAGTTCGGCAGAAGGCACATCACGGCAACAGCGACGGCGGCACCGATGAAGAGGTATGGTATGCGTCTGCCCCAGCGGCACCATGTGCGGTCGGAGTATTTACCCACGATAGGTTGGACGATGATGCCCATCAGCGGAGGCAGGACCCAGAAAAACGACAGGGAGTGAGGGTCGGCTCCCAGAGTGGCGAATATTCGTGAGATGTTGGCGGATTGAAGAGCGTAGGCTATCTGTACGCCGAAGAAACCGAAGCTGAGGTTCCAAAGCCCCCAGAAGTTCATGTTAGGTTTTTGTTTCATGTCTTGTTTTAGGTGTGTGAAAGTAGGTGTACTATTTTTATGTTTCAGGTTGTTTCGGAAAGTTTCAGGTTGTTTCAGGTTGTTCCAGATTGTTCCAAAATGTAGGTTTCTGTATAATCTGAAAAACGCCATGGCTTAAGGGCTTTCAAGAGAGAGAAAAGCACGTTTGTCGGGAGGAAAATATTTTTTCCTCGCGAGGCAGCAAAATATTCAAGCCAGTCATTTCGCCTTGTCGCCTTCAGGAAGCCGTCTCGTAGTTTCCCTTATCACGAGTTCTGTCCTTATGATGCGTTTGTTCACTTTGTCGGCAGGCAGTATGCCCTCCACTTCCTTGATCAGTATGTCGGCTGCTTCGCGCCCTACGTCCTGCCCTCTCTGGTTTACGGATGTCAGCTGAGGGTCAGAGGCCCGTGAACGGAAACCGTCGGAAAACCCGAATATCGAGACATCGTCAGGGACACGCAGCTTTTTTCTTTTTACGGCACGTAGTATTCCTATCGCCGTGTCGTCGTTTATGGCGAAGAATGCGTCGGGACGGTTCTCCATATCCAGCAGCTCCGGCGTTATGGCTTCTGCGTCGTCGCGGTTGTCGCAGATGCGTATCAGCGACTCGTCGTAGTGCAGCCCGTGTTCCAACAATGCGTCCTTATATCCGTTATGTCGGTTCTTGGAAATCTCTAAGTGCATGGGTGAGCCGAAGAAAGCGATGCGCCGGCAGCCTGTCTTTATAAGGTATGTCACGGCATTGTGTACTCCGTGGTAGTCATCGACGACAACTCGTGAGGCGTTGATGCCATGACATATACGGTCGTAGAAAACAAGCGGAACCCCAAGGCGTTGAAGTTCTGTGAAATGTTCGTAGTTCTTGGTGTCTTTGGCCAGAGAGACGATGATGCCGCAGACACGGCTCTCGCAAAAGGACTGGCAGAGTTCCACCTCTAAATCGTGCCTCTCGTGGCTTTGCCCGATAAGGACACGGTAGCCTCTCCGGCGTGCCTCTTTCTCTACACCGTCAAGTACGGAGGCGAAATAGAAATGTATGACCTCCGGAAGTATTATGCCTATGATTTTCTGTGGCTTCACCTTAGTGTTGCGCAGGTCTTTGGCAAGGATATTCGGTGTGAAGTTATGCTCACGGGCATACTGCTGTATCATCTCGCGTCGTTCGCGTGAGATACTCGGAGAATTGTTCAATGCCCTCGACACCGTGGCGATAGAAATGCCCAATGCCGCAGCTATGTCTTTCATTGTTATTACAGTATGCTCGTTCATAAAAAATGGTAACGGTTTATATGGGTTGATGCTCTTTCACCAAATCAGGTGAGACAAACTTTTCGTCTGCAAAGTTACGCATAACAAATGAAAAAAGCCTTCTATATACCTTAATAATATATATATCAACATGCAAACGTTTGCATTTTCCCTTGACAACTTTTTGTAACATTTTCGTATATTAATAACCATAAAGAATGTAATTTTGCACTCAGAAACAATAACCCACTTAAAACCTACAAACCCCTAATCCTCTACGGTTTATCCAAGAGTATACCTAAAGATGTGTTTACGCAAATATATATCATTTTTTTTATAACTAAACTTAACAAAAAATCTAATGAAGCAGGTATTTTCGAAAATCCCGCAGCGGGCTATGATGCTCCTGTTCGGGTTAATGCTTTCTGTCGGAGCCTTTGCGCAGATTACTGTCAATGGCCTCGTAAAGGATGCTGCCGGCGAAGGCGTCATTGGAGCTACGGTCCGTGTGGTAGGACAAGACGGTGGCGCAGTGACAGACTTCGAAGGCAAGTTTGTGCTTAAATGTAATGAGGGCGCAACCCTCCAGATCTCTTCTGTAGGCTATCAGACAGAGACTGTCAAGGCAAAGCCGGAGCTCATCGTTGTGCTCAAGGACGATGCCGCTCTCCTCAATGAAGTTGTTGTTATAGGTTATGGTGTAGCTAAGAAGAATGACCTTACTGGTTCAGTGACAGCCATCAAGCCTGACGAGAAGAACCACGGTATGATCACCTCTGCTCAGGACATGCTTCAGGGTAAGGTAGCTGGTGTGAATATCAACACCTCTACTGGTGAGCCGGGCGGTGGCGCACAGATACGTATCCGCGGTGGTGCTTCGCTCAATGCAAGCAACGACCCTCTCATCGTCATTGACGGTATGCCTATGGAGAACACTCTGAAAGGTATGAACAACCCTCTCTCTCTTGTCAACCCTAACGACATCGAGAGCTTCACCGTGCTGAAGGACGCTTCCGCTACCGCCATATACGGTAGCCGTGGTTCAAACGGTGTAATCATCATCACCACAAAGAGAGGACGCCGCAACCAGGCTCCAAAAATCTCCTACAACGGAAATGTATCTGTCAGTACAGTAGCCAAGAAGCTTGACGTCATGAACGCTGCAGAATACTGCGACTTCATAAAAGGCTATTACGGCGAGGGCTCTTCAGAATGGAACGGACTCGGCTGGAAGGAGTTCAACGAGGACGGCACGCCTAACGTTGCTGCCGGAACCTACGACACCGACTGGCAGAGCGAGATATTCCGTGGCGCTGTAAGCCATGACCACAACATCAGTGTGACAGGTGGCGTAGGCAACACCTCATGGGCTATGCCTTACCGTGTCAGCGTGGGTTATACAAACCAGCAGGGTATTCTGAAAGGTTCTGACTACAGCCGTTTCACAGCAGGCTTTACCCTGAACCCTTCTCTCCTTCAGGACCACCTTACCATCAACGCCAACGCCAAGTATTCTTATGCCAAGACAAACCCTGGCGGTCAGGACGCTATAAGTTATGCAACAAGAATGGACCCTACACGTCCAATCACCAGCACCGACGAGAAGTATAAGAACTGGGGAGGCTACTGGCAGTGGACAAAATCAGTGTCTGAATACGACCCGACATTCCCTTACGCTCTTCTTGACGATTCTCCGAAGAACCCGGTTGAGCTTATTGAGAACTATACGTTCAACAAGAATACTCACGTGCTCCTCGGTAATTTTGAGGCTGACTACAAAATCCATGGATTTGAAGACCTTCATCTCCACGTCAACCTTGCAGGTGAATATTCAAGAGGTATAGAGAATACCGACAACCTCCCACAGTCAACATACGGCTTCTACTATGGCTATAAGGGCGACAACAAGGAGAAGAGATATAACGTTCTCGCAACAGCATACGCTCAGTATGTAAAGGACTTCAACGAAGCCAACCATTTCGACATCATGGCAGGTTATGAATACAGCCACATGAAGTACTGGGGAAGCAGTTGGGGCAGAAGCTACTATCCTGACACATACCTCGGAACAAACGACGAGGGTGAGGCTCTCGCAGGACAGATCAAGAGCGACGACTCTGACTATTGGAGAGGACAGACCTTCCTCGTCAGCTGGTACGGACGTATGAACTACACCCTCCTCGACCGCTATCTCCTTACCTTCACGGCACGTTACGACGGTTCAAGCCGCTTCGCTGACGGTCATCGTTGGGGCTTCTTCCCTTCTGCTGCCGTGGCATGGAAAATCAACGAGGAGCCTTTCCTCAGAAACGTGAAGGCCATCAGCGACCTCAAGCTGCGCCTCGGATGGGGTCAGACAGGTCAGCAGGACACCGGCATGGAATACTATACTCCGGTTTATGTCCATGGCTCAAACTACCACTATACATATCCTGTAGGTCCTAACAACGACGGCACACTCTGGCGTCCGCTCGTTTATAACGAAGACCTTACATGGGAGACAACCACGACATACAACATAGGTATCGATTTCGGCATGTGGAACCAGCGTCTCACCGTGGCTCTCGACGCTTACAAGCGTAAGACCACTGACCTGCTCTGCACACCGACCATCCCTGCTGGACAGAACTTCGACAACGCCATGATGCTCAACGCCGGAGAACTTGAGAACACCGGTTTTGAGGTGGCTGTCAGCGGCAAGGTGATACAGACGAAGGACTGGTTCTTCGAGATGAGCGTCAACGCCGCTTACAACAAGAACAAGATTACTGAGCTTTACGGCGGACGCGACAAGGTTGAGGCAGGTATGCAGGCAGGAACCGACCAGAATGTTACATACCACAAGGTTGGAGAACCGGCAAACTCATTCTTCGTTTATCAGCAGGTATATGACGAGGACGGACGTCCGGTAATGGGATGTTACGTTGACCGCAATGCCGACGGTATCATCGACGACAACGACCGTTACTTCTACAAAAACATCGCTGCGCCATGGACAGGCGGCTTAAGCCTCAAGCTCGGATATAAGAACTTCGACCTCGGAACAAACTTCCGTGCAAGCTTCGGAAACTATATCTTCAACGGCATAGAGCAGGATAAGGCAAACTCAGCCGTACTCATGAACCCGAAGGGCTACTATGAGAACAGCACGCTTGACTTCGTGAAGCTCGGATGGACATCTTACAACTATCCGCTCTCTGACTACTTCGTTCAGAACGCCAGCTTCCTGAAGTGTGACAACATCACGCTGGGTTATTCTTTCGAAAACCTCTTCAAGTGTGGCAAACGTGACGGACTCTCAGGACGTATCTACGCTTCCTGCACAAATGTCTTCACTATCACCAACTACTCCGGCATTGACCCAGAGTATCCTTCTGGAAAAGAGACAAGCGTTTACCCACGCTGCCGTACTTTCCTCTTTGGTGTGAACCTCAACTTCTAATTAACGACAAATAAGGAAACAAGTCATGAAAATAAACAAGATAAAAATGATGGTTCCTGCCGTGGCCGCATTATTCACAGCAAGCCTTAGCTCCTGTATGTGTGACCTCGATGAAGGAAACATCAACCCGAAAGCGGAGAGTACTCCGAATATCATGGGATTGTACTCGAAGAGCTATGCCGGACTTATTATGGAAGGCAATGACGGAAACGCTGACTTTACCATCAACGACAGCGGAAAGTCTACGCTCATACGTAATATGTACAATTTCAACGAGCTGTGTACCGACGAAGGCATTTGCTGGTGGTCGGACGGCGGTATTGCCGAGGAGATAGGTCTTAACCAGGTGTCTCCGACATGTGCCACATTGAAGTTCCTCTATTATCGTCTGGCATGTAACATTTCTTACAACAACAACTTCCTTGCTGTCGCTGAGGACAAGACCATGCTTGCTGAGGTGCGCTTCATACGTGCGTTCAACTATTTCCTCATGCTCGACTTCTTCGGCGACCCTGCATTTATAGATAAGGTGTCGTCGGAAATGCCGCAGCAGGCTCACTACTACCATAAGGATTACGACGCAGGAAAGCAGTACACACGTGCCGAACTGCTGAAGATGGGCCGGGAATTCATGTTCAACTGGCTCGTTGACGAGCTGAAGTCTGCCGAAGCAGATATGATTGAGCCAAGGGCAAAGACAGACAGCGACCCGGATTACGGACGTGCTGATAAGGCTGCTGCATGGCAGCTCCTCGCCCGCCTCTATCTGAATGCCGGAACATACCTCAATGCCGACGGTCAGAACAACCCTTACTGGAAAGAGGCTAAAGAATATGCCGAGAAGGTCATCAACTCCGGATATTCACTCTTCACGGAAGACAAGATGTCTGCTGAGGCAAAAGCAAACGGATATAAGGCTTACGACCTCCTCTTCATGGGCGACAACGGCTCTAACGGTGCAAGCTGCGAGGCTGTCTTCCCATTGCTTCAGGACGGTGCCGTAACTCAGGGATGGGGTGGCTCGCTCTTTATGATTGCTGCTCTTTGGGACCCGACGATGAAGACTGTCACCGACCTCTCGCCTGGCACTACGGGCAACAACTGGTCAGGTATGCGTCTGCGTCCGACATTCCTCGAACTCTTCACTGCCAACCCGCAGATATATGAGGGCAAGACAGCGAAAGAGATACGTGCTATAAGCGGTGACGACCGTGCACTATTCTGGGGTGCAAAGAGCGGTAGCGACAAACGTACCGTAAGCCTCATGGACAATACCTCTTTCCTTCAGGGCATTGCTACCGTTAAGTGGAACAACAACTATTCCAACGGTGGAACACCTCATGACGGTTACTGTGTTGATACTGACTACTTCCTCTTCCGTCTGGCAGAAGCATATCTCATAGCTGCCGAGGCTGACATGCACCTCAATGGTGAAGGCTCTGCAACAGCGAAGAGATATCTTGACGCCCTGCGCACGCGTGCCAATGCTACACCGAAATCTGCATACACACTGCAGGATATCCTCGACGAGCGCGGACGTGAGCTGTATACGGAAGGCTTCCGTCGTACAGACCTCATACGTTTCAACCAGTTCGGAGGAAACAAGGCGACATATTCTTGGGAAGGCAAGGGCGGCACATTCCAGAACGGAGAGTACGTCACGGGCGGTCGTTTCGAAGAATACAAGAATGTATACCCTCTGCCTTCAAGCGAGGTTGAGGCTAACAGCAATCTGGTACAGATTGACGGTTACAACGAGACAGAAT
The DNA here is from genome assembly GCA_945829425.1 of uncultured bacterium. GTDB lineage: Bacteria > Bacteroidota > Bacteroidia > Bacteroidales > Bacteroidaceae > Prevotella. Next base: position 32,355 of record CALZUQ010000003.1, on the reverse strand, counting down.
AATATTACTAATGAAAAAATAAGATACGCAATATGAAGAAAACATTATTGCTTGGCACAATGCTTGCAGGCATTGCCGGCTTATTCACATCATGCGAGGATGACAGAGACTCCAATCCTACGCTTATGCAGCCAAAGGAGTTGGCCCTCAACGTCCCGGCTTACGTCAATCAGACAGTAAACCTGGAAAACTCCTCCGCATTGCAGCTGTCATGGTCACAGCCGCAGTACACAGCGGACAACGCTCCGGTTAATGCGACATACGAGATACAGGCTTCGTTGTCAAACACATACAACGTTTCTGTCGCTGAGGCTTCTGCCGACGAGAGCGGAGAGACAGTGGCTGACTATGTCGCAATGCCAAACACCTTCCAGACATGTCGTGGCGAGATACTCACCAGTGACCTGAACCTCGGACTTATCAAGATAGCCAAGTGGACGGCAGACGCTGTTCCTGCTGAGGTGCCCGTTTATGTCCGTGTAGTGGGCTTCATACAGGAAGGTACCAAGAGACTCTATTCTGTAGTTTCAAACGTCATTGAGTTGAAAGTTACTCCGTACTATGTAGAACTGAAGGACGCTGCTCCTATTATATGGTACCTCCTCGGCAACAACATTGGTGACGGCGCATGGGACACTTCAAACGCAAAAATCGGTGTCAGCACAATGCCTATGTTCATGATACCGGGTTATACATACGACAAGGCTACAGGTGAGGGCGATATCCAGTATGTCAACTATTTCGACACCGACGGATTCAAGATCAATCCTTCTAACCTCTCTGACTGGGATCATGGATTCATGGGCAACGGAGCATGTCAGGCTATCTATCGCGACGGCGGTGGCGACAACGGAAATATCTGGGTAGAGCCGGCAGGATACTATAAGGTTGTGGTAAACACCAAGAACCTTACATGTACTATCACTCCGCTCGAGATTACTCCTACCGTTTATGAAAGCATCTGCATCACCGGAAGCTTCTGTAACTGGGAAGACCGTCCTATGACATCTGCCAACAAGGCTGGTGAGAACCACGTTTGGGCTTACGAGCTGACAGTGCCTGAGGGAACTGTTGAAGAGGTTAAGTTCAAGATACCTGGCTCATGGGATACTAACTGGGGCTTCGGCACAGCCAACGGCGAGGTTAATGTCTGTGGCAAGGGTACGAAGAACGGAAATAATATTGGTGTCGCTGAGGGCACATGGATTATCATGTTCAATGATATCACCGGTGAGTTCAGCATCATAGCTAAACAAATCTAATAACATAAGACAACATTATGACAAAGAAAATATTATTCAGCATCGCCATGGTTGCAGGACTCGCTTCCTGCAACGGCGATTATGATGACTGGATGAGCCCTCAGCGCAACGACGCTAACGAAGCTGCCGAGAAGTTCATCATGACATCACAACCTGCTACAACAAGCATCAACTTCGCTGACGCCAATCCTGAAAGTGTCATACTTTTCACGACAAACCTTCAGGCAGGTCAGACAGAACAGTTTGATGTAACGCTCTCTGCTGAGGGAAATGACAATGTGCAGCGTCTCGTAGCCACTCCGGAAGGAAAGGTGGCTCTCGCTGACCTTGAGAACGCCGTTCTCGCTATCTTCGGCAAGAAACCTGTTGAGCGCACTTTGACTGTTGCTGCCGACGCCAAGGTTCTCGTTGCTACTGCTGACGGCACTGTTTCCGTAGACAAGTCTATAGAACCTTTTGAGCTGAAGGCTACGCCAAACGCTCCTTTCATCGCTTCGGCATACTATCTCGTTGGCGACATGCTGGCATGGAATGCTGATGGCATGAAGAAGTTCAGCCGTTCTTCTCTTGATGTCTATGAAGACCCTGTCTTCACGGTTATGTTCACCGTTACAGCGCCAAACCAGTATTGGAAGATTATTCCTCAGACGAATATCGACTCCGGAAACTTCTGGGCAGAAGGTACTGAGGGCGTTGTGGGTGTTGCTGTTGACGGTGACGCAAGCACTTCAGGTCTTCTCGTGACAAATGCACCTAAGGCTGGCAAGATAGAGGTGCCTGGAGACTATAAGATGACCATAAACATGATGGATTATACTTATACCATTACTCCTGTCGCTCCAATATACTATGTTGTAGGTGCTGTCCAGGGATGGAGCAATACCGCCAAGACTTGTATCTTCATGCCTAATGCCAACAGTCCTAAGGTACAGACGTTCACCACCAAGTGGACAGGAGCATGGGATCTCAAGATTTGGAACGCTGAAGACTTCGGCAACTGGAATAATTGCTATGGCTCGATGGTCGATGGCGACAACTCAATGAGCGGCGACCTTATAGGAGTTGGTGCACAGGCTATTTCAGCTCCGTCAGCTGAGTTCTATACTCTGACTATCGACATGTCTTCTATGAAGTACACATGGACGAAGCTCGACAACCAAGAGCCTGCAACCTATACTAAGATTGGTGTCATAGGTGACTTCAACGGTTGGGGGGGCGACTTTGAGCTTGAGGAGAAAGCTCCGCACAACTGGTATGGTGTTACGACTGTTACTTCTGGCGGTCTCAAGTTCCGTGCTAACGGAGGTTGGGACATGAACTGGGGCACGAAGCTGACCGTTTCTGATGCCGACTTCTATGGCGTGGGAACACAGAATGGTGACAATATATCTGTTCCGGAAGGTACTTACGCTTTCCATTTCAATGATATAACGGGTGAGTTCGCTATTGTTAAGCAGTAATAGCGCATTATTCATAACATGACTAAAGCTGGCGGCAGAAATGTCACCAGCTTTTTGCATATATGTGTGTTAGGTGGGTTATATACAATCCCTCTGACATGGCCTTTCCCTTACGAGGTATGAGAAATATTGACATTGGCATCAGTTCATTATCCACCTTCAGCCTCAACCATTCATTACCATTCAAAAACCGTTCAGAATAAGCGCCGTTGACACACTCTTGTTCATTATCTGTTCACCACCGTTCAAAGGTTCTGTGGACGTACGTCCAAGCACCCTTAGGACGTACGTCCATAACCCCTAACGCCGTACGTCCATAGACCCTTTGAACGTACGTGCAGAGAATGCTTGGACGTACGTCCATGATATTTGTTGATTTTACACGCCATTCAATGACTATTTCTGCAAGAAACAGGAGACGCTCTACGGGTGCTTTGTTTGTCTTATATGAGTCTTAAATGCCTCCTAAATGCCTCCTAATTGATTCTTATGCTAAAGCATCAAAAAAATGAATAAGAAAACGGTAGCTCTTAAGGAAGAATTTCCAAGAGTTGTGACATGGCATTTCAATGCGAAAAATACATCAATGCGAAAACACGTCAATGAGAACAGCACGCCATGTGAAAAACACGTCAATGAGAACAGCACGCCATGTGAAAAACACGTCAACCCATCATTACTTACATTTCAACTGTGTCAGACTTGTCCTTCGGACCCACTGACCAAGGGAAGGAGTTTCCTTGAGCTTGCGAAAAATTAATGGCCTCCACATTAATATATCCACATATACTAAAGACAGGCTTCGATCATGAAATACGTTCGAAGCCTGTCTTTAGTAGGTATGCAAAAATACTTATATGTTGGGAATTAACAGCCCCCAGCTATGTAATCCTTGCACACCATTTTTTTATGTATGCGATTATCTGAATTCTATCCTTACCTTTCCACCGTATTGTGAGAGGTCTGCCCAGAAAGGCTGTGCCGAAGGACCGTTAAGGTCAGTTGTGTTTACTTTGTTACGAACGGAAGGTATTACCTTAAGGAGTGATATGCCGCTTTCCGGCAAGGTATAAAGGATATGGTCGCGACCGTCGCGAGGTTGGTAGACACCGATAAAGTCGACTATGCCGTCACGGTTCTCGGCGTTTGCTACGGCAGCTTCTCCGAAGCGTCCTTCCGGCTGTAATGTTATGTCACCCTCTGTGGTATGCAATGTCATCCATGAGCAGTTAGCGAAGTAACCCTTAAACTCCGGATATTCGAACGACTCACCCGGTATAGGGTCGTTGTAGCCGTTTGCCCAGTATCCGTACTGAGGACCGTGGAGACGGTTCTGCCATACGCGGTACGGACCGTCGCCGACCCATTCCTTTGACTTGACATTCTTCTCTGGATAATCGAACATCACACCCATTTCGTCAACGACACCACCAAAGGTATATCTGTAGTCAAGTGTCACAGTGCCGTCGGCGTTGAATGTCCACTGCGCTTTGTCAAGTTGTCCCAGACGGTAGTTCGCTGTCACCGTTCCATTTTCCTCGTCTATGCTAAAGCCGTTGAAGACTCCCTGCTCGTCGTATGTGGTGTACTCCGTCTTCTTCTTCTCAGCTTCAGCGTCGTCATGGTTATAGAACTGATCCATAGAACGGTCAGAACGTCTTGCGGCAATAAACTTTGGACCGTCAATGTGGAATGTCTTGTTTCCTGTTGTCACCTCACGTAATGTTCCCGTCTTCTTGCAGAAAGTGTATGTCTTGCCTGCACATGTCACAGAGAGTGCCTTTTCTGTCTGAGCTATAGAAATAGGAGCTGGCGAAGCTTCCGGTGTCAGTACTGTTGTCTTGCGTGAAGGATGTAATGTCCATGTAAACAAAGCCTCTCCGCGGTTGTCTATGGCCGTCACCTCCAGGATGTCGGCATTGTCATGACGTGGAAGCGCAAGGGATGCCTGAGAGTGAGGAGCGGCGTCAGGACCTTTCAGCGTACCCTCTTTCAGCGTTACGACCTTCGTCTCCCCTGGCACCGGCATATTCTTGTATGCGTATCGGAAAGAACATTCTTTAAGGTTCAGGAAGTCATAGCGGTTGTCAAGCAACAGTGACGCGGTGTCGAATGCCGACGTAAGGTTGCATATCTGTATAGGACACCATATCTCCTTAATAGTAAAGAAAGAACCCTCCTTCTCCTGATGAGGTCCTATGATGCCGTCCGCTCCGAAGTTTCCTACGTTATCAATGATGCCGTCGCGGTCGACACGCTTCACGCCCTCGTCCTGCAAGTCCCACAGGAAGCCTCCGGCGCAACGTGGAGCCTTACGCATCATAACCCAGTAGTCATACAGTCCTGCACCATGTCCACCGTCGTAGAGTCCGTGGAGGAACTCTGTAGGCATGGTAATCTCCGGTTTTCTTAGCAGCACCTGTGTCTCGCCCCACGACCTGTAGTGCTTTGTCTCCATGCCGTGCATATTGCCCCAAGGGTATAATACGGTACGTTTCTGAAGGTCATATTCATAGAAGAGCGGGTCAAGCTCCATATTGAAGCCACCCTCGTTGCCGTTCGCCCAGAAGACGACGGAAGGATGGTTCTGGTCGCGGTATATCATGCTCTGTACGAGAAGCTTGCCGTTTATGGTGTTATGATGTTTATGCCAGCCAGGTTGTTCGTTTATGACGTAAAGTCCGAGAGAGTCACAGATGTCGAGGAACTCAGGGTCTGCGGGGTAGTGGGAGAGACGTACGGCGTTCATGTTCATCTCGCGAATGATTTTTACGTCCTCAAGGTTTTTCTGATATGACAGAGTGCGTCCTGACTCCGGACGGAAAGAGTGTCTGTTCACGCCACGGAACATCACCTTCATGCCATTGACATATACGCCGTCATGCTCACGAACCTCTATGGTTCGGAAACCGAACTTCTGACGCTCCCTATGTAGAGCTTTACCGTTTGCGTCGGTGAGGGTATAGACAGCCTCATATCTGTTAGGTGTCTCTGACGACCACGGCTTTATGCCTGTCACGGTAAAGTCGAAAGCGGCATTGTCGCTGCCACGTGTCATGGCTGTCTGCTTTGCCACGACCTTTCCTGTCTTCATGTCCTTTATCTCTATGCCCACCGTAGCGTTCTCTACGGGACGGCTGAGATAGACATTGCTTATGAAACGTCCGTCGTGACGAGCGTCAATGGCTACACGGTGGATATTACGTGCCGGCTTAGAGATGATGTACACCGGGCGTATGATACCGCCGAAGTTCCAGTAGTCGGCACGTCTTTCCGCCATATTGACGGCGTCTTCTTCCGACTCTTTGTTTACCGTAACCTCAATACGGTTTTTCTTGCTTCCGAAGAATATACGGTCAGAGACGTCATAATAGAAAGGTGTGAAGCCGCCTTTATGCTTTGATCCCGCTTTCCTTCCGTTTATGTCGCAGTATGTGTCTGTCATGCTTGCCTCGAAGCAGAGTAGGATTTGTCTTCCTTCCCATTCCTTTGGCAGTGTGAACTCATACTTGTATTTTCCCGTTTCGTTTGCTATGCCCTCAGGTCGTGCCTTGCCATAGAAACGCATGCCGTACTGGTATGTTCCAAAGCCTTGCAGCTCCCAGCATGACGGAACGCCTATTTTTGTCCACTGTCCGGCATTACGTCCGTCGGTACACATGAAGTCCCATTGTACCATGTCGTCGCAACCGTGACCGGAGAGATACTGCCTTTCGGTCTCTATGCTCCCTTGGGCAGAGGTCTGCAATGTGATACATGCTGCGCAGAGAAACATAGCGCTTCGCATGATTGTTCTGATGTTTTTCTTCATAGTCTTATTATTGTTTCGTTGTTGATTCGAGGTGTGCTTCTTCTGTTATGGTTCTTCTGGTGGTTTTTGTTATGGTTGACGTTATTTTTTGTTACTTCTTCTCAGGATATGACAGTAAAGCCTCTGTCGGCTCTATCGTGACCTTGCTCTCGTCAAGCATTGAAGCGTCGAGGTTGAAGACATCTATGAAAAAATCATAGACAGCCTGCCTCTTGTTCGGCCCGAAGTCGTGACGCTCCGTCGGGAGATGGATATTCCGTACCTTGTCTTTTTCGCCGTAGAAGGCCCATATTCTCTGCAGATACGGAAACTCCAGATCAGGTACGGAGGCAGTCCAGTCACCTCCGTCGCTTACTACGAGAACGGGCTGTGGTGCCATCATGGCGAGTATCTCCGGGTTGCATGTACCGTCAGCGGCGAGGTGTATAGGCTTTCCGCTCTCGCAAGGGCATCCTCCGTCGAAATGCGACGCGAGGCTCACGACAGGTGCTGCCGCTGTAAACCTTTCGTCAAGAGCAGTCAGGAGCACTGTCAGCGATCCGCCTCCCGAGCCTCCGTTTGCTGCTATTCTTGTCGTGTCGATGGTCTTCCCTCTGTTTTCCGTCATCCAGTTCAGCAGCAACAATCCGTCGAGAGCCTGTATGACGTGCGCCCTGTCGGTACGATGCTCAGGATGTTCACGCTTTGACTCGCCCCAGCCGTATATGTCGTAACTCACGCATACTGCTCCCATGCGAGCCAATGTCGCGAGACGTTGCTGCTGGTCTTTGCGGTATCGTCCGTCGTAGAAATGCCCGTTAGGACAGATTATAAGAGGATGCCTGCCTTTTTTACTCGGAGTGTATATGCTTCCGTACAGATGCTCTCCCGGCAGCGTCTCAATACAGATGTTCTGTACGGTATATCCGTCGTATTTCCTCACCTTTGAGAGTACTGCCTTTCTCCCTTTCACACAAGAGTCGAGGTATTCGTCTATACCGAGACGTTTCCTGACCTCTTTCCTGAGAGAGTCCTTTCGTGCTTCCCATGTTTCTCTGTCGGAATATTTTCCTGCCAGCCATGCCAGCATCTTCTCGCCGTCAGTAGTGTGACGCCGGGTATATTCGTATTTCTTCAGCTTATACGTCCCTTTCCCCTGATCCCACCAGTTTGCGCCTATCTCCTTGCATATATTGTCGAGACTCTCCTCTACGGAGTAAGGTCTGATGCGGAAGTCGGCGAATGTGATGCTTTTTCCTGCGGTGTCTATATCGCATTTTATCTTGACGTTGAAACGCTGCTCCATACCTTTCAACACGTCGTGCAGAGGACGGGAAAAGTTGCCCGAATAGTCGTTCTGCGCATTGACGCAAAGCGAAGAAGCGAACAGCAGCAATGGTATAATATTTCTTTTCATTCGAAAATATTTTTTTCTTTTTTTACTTCACAAGCTTCTTTCTTTTCTGCTTTTGAAGCTCTTTCCTTCCTTCGTCTCTGAAGGGTTTCCTGTGTCTTTTGAGAATGCAGCCTTTTTTATGGTTGGATGTATTCACATGTCATGCCTACGGGCACGGAGTATTCTGCGATAACCTTGTCGTTCTCGTCCCTATGCCAATATATCGACACTGTGCCGTAAGGTGTTTCTGTAGACGCCTTTACCCATTTCATGTCGTCGACAGGCTGTGGCTTGAACACCACATGGCTGCCCTGTATATTTATTCCTGCGAGAGAGGTGAAATGGAATCCGTCGATTTGTCCCATCATGAAATGGTTCATGGAAGAGCCGTTGGCAGGGTCCCATTGTTCGGTAAGCGTTGTCATGCCTTGCTTTATTTGGAAGCCGTAGCCGGGAACGTCATAATGGTTCAGCATCTTGTAAAGAACGTCCTGCTTGCCCTCTTCGCAAAGCACCTCATACAGGTAGCGGTTGCCTATGTCTCCCGTGGTAAGCCGCCAGCCGTGGCGTTCTATGTCAGCAATGAGAGAGTCCGTCACCGCCTTGCGGTCAGCCTCGTCAATGAGGTGGAGGTCAAGAGCTATCGCCATGCCCGTCTGTGAGCGCAACATCTCGTCTGTCCCCTTCCCTCCACGTCGAAGTCCGAAGGCTTTCTGCCATGCCTCCCTGATGTCCGCAGCGCGTTGCGTGAGTCGTTTCGCATCGCCCTTCTCTCCCAGCATTTCTGCTATCGTTGCCATTAGTGATGTCCAACGGTAGTGGTGAGCCGTTGATACGAGAGGCACGGAGGTGTTGCGTGAGAAGCCGGAACGGAAGTCGCCGTAGTCATACCAGTCGCCGAGTCCTTGGCTCAATATTCCGCAGGAGTCCTGTTCGGCGAGGTAGTCGACATATCTCACCATGTTCGGGTAGTAACGTTTCAACAGGCTGTCGTCTCCGTAGTATTCATAATACATCCACGGCATCATGATGAACGTCCCGCCCCATTCCGGTGACTCAGCGAAGACATCCATTCCCGGTCCTTCGAAGACAACATATTCCGGTGCTGTGGTAGGCACAGAGCCGTTGCTACGCTGTGCGTCGGAGATATTCTGTACTGTCTGTGCAGCAAATCCTGTGAGGTCGTAGTTCATGAACAGCCCCGGACCGTTGAGCCAATCCTGCTCTAACCATCCCAGTTTCTCTCTGTGTGGACAGTCGGTGAATACGCTCTGCATATTCGAGCGCGTCGCTTTGTCTATAAGTTCGTGAGTGCGGTTGACAAGGCTGTTGCTGCATTTGAATGTTGACACCTTCTTTGCCGAGTTGTGTATGAAGCATGCCGTAGCCGAGGTGATGACAGGAAGCGAAGCGTCACTATATGCCGTAGGTACGTGAAGTGCCGTAGCGAGGCTGTCGCCGATATTCGCCCCCTCTATCTGCATATACCTGAAACCATAGTATGAGAAGTGTGGGCGGTATGTCTCCTCGCCGTCACCTTTCAGAGTATATATATAACAATGTTGTCTGCCTGTCATCCTTTGGTTGCATGCGCCCTCCGGTGTCAGGGTCTCAGAGACGTATACCGTGATTTTCTGTCCTTCCTTTCCTTTCACCTTTATCTCTGGTATTCCCGACATGTTCTGTCCCATGTCGAGGACAAAGGTGCCTTGAGGTATGACGTGCTTGGCGATGTTCTCTGCCCCTTTCCTTTCTTCCTCCGACAACACCTTGCATGTCACCGGACGGTATCTCTGCATTATCTTCACCGGAGGAGCCATCTGTGCCATAAGTCTGCCTTTCGGTCCTTCCTGCACGACGACGGTGTTCCAGTTGCGAGGTATGCGTGCGTCGTAGTCCTCACCGCCGTAAATGCTGTTCATGGTTATCTCTGAGAGTGAGAAGAGCCATGTGCTGTCAGTCGTTATCTCCTCTGTCTCGCCGTTGTCGTAGGTAATGGCAAGGCGCATCTTCAGCGTTGGCGGGCCGAAGCTGATGCGCAGCTTATGGTAACGCCCGCCCTGTTCGTTGTAGAAACCGTTGCCAAGGAGTACTTCGACAGTGTTCTCACCTCCGTTGCAAAGTTGTTCTGTGACATCATAGGTGTTGTAATATACCGTCTTGTCGTAGTCGCTCCACAGTGGGGCGAACTCGCTGTCACCTACTTTTGTGGCGTTGAGGCTTACCTCACAGAAGCCTAAGCCGCAGACGTTCATCACCGCCTTGCGTATCTTCTTTTTCTTTGTCGTGAATGACTTTGAGACATATATCGAACGGCGTGAGAGAGGGTCGGCGGCGTTCCACAGCGGCAAGGCCTCCTTCAGGCCTTTTCCTGTAAAGGTCCTTCCCTCGGGAGTCTTGGCGTCAGCCTTTGTTATGGCACCTATCCATGAGGCGTTGCCAAAGGCTTCGTCAGCGTTCTGTATCATGAAACGACCTTCCTGACTCCATTCCGACGCTTTGTCGTTGTCACCCCATACCCTCACCTTCCAGGAGTAATACCCTTGTGGCAGAGTGAGTGAGATGCGTTGAGAGGCTTTGTCTGCCGTTTTCTTTGTGTCAAGCACCATCTTCCCCGTTGTCTCGGAGAAGACCCTTATCTGGTATGCCGTTTGTTGCTCGCCTGGGGTGTCGGTAGTCATCTGCCATCCTAAACGTGGCTCGCTTTCAGTCACGACGAGTCCCTGACGCATGTTGCATGTCGTCTCTGTAACTGTCAGTTTGCTACTCGCAGAGAGAGCAAGAGACAGAAGCAACGCTGTTATGTATTTCCTTTTTTCCATAGTATTATGTTAGTTATGAGCATGGTTGCTGGCGTGGAGTGGAATGTCGGGGTGATTGGGATAGTGTTGCCCCTGCCTGCTGTGTCATGCAGGCAGGAGGTATGAGATAAAGGCTGTTGATGCCTTTGGGGTTTAAGCCTGATGTTATTGGCGGTTTTGGATTATAGCTCAACTTTCAAGCGCTCTATCTTTGCGCTGTGAGCTTTCTTCTCTCCGTTTACGAATACTGAGAGCCCTTTGCCCTGATGGTATCTCATGCCGGTGGCATCATAAAGTATTGTGATGTTCTTGCCGTGGTACAAGACGTTGTCAAGGCAGAAATACTGCCATTTTCCTTCAGGTATGAGAGGGTTGACAATAAGAGTGTTGTCTGCCTGAGGCATTATGCCACAGAGCCCCATGATGAGCATGTCGTTGAACGTTGAATGGTTGTAATATCTCGACCTCTCCTGGTCGCCTTTCAGCCAGTAGCCCGTCACCTCGTCAAGATATTCCCCGATGTACGGTTTCCCACGCATGTGCTGTGACTGTACGTATTTCTCCATGTGCATGAAGAAGATGTCACGGTGAGCGTTTGTCGTGGTGTCGGAAGGACACAGCGAGTTTATGTAGTTGATATATCCTGTCAGCGTCTGCGATGTTGCAAACGGCCATACCGCTCCGTCCCACTCACATTGCCCTACGCCGTGAGTACGGAACTCCGGATGCCTTCTCTCTGCCGTCGTAGCGCCATATGGAGCGTTGAAGCCTTTCTCGTCAGCCAGTTGCTGCCATGCCACACCGTATTTGCTGTTGTCAATAGGCATCTTCATGTACCATGGCATATATCCTATCGCCTCACGGACATTTGCGCTGGAGTCACCCCTATGGGTCTCAAAGAACTTGTGTCCCTCGTTCCAGAGGATTTTCTCTATGAGGTTCTGGATGGTGTCAGCCCTCAGCTGATATTCCTTTCCCTTCACTTCGTCGCCCATAAGGTAAGCCACGTTGCTGATGGCCTTTGCCGAGCCATAGACGTAACTGTTTATCGAAGGGCGTGCGTACTGTTTCTTCCTTCCTCCCGATATTGTTTCCTCCATAGCGTCTTTCACGTCCTCCTGCCAGATGAGCCCTGAAGGCAGACGGTGTGTCGTAACCCAGTAGTTATAGTCATACTCCATGTCAGAAATCTGTGAGATGATCCATTCCTTCCTTCCGTCCACGAGGTATCTCTCCCATATTGACGACGGCACCCACGAAGAGTATTTCAGGAATTTTGCCATCGGCTTACCCTCGTTGCCGTGATACCATGTGTTTATTATGCCGTCGAGATATTCGCTGTTTCTCAACCAGCGGCTCTCACGGACATGGTGCCCGACACCGGAGGATATCAGCTTCCATTTGTCAGCATAGTTCCTCTTCACGAGAAATTCCGTCATGGACCATCCTACAGGAGTCTTCTGAAGATGCTTTCTCAGAGTCCACCATCTGTACCAGAACATCTCCTCGAAATTCTTCTGAGAGCATTCAAACAACGGCACGTTGGAAGTCATCCATTGCCATGCGTCGGCATTTGGAATGTCATGTGCGATGTTTTCGTCTTCCATATTGTTGAAGAGGTCAACATAATGCCTGTAGTCCTCATACCGCAGCACCGCAGGTCCGTTCTGCACCTCGCCTTCTAACGGCATGGTGCGCACGTTGGCTATGAAATATTCTGCCAAAGGATCTTCCTCCCCTGCCATAGGCAGTATGCCGTCCCAGTCGGCAGGAGTGTCCACGTTGGGGTATGTCCTCATGGTTCCCGTCCGGAACATTATCCTTTCTATGCTCTTTACAGGAGCGAAGAACATACGTGACGCACATTTCTTTCCGTTGATGTATGTCGTAGACGTTCTGTCGTCGGCACTCAGTTCCATACGCACATGATATGTCTCTCCCGGCACGTAGTTCGTCACCTTGCCATATCGTGCTCCGCTCTTGCTTCTCATCTCACCTTCGTCGGTCAGCTCAAGTCTTGCACATGCTGTTCCGTCAGCGTCGAGGAATTCAATCTGCAGCCATCCGTGCGTGTTCTGCGACGCCTTGAGGTCAAACTCCACGACGAGTTCCCTTGTTGCCGGAATCTTCCTCTCTATGCGGCAGTAGTCGAACTTGTCACGGTCAGAGAGTTTCAGCCACTTTCCGTCGAGCGACACCGGAGCAAGCAGCGGGGAGTAAATATTCCACTGGCGCAGTTCTGAGAGGTGCTTCATCTTTGAGAAGTCGTCAGCAGCGTGAGCCGTGGCGTTAATCGTTACCGGCACCGGCACATGAGCCACCCACAAATCCTCCTTGTTTATAGAATATGTCAACCACATGTCGCCGTCCTTCGGCGTTCCGTTTCCTTCCAGAATGCCCCTGACATACTGTGGCCCGAACGACTTGTAGTTTCCACCGTAACGCATAGGAGGCACCTCGCCGTTTATGAGGTTCAGCGTAGTATATTCCAATCCGTCGGAAGAGAGCGATATGGCGAGCGGCCAACGGAACTCTGAAGGGTTGTACACCGTAGCGTATGTACCGTCAGAGAGCCTCTGACCCCAAATCTTAGCGTTGCTGTTTACGAAACCTTTCGCCTTTTCTATAGGTTGCTCCCAAGTGTTTCCTCCGTCAGAAGAGATAGAGGTCAATGCGTGTTTCCACAATGCCACGAGCCTGCCGTCAGGCAAGGTGTAGTCACAATACGCCTTAAAGGGTTTGTTCAACGGTATGATGGCATCGTCTCGGTCCGACTCCTCAACCCATCCCATTCTCATGCGAGGGTTGGCGTATATCTCTTCAACGGCTTTCCTCAGGTATTTGTCACCTTTCTTATAATTAGGGAAGTCTGTGTTTTTCTCATTAAATCCGTGGTTGTAATATATGAAGTATATCTTTCCCATCGTTCCGTCGGCTTTTATCTCGCGTATCACACGCCCTATGCCGTTGCCGTCGTTGTTATGGTCTTTCTTTGACAGGCATATTCCATAATACCCGAGAGCGTAGAGCCTGTTGTCTTTCGAGACATAGAAGCCCTGCCTCTGGTGCATCACCGCCTTTATGCCTTTTGCCACCACTCCAGGCATTTCCTCTTTTGTGAAGCCGTCCGGCACGTCATATTCCGGGAAGAGTATCTCTGGCGCTGTCCACGAGTAACCGTCCTCCGACGACTGTATAAGCGTATGGCTCGGCGGCACCTGCTCGTCCTTGGGGTCGCACAGGAAGTGTACGTAGAATTTCCCGTTCCAATAAGCCATCATCGGTTGGTGGTTATATGTCCATCCGAAGCCGTTCTCCTTTGTCGGATGCTCTCTGTTGGCACGCATGATTTGGATGTTATGCACACCGACCACCGGTGACAGCTGTCCGTCGTGATGGTTCGGGTTGCTCAACTCCGTTCCGGTATAGTGAACTCGATCTTGTGCTTTTGCCGTATTGGAAAATGATAATAAAATATATGCCGTAAGGGCTGTTCCTGCTATCTGTGCATAACGCATGAAACTTGTTCTCATAGTTTATAATTTAAGGTGTGTTCTGTTTATTCACTTAATCGCATTTTCGATTTTCCGGTGGGAGTTTTTTTAACTCCACGTAAGGTTAGTTCTTCCTGCAAAGTTATAAAAAAAATATTAAAGTCATTTCTTTTACATATAAAAAAAACGAAAAAGTATGTTTTTCACCCTTTTTCTTCACTTTCTTGACGCTTTCTTGCCTTTTTCCTGCGAAAAACTTGTGTGTTATGATATTTTTACCGATATTTGCATGAGAAAAACCATTCCTATGAAACACATTAAATCAAACACTCGCAACGGAAGCTCCTTTGTGTCCCACCTTGCTGTTTTCATCTTTCTCAACCTTTGGCTTACGGCAGGTGTGACGCTGAAGGCACGCACACCCCTCCGCCATGTCTCCTTAGACGCTTCACACCCCATCGTCTACTGCGGTGACCATATTACATATCAAGACCGTGAGATAACGCTCGATGACCATACCCTCTATCTCGACGGTACTTTGCCCGACAGTCTCGTTGCCGCATCGCGTTATGCATATAACAGTTTCACGGAACTCGCCAAACACCTCACCGACGGTACTGAGGAACGTCCGATGACTGTCTTCCTCGCTCCCTATGTATATTGGATTGACGACCCCGACGACCCTGCCATACGTAAAGGGAAAGACGGAAGAGAGCCTTTCGGACTTGAGATACATTGTGAGAACCTGCATCTTGTGGCTCTGAACCCCGAACCACGAAACACCGTGCTCGCGGCACAGCGAGGTCAGGCGCAAGGTGCTGTGGGCAATTTCACCATGTTCGACTTCTGGGGCGACGGGCTGTATGTAGAGAACCTCACCATGGGAAATTTCTGCAACGTAGACCTCGAATACCCGTTGATGGAAAGCCTCGGGAGAAAGAAGCGTATGAGTTCCATAACGCAAGCCCATGTGGCATATTGCCACGGCGACCGTGCCATGGCGCGTAACGTGCGTTTCATCAGTCGTTTGAATATGAACCCACTCAGCGGCGACAAGCGCATTCTGTTCTACAAATGTCATATGGAGAGCACTGACGACGCACTGGCAAAGACGGGTGTCTACCTCGATTGTGACCTTGACTTCTGGGGAGAGCGGCCATTCTGGAGAAGTGATATGGGGGGGGGCGTCTTTCTCAACTGTGATTTCAATGTCAAACACCACGGCTCCCGCAGCTTCTTCTGTAAGTCTGTAGGTCCTGTCGCAGTAGTGGACAGCAGGATACACGCTACACAGCCTCTGTATTTCGGGTGGACGAATGTACCTGCCGACTGGCTCCGCTCTTACCAATATGGCGTGAGAATGAATGGCGAGCCGTATATCATAGGAGCCGACAAACCCTACAACACCATCTGTATGGAGCAGAAAGACATACTCCATGCCTACCGCCTCATCGACGACAACGGAGACACCATATATAATACGTATAACCTCCTGCGTGGTGATGACGGTTGGGATCCTTTGCACGTCAAAGACCTCGTGGAAAGGATAGGCCGCCGTGACGGCAGAGACTATGCCAATCTTGCCACCTGCCTTTCCGTCACCCCTTTGCAAGCTTCTGTACAGACGGGCGCGTCGCCCCTTACTCTTCGTGCTACGGTCAAACGCCATTGCAACTACCCTCTCTCCGGTGCAAAGGTGCGGTGGAAGGTGCAGCAAGGCTATGAACGATGTGTCAACCTCTCCGTCAGCGAAGGCGGGGAATGCGTCGTTACGCCATGTTATGACGGTGAGCGCCCGCAGCACTTCACCGTCATAGCATATACCGACGAAGGCTTGGAGTGTGCCACGGAGCTTACCGTGCTGCCCTCTTTCCTCGAAGCACCTAAGGTGACAGAGATGCCTGCCATAGAGATTTCACGTGGGCAGGCAACTTTACGCTATTCCCTCGACCTTGCAGGACGTAACGACGAGTCGGTAATAACGTGGTATAAGTCACGTGATAAAGAAGGACGGCAGAGATATCCTGTAGCAGTGACGCGAGGCACTACGCCGGTTACGACATATCCGCTGAAGGACGACGATGCCGGATTCTTCCTCTTGGCAACACTCCAGCCGAAACATCTGCGCAGCATGCCGGGAGAAACGCTTACGACGGTGACGGCAAAGCCCGTGACACGACGACAGGTGAGGACTTCAACGACATGGGAGACGGATTTCCGTTCCTTCCCTTCTGCCAATCAGCCAGAGAAAGCCCCTGGATTATGGACTCTCGATGGTTATAAACCTCTCGACACGCAAGAGTATGAATGGGATGTGGAGAGTGTTGACCGTGATTTCTGGACCTATGGTGAAGGACTCAACGGAGCGAAAGGTCTCGGACTCTACCAGAATGCCAAGGGAGCACGCATGCTTTACACTCCATTGCCTGGTACTTATGGCGATATGAACGTCATGCTGCATGTCGATGCTGCAAAGCTGGCAGGACAAGGCTTCGGAAGTCCTACAGGGCAGTATATGGACATATATATAAAGTTTGACAGCGAGACACTTAGCGGCTACGCCCTGCGTATAGAGCGCACGACGAAATACAGCAATGCCGTCGATTTCACCTTGGTAAGATATGACCATGGTGTAGTGACACCATTGACAGCCCCTGTTTCTTCCTCCTGCTATCGTACAAACTGTTTCATCACACTACGTGCAGAGGGTGGCGTGTTGACTGCCCACGCCGAGACCACAACCTCTCATCCACGTCATGCCGACGACAACGTCGTACCCGTGGTAGACCTCTCGGCAACAATCGATACGAATCCTTGGGGAGGCTATGGCATTCAGCATACCGGTTCAGCGCCGGGAGAAAGCATCACCATGCTGCATAAGCTGTCAGTAGAATGGATAAAATAACCCCGCGATTGTTATTGCCCCTGTGCCGTGGTTTTCAAACCACGATATAATCCTTCTCATAACATGCAAAGACCGTAATTATGAAGATAACCCAGATACAGACAGATATCGTTTGGGGCATCACGGCTGCAAACCGTGAAGCCCTTGAGCGAAAGATAAGCCCCCTGTCAGATACAGACATGATTGTGCTTCCCGAGATGTGGAGCACAGGCTTTGCCGTTCGTCCGGCGGAATATGCGGAAGACATGGAGCGTTGTGAGTCTTTGGAATGGATGAGGCGTATGGCTCATGAGAAAGACGCCGCCATCGTCGGCTCGTTGGCTGTCCGCGATGTGGACGGCACATATCGCAACCGCCTCTTCTTCGTCATGCCCTCCGGGGAATATGAATATTATGACAAGCACCACCTCTTCTCCTACGGCGGCGAGGACAAAGAGTACACCCCGGGACAGGAACGTAAAACCGTGACATGGAGAGGAGTGCGTTTCCTCCTCCAGATATGCTACGACCTCCGCTTTCCGGTCTTCTCGCGCAACCGTGGCGACTATGATGCCATAATATATGTTGCGTCATGGCCTCTGTCGCGTATCATACCTTGGAAAGTGTTACTCTCCGCACGTGCAATAGAAAACCAATGCTACGTCATTGGGGTGAACAGGGTAGGGCGCGACCCACTCTGCGAGTATGGCGGAGGCACGCTGTTCATAAACCCTTACGGCACTGTTGAAGCCTCCTGTCCCGACGGCGAGGAGGGTGTCATGACAAACACTTTAGACCTTGACGCACTCCTGCGCTTCCGAAGGAAGTTCCCTGTGCTCAATGACGCAGATTAGCATTACACATCTTGAGACAGATATGCAGCAATAACATTACACACCTACTTGATTACCCTGCTTTATACAATAAAAAAGCCTTTTCTCCCCCTTAAAAGAGATTTTTTTTCATTTTTTCTCCTTTTACGCTTTCTGTGCGAAAAAAAAGTAGTATATTTGCATGTTGAAGAAAGACCATCCTCTTCTTTTTGTGCAATGAGCGAGAAAACGTACGATAAGACAGAGCGTAAGATACAACGCTTGTTCAGCAGGGCATGTGCGGAATACCGTCTCCTTGAAGACGGCGACCGCGTGCTTGTAGCTGTTTCGGGAGGCAAAGACTCTTTAGAGCTGCTCCGACTCATGTCAAGGCAGGGCAAGATACACAAACCGCGTATCACCGTTGAGGCGGCGCATGTCATCATGGACAACATACCTTATGAAACAGACCGCTCTTTCCTGCAGTGGTTCTGTGATGACCTTGACATCACCGTCCGTCTGCTGCATACGTCTTTCGACGATACAGCGTCGGCAGAAGGAGGTGTCACGCGCCACAGACGTAAGACAAAATGTTTCCTCTGCTCCTGGTACAGGAGGAAGGCTCTCTTTGAATACGCCCGCGACCATGGTTTTACGAAGGTGGCTTTCGGTCATCATCAGGATGACTTCCTCGTCACGATGCTTATGAACATGACGTTTGAAGGCTCTCTGCACAGCATCTCCCCCATGATGCCTATGCGTCACTACCCTTTCAAGGTCATTCGTCCGTTATGCCTCGTGCCGGAAAGCCTTATAGCCACCGTAGCCAAGACGCTGTGTTTTGAAAGGCAGAAGACTCTCTGCCCGTTCGAGAAAGCGTCACGACGCGAGGACATGACACAGGTCTTCCGTACCTTGGAAGGCATGAACCCCGAGGCACGCTACAGCATGTGGAGAGCTTTGGAGAAAGTTTCCACCACGTCAGACGAAGAGGAAGATGTCTGATTCCTGACGAGGTGATATCTACCGAAATACGTAACTTAACTATGACTATTACCCTTATAACATGTACCTACAACGCTGAGGCGGTCATACAGCGTACTCTCGACAGCGTCCTAAGCCAGAAATATGCTGACATAGAGCATGTCATTGTTGACGGAAAGAGCACTGACGCTACACTGGCTATTGCGCAACAGTATAAGACGACGAGCCACATGCAGCGTACAGGGCATAAGATATCCATATTCTCCTCACCCGACAAAGGCTTGTATGACGCTATGAACAAAGGCATAGCCTATGCCCACGGCGAATACCTCTGCTTCCTGAATGCCGGTGATGTCCTTCAAGACAAAGACACCATTGCCGACATAGCCTCTAAGGCATCCTCCGGCGGACCGTATTCCGTTGTATATGGCGAGACGGATGTTGTCGACGACAAAGGGACATTCCTTTATCACCGCAAGCTGCATGCTCCCGAACGTCTCACATGGCACTCGTTCTCTAATGGCATGCTCGTATGTCATCAGGCGTTCTATGCCAATACCCTTCTCGCCAAAGAGACCCCCTACAACCTCAGATACCGCATCTCTGCTGACGTTGACTGGTGCATACGGATTCTCAAGGCAGGTGAGAAGAACGGCATGTCGACGCTCAACATGCGGCGTGTGGTATGCAGATACCTCGCAGGAGGAATGAGCATCAAAAACCACCGTGAGTCGCTCATGGAGCGTTTCGACACCATGCGTGAGCACTACGGACTGTTGCGTACCGTGCTACAGCACATACGCTTCCTGTTCAAAAAGGAAAGATAGGAAACTTGCTGAGGATACTCTTCGCTTTTCTTCATGTAAGGCTTAAAGCAAGCATTGGCATAAAGCAAGCATTGGCATAAAGCAAGCATAAGCATAAAGCAAGCATTGGTATTAGGCAGGTCATGGCATAAAGTAAAAAGTAATAATACAAGATATATGAAAAAGACAATTCTTACGTTTTTTGCAGCCGCAATGGCTTTCCATTCCATGGCTGCCGACAACACGCCACGCTGGTTGCGTGATGTGCAGATTTCTCCTGACGGACAGTATGTGGCGTTCTGTTACAAGGGAGACATCTACAAGGTCAAGACGACCGGAGGAGAAGCGGTACGTCTTACCACACAGTCGTCCTATGAGTCTGTCCCAGTATGGTCGCCGGACGGCAGTACCATAGCCTTCGCAAGTGACCGTAACGGAAATATGGACGTCTTCGTAATGCCTTCGACAGGAGGCAAGGCAGTGCGCCTGACCTACGACAGCGGGTCGGAGAGTCCTACCGCCTTCTCTCCCGACGGAAAATTCATTTATTTCTCGGCATCGATACAGAAGCAGGCAGAGAGCATGGTGTTCCCTACAGGCGGTCAGCAGGAGCTGTATAAGATACCTGTCGGGGGCGGACGTCCGTTGCAGGTGTTAGGCACTCCGGCAGAAAACCTCTGCTTCACCTCCGACGGCAGGCAGTTCCTGTATCACGACCGTAAAGGCTATGAGGACACATGGCGCAAGCACCACACCTCCAGTGTGACGCGCGACATCTGGCTTTACGACACCAAGACAAAGAAACATGCCAACCTCACCAACAGGGCTGGTGAAGACCGCAACGCTGTCCTCTCTCCTGATGGCAAGACAGTTTTCTTCCTTTCTGAGCGCGACGGCGGCTCGTTCAACGTTTACCGCTTCCCGTGGAATGCGGCAGAGCAAGCTACGGCAGTAACCCATTTCACCGACCACCCTGTGCGTTTCCTCTCTATGAGCCGAAACGGCATAATGTGTTTTACATACGACGGCGACATTTACACCTCGCGTGAGGGCGAGCAGCCGCAGAAGCTCTCCATCTCTGTCGTTCGCGACGACAACGACGAAGAGACAAAGCTCAACGTCAGCTCTGCCGACGATGCCGCAGTATCAAAAGACGGCAAGCAGATTGCCTTCGTTTATCGTGGAGAGATATTCGTCACCGTAGACAAATATACCACGACACGTCAGGTGACGCATACCGCAGCAGCGGAAAGCTCGCCATCGTTCTCCAACGACGGCAAGGCACTGGTTTATTCCAGCTATCGCGACGGACATTGGCAGCTCTACCGCGCCACAATAGAGCGTAAGGAAGATACCTCCTTCGCCCACGCCATGAAGATACGCGAAGAACGTCTCCTGCCTTCTTCCCTCGACCAGACATATCCTTCCTACTCGCCTGACGGCAAGGAGATAGCCTTCATCGAAGACCGTAACAGACTTATGGTCCTCGACGTAAAGAGCGGAAAGGTGCGCCAGGTTACCGACGGCACACAGTGGACAAGCCGTTATGGCGGCTTCGAATATGAATGGTCGCCGGACGGCAAATGGTTTGCCGTGATGTTTGTAGGCAACAAACGCGAGCCGTATTACGACCTCGGCATCGTCTCTGCCAAAGGCGGAGAGATATATAACGTCACGGAGAGCGCATACGCCAGCGACAGTCCTGTCTGGGTTATGGACGGTAACGCCATCCTCTTCCATAACGAGCGCTACGGCATGCGGAACCATGCTTCGTGGGGTACGGAAGACGACGCCTTCCTCGTCTTCGTCAACCAAGACGCTTACGACAAATACCGCTTGAGCGAGGAAGAATACAAGATGCTCAAGGAGGTTGAAGAGGCGAACAAGAAAAACGCGAAGAAAGACGCTGAAAAAGGCAAGGACACAAAGAAAGGCAAGGATGCAAAAAAGAGCAAGGACGCAGGTAAGAAAGGCAAGGACTCCGACAAGAAAGCCGGAGGAAACGAGGACGGCAAGGACGAGAAAGCTGCCGCTCAGAAAGCCATTGCCATGGAGCTTGACGGCATACGCGACCGCATAGTACGTGTGACACGTGTCTCTTCTCACCTTCGCTCTTCCGCTGTCTCGAAAGACGGCGAGACGCTGTATTTCATTGCAGCAGGCCTCGACGGCTCCGAAGAGCTGTGTTCAGTAAACCTCCGCAAGAAAGAGCAGAAACTCGTACAGCATGTGAAGGGCATGCGCTATATGCGCCTTGGAGGTGATGGCAATATCTATCTCTTTGGCAGAAACATTCAGAAGATGGACGGCAAGAGCAATAAGCTTGAGCCGGTAAGCTTCTCGGCACAAATGACCCTCGACCTCTCACAAGAGCGTGACTTCCTCCTTCAGTATGTACGCCGCGAGGTCGGTGAACGTTTCTACGAGAAGAACATGCACGGTGTGAAGTGGGATGCCCTCGTCGACCATTATGCCCTCTTCCTCCCTCATATCTCCAACAACTACGACTTCTCCGTACTCCTCTCCGAACTCCTCGGCGAGCTTAACGTGTCGCATACCGGAGGGCGTTACCGCCCGCCATTCAATGCCAATGGCGACAATACTCCGTCTCTCGGCCTCTTCTTTGACCGTACATACACCGGAGACGGAATGAAAATCACTGAGGTGCTTGCCGGAGGTCCTTTCGACCGCAAGAACAGCAAGGTGAAGCGCGGCGACATCATAACAGCCATCGACGGTGAGATGCTGACAAAAGATATGGACATTGCGCAGCTGCTCAACGGAAAGTCTATGAAGAAAGTCCTCGTGACGTTCAAGGACGGCAAGGAGGAGACGGTGATACCTGTGGCAGGTGTCACAGACCTTCTGTATAAGAGATGGGTGAAGCGTTGCGAGCATATCGTAGACAGCGTTTCGGGAGGACGCCTCGGATATGTGCATCTCGAGTCTATGGACGACGCTTCCTTCCGCACGGCATACAGTGCCATGCTCGGTAAGTACAACCTCCGCGACGGTTGTGTCATAGACACCCGCTGGAACGGCGGTGGCCGTCTGCATGAGGACATAGAGATTCTCACCAGTGGAGAGAAATACCTCACTCAGGTGGTGCGTGGCGTAGAAACATGCGATATGCCTTCACGACGTTACAACAAGCCTACAATCATGGTGCAGTGTGAGGCAAACTATTCCAACGCCCACGGCACACCATGGGTGTACAAGCATAAGGGCATAGGAAAACTCGTCGGAGCTCCTGTCCCGGGCACTATGACCTCGGTAAACTGGGTCACAACACAAGACCGCAGCCTTGTCTTCGGCATTCCTGTTACCGGCTACCTCACCGCAGAGGGGCAATATCTTGAAAACCTTCAGTTAGAGCCGGACATCTACGTGCTCAACGCTCCGGAAGACATCGTACGTGGCATTGACACGCAGCTTATCACTGCCACGAAAGAACTCCTGAAGGAGATTGACAGAAAGAAGAAATAACCCTGCGTGGCACAGCCTTCAGACCTCGCCCGGTCTGGAGGCTCTGTCATGCAGATAATTAACCAGGTGGGTTCTCTTGATTCAACATGTAAAACGTCAACCCATAATTACTAACCTTTTTACGGTGGGAATGAATAGAACCCACCTTGAAGCCATACTATGAGAAAACATTTCCTGTTATTGATTTTCGCGTTTATTGTAAACGCTGCTTACGCTTCTGATGCCACGCGTGTCGTCAACAACGGACAGCCGTTCAGTTTCTGGTATTGGATGTATGGAGCCGTAACGAAGCAAGCCATACGTGCCGACCTCGAAGGCATGAAACATGTCGGGTTGCGCGGAACGTACCTCATGCCAATACGTGGCGCTGACGAACGCCCGGAGTATGAAGGCAAGGCGCAGCAGCTCACACCGGAGTTCTGGGATGCCGTAGAATATGCCATGCACTGTGCCGACTCCCTCGGTTTGGAGCTGGGAGTGCATATCTGCGACGGCTTCGCACTTGCCGGAGGCCCGTGGTTCACGCCAGAGGAGTCCATGCAAAAGGTCGTATGGCGCGACACCATAGTTAACATACCTGCACAGAAAGGCAAGAAAGCACTGCGCAGGGGACAGCGAACGGCATCGTCCACCCCTCTCGTCCTCCTGCCCGCCGAAGGGTCTGCCGACATTGCAGCATACGCCATTCCCGTAGGTTACACCCGCTGTGAGGTAAAGCCGTTGTCGCTCACAACCTCCTCCGGCGTTACGTCAGACGCCAAGAACCTCATCCGTGCCAACGACCCTTGCTGGTTTACCTTTGAGTTTCCCGAGGGCACACTGTTGCGCAACGTAGAGATCTTCCCTTCCGGCACGAACATTCAGTGCCAGCGTCTGAAGGTAGAGGTCAGCAATGACGGCACAACGTTCCTGCCACTCACCGTCTTCACCCCGGCACGTCAGGGATGGCAGAACACCGATGCCGCAAATACCTTCGCACTGCCGCAGGACGACAGCCTCCGCGGCAGGTTCTACCGATTCTCATGGACTCCGGAAGGCACAGAGCCAGGTTCCGAAGACCTTGACGCAGGAAAGTGGAAGCCTACTCTGCGACTGAAGAAAATCGTCTTCCATGAAGACCCACGCATACACCAGTGGGAAGGCAAGGCGGCATACGTATGGCGTGTGGCGGAGACAACGACAGAAAGCCAGCTTCCAGCGTCGCTATGCACCCCTCTGAACGCAGTACTCCCTGTCACCTTCTCTCCTGAAGGCACCCTGCTCACTGAACTGCCTTCCGGCACGTACCGTATCATACGTATGGGACATGCCACCACAGGACATACCAACGCTACGGCAGGAGGAGGAAAAGGACTGGAGTGTGACAAATTCTCTGCCGCGGCGGTCAACAAGCTCGTCGACAACTGGTTTGCGCAGTTTGCTGCCCTGCCTTCCGCCAAGGCGTTGAAATATATGCACATAGACTCTTGGGAGTGCGGATGCCAGAACTGGTCGCGCTCTTTCGCCAAGGAGTTCCAGAGCCGTCGTGGCTACGACCTCCTGCCGTGGCTTCCTGTCATGGCTGGCATACCTCTTGAAAGTGCTGCGGAGAGCGAGAGGGTGCTGCGCGACGTGCGCCTTACGGTCAACGACCTCATCAATGACGTCTTCTTCACAACCCTGCGCGAGCGTGCCCATGCCATGGGCATGCAGTTCTCTTCCGAGAGCATAGCACCTACGATGTGTGCCGACGGTTTAGACCATTACCGTTACGCCGACTACCCTATGGGCGAGTACTGGCTGAACTCTCCTACCCACGACAAACCCAACGACATGCTCGATGCCATCAGTGGCGCACATGTCTATGGCAAGAATATCGTACAGGCAGAAGGATTTACAGAGCTCCGTGGAGTTTGGGACGAGCACCCTGCCATGCTGAAGACTCTCCTCGACCGTAATTTCGCCATGGGCATGAACCGCCTCTTCTTCCATGTCAACGCACATAACCCTTGGCTTGACCGTCGCCCCGGCATGACGCTTGACGGCATAGGACTCTTCTTCCAGCGCGACCAGATATGGTATGAGGAGTCAGCACCCTTCGTAGATTATATCACACGCTGCTCTGCACTCCTGCAGCAGGGACGTCCGGTGCAGGACATTGCGGTGTTCATAGGTGAGGAGATGCCACGCCGTTCCGTCCTTCCTGAGCGTCTCGTGCCTATGCTTCCCGGCATATTCGGTGCCGAGAGGGTGGCTTCTGAGCAGAAACGCCTTGCCAATATCGGCGAGCCGATGGAGGAAAGTCCGGTAGGCGTGAACCACTCTGCCGGAGTGGTGGACACGAAAGACTGGGTGAACTCTCTGCGAGGCTACCAGTACGACTCTTTCAATCCTGATGTGCTCCTGCGCCTTGCAAAAGTGGAAGACGGAAGGATGACGCTTCCCGGTGGGGCGAGCTACCGCGTCGTAGTGCTTCCGGGCAAACGTCCTATGGACCCTTCCTTCGCCGGATATTCTAAGGAGGTGGAGGAGAAGCTCGCCATTCTCCGCAAAGGGGGCGTGGCTGTCGTTGACAGCCCGTATATGGCTGAGGACTTCACGCAATACGGCTTGCGCCGTGATGTGGAACTGCCGGAGGGCATAGCCTATGCTCATCGCAGCGGTTCGCAGGGCGAGATATATTTCCTCTCCAACCAAGCTGAGCAGAGCCGTGCGTTCACTGCCGTCTTCCGTGATACGGCAGCGGGCAAGGCGTATATCTACTGCCCCGTGACGAACACTATCGCCGAGGCTGCCGCTGTTGACGGAAAGATAGACCTTACGCTGAACCAGAGCGCGTCATGCTTCGTGCTCTTCCCCGCAGACAGCGTGGAGCGTATCACCGCATGCCTGCCTCAGGCACCCCGGCAGGCGGGGTCTGTCTATTGCCATGCCGCCACAGAGCCATGCCGTGGCACCTCGTCTTATGACATCACAGGACCATACACCCTGACACTGAGGGAGAACGGCGTAAGCAAGACACTTGAGACACTCACCGACTGGTCGGCAGACACTGACGACAAGGTGCGCTATTTCTCCGGCCACGGACGCTATACCGTAACGGTGAAGAGCGGCAAGCCGCGTGGCGACGAGGTCCTCACGCTTGGTGAAGTGCATGAGATAGCCCATGTCTGGGTCAACGGCATTGACTGCGGCATAACGTGGATAGCACCTTACGAGGTGAAGATAGGTCATGCTCTCCGCCGTGGAAAGAACACCATAGAGATAGAGGTGGTGAACACATGGGCCAATGCCATTCGTGGCAACGACGACGGCAAGGCTCCTTATGACGGAATATGGACAAACGCACGCTATCGCAGCAAGTCTAAGCAGCTCCTGCCTTCAGGACTCCTCGGACCTCTGACAATACGCAGAGGAGGGAATTAATAGAACCCACCTTTATGGGAACAACCTTAATCCCACATATATAATAAGGTGTATTCAACTTTCGCTTGTTGTCGGTAAACAATGGCTAAGGGCTGTTGCCCTTGCAGGGCGACCTTTACCCTGAAACTTGAAACCTGAAACCCAATCTATTATAACTTACGAAACTTGAATAAGGTGTACTGCTTCTATGCAGCCTTTCAACGCAACATAAAACCCAACGGCGGGGGCTTCGGCTCCCGCCATAACACACACAATATACTATGAGAAAAACATTTTTCACTCTCCTTGCTGCCGTCATGGCAACCGTAGCGCAAGGAAAAGTATGGATGCCGGCGGTTTTCGGCGACGGCATGGTGCTTCAACGTGAGAGCAATGTTAAGCTCTGGGGCACAACGGATATCAATAAAGTTGTCAAGGTCACCACGTCGTGGAATGACAAGACATACCTTGTCAAGGCAGACAAGAAAGGCAAATGGCAGGTGGCTGTCACTACGCCTGAAGCGGGAGGACCGTACGACGTCACGGTGAGCGACGGAGAAGACGTGGTGTTCTCTGACGTCCTCATCGGAGAGGTGTGGCTATGTGCCGGACAGTCGAATATGGAGATGCCTATGAAGGGCTTCCCCTCACAACCCATAGACAACGGCAACATCGACGTGCTCCATTCTGGTGACCCCCAGCTGCGTCTCCTAACCTCAAAGCGCACAAGCCGCGTGGAGCCTATAGACACCGTTTACGGAAAGTGGGCGAATGCCGTTCCAGAGACAGTGCGTGAGTTCTCTGCCACAGCATATTATTTCGGACGTGAGCTGCGACGTATGCTCAATGTTCCCGTAGGACTTATAGTAACGGCGTGGGGAGGCTCCAGCTGTGAGTCGTGGATAGACCGCGAGCATGTCAAGGACTTCGTTACTGCGAAGTCACCATATCAGATACCATACAAGCCTTCAGACATAAAGTCGCCGAACCGACAGCCTACAGTGCTCTTCAACGGCATGCTGAATCCTATTATTGGGTACGGCATACGCGGAGCTATATGGTATCAGGGCGAAGACAATATCCCACGCTATCAGGACTATGCACAGCAGATGAAAACCATGGTGTCGCTATGGCGTGAGAAATGGGACATCGGTGAGTTCCCGTTCTTCTATTGCCAGATAGCACCTTACGACTACAGCCTCATAAACTGGACGGTAAACTCTGCCCTGCTACGCGAGCAGCAGTTTATGGCAGAGAAAGAGATACCGACCTCAGGCATGGCGGTACTGCTCGATGCGGGAATAGAGTATGGCATTCACCCTCCGCAGAAGAATATCGCAGGAGAGCGTCTCGCAATCCTTGCACTTGCCAAGACCTACGGCGTGAAGGGAGTTAACGCCGAGTCGGCACGTTATAAGTCTATGGAAGTGAAAGACGGTAGCGTGATACTCTCTTTTGAGAACGACAAGATGAACCTCTACTGCAAGAACAGCGCATTCACGAGCAAGTACTTCGAGATAGCAGGAGAAGACCGCGTATTCTACCCTGCCAAGGTGGAGCTTTACAAACGTAAGTTCCTGAAAATCTCCTCGCCCGACGTTCCTGATCCTGTCGCTGTACGCTATGCTTTCAAAGACTGGGTTGTCGGGGACATCTTCTGCGACAACCTGCCGATCTCTTCCTTCCGTACCGACAGCTGGCCAGTGCCGGAGCGCGTCATAGAGAAAGAGAAGAAGGAATATGACAGATAATATCCACCACCCCAAAAAAGTTTTACTTATGAGACAAAAGACATTATTCTTGTTTATACTCCTCGCCCTTCCGCTCCTCGCCATGGGCGAGACACTTACGGTGTGTGGCGACATGCCTTCCGTTGCCGGATTGTTCCCCGTCGCCGACAGTGGGCGAAAAGTGTGGAACTTCAACGCTGACTGGCGTTTCCACCGTGGCGACGTGCCAGGGGCTGAGGCTGCCGACTTCGATGACAGACAGTGGGAGGTGGTCTCCACGCCACATACCGCACAACTCATGCCGGCAGAAGCCAGCGGATGCCGTAACTACCAGGGCGTGGTATGGTACAGGAAACACTTCACGGCTCCCGACGTCCCCGTGGCAATACTGCACTTCGAGGCGGTAATGGGAAAGCAGAAGATATATGTCAACGGAAGACTCGTAAAGGAGAACCTCGGAGGCTATCTGCCTGTCAGCATCAACCTGACAGAAGCGGGAGTGAGGCCGGGAGAGAAAGCCGTCGTAGCAGTAATGACGGACAACTCCGACGACAAGACGTATCCTCCGGGAAAGACACAGATGACCCTTGACTTCACATACCACGGAGGCATATACCGTGACGTATGGCTGATAGGCTGTCAGCCGCTGTTCATAACTGATGCCGTGGCAGAGAACCGCACGGCGGAAGGCGGCATTTTCGTACACTATGCCAACGTCAGCGAGCGTTCGGCAGAGGTGTATGTCAATACCGATGTCCGCAACACGCTCGCAAAGCCGCAGACGATAACCGTAGAGAACACTCTCTCTGACGCTTCCGGCAAGGTGGTGAAACGCTGGAGAAAGAAAGTCACCGTGCCGGCAAAGGGATATGTCAACGTATGCCAAGGCTCACGCATAGCGCAGCCGAACCTCTGGTCGCCGGAGAAACCTTATCTATATACCGTCACGACAAAGCTGCTGGGAACACTGACGACGGAGGGAAAGGCCCTGCGCGGAACACTCGACGGCGGCTCCACACGCATAGGAATACGCTCCTTCGAGTTCCGTGGCAAAGAAGGGTTCTGGCTCAACGGCAAGCGATACCGACAGTTTGTGGGAGCCAACAGACACCAGGACTTCGCCTATGTGGGCAATGCTCTTCCTAACTCACAGCAGAGACGTGACGTACAGAGGCTGAAGGACGCGGGATTCAACATCATACGCACGGCGCACTATCCTCAGGACCCTTCCTTTATGGATGCCTGTGACGAACTCGGAATATTCATCATCGTGGCGACACCAGGATGGCAGTTCTGGAACAAGAAAGAGCCGCAGTTCGCACTGCGTGTGCATCAGAACACACGCGAGATAATACGCCGTGACCGCAACCATCCTTCCGTACTCATGTGGGAACCGATACTCAACGAGACACGTTATCCGGAGGACTTCGCACTTGAGGCTCTTCGCATAACACGTGAGGAATATCCTTATCCTTATCGTCCCGTTGCTGCTGCCGACCTCCACAGTGCCGGAGTGCTCGACAACTACGACATAGTGTATGCGTGGCCCGGCGACGACGAGACACCGGCAGATGCTGCTGCCGAAGCAAAGGCTGAGGCACGCATGGTGGCTATGGGGAAGAACGTCATGACGAGAGAGTTCGGAGAGTATGTCGACGACTGGTACGCCCACAACAACCTCAACCGTGCCTCACGCTCGTGGGGCGAGATACCACAGCTCCGTCAGGCTCTCTCGCTCTCAAACACCACGTGCGACCAGCACCGCACGACAGGACTGTTCCTCGGAGGATGCCAATGGCACCCCTTCGACCATCAGCGAGGCTATCACCCCGACCCCTACTGGGGTGGAGCGTATGACGCTTTCCGACAGCCGAAGACAACGTATTATATGTTCCATTCACAGATTCCGGCAGGCGAGACGGAGCCGTTCGTTTATGTAGCTCATGAGATGGGACAGTTCTCTGACAAGGATGTCGTGGTATTCTCTAACTGTGACAGCGTAAGGCTCTCCGTCTATGATGGTGAGCTGTCATGGACGCTCCCCGTGCTCCATGAGAAGGTGCTTCCCGACCAAGGCTCCGAAGGCGTGGTGTCGCTGAGCGGGAAACTGCTTAACGATGCCGTGGCACCATATAACGCACCGGTCATCTTCCGCAATGCCTGGGACTTCTGGAAAGCGCGTGAATACTCTTACAAACAGCGTAACTGGCAGAAGGTGAACATCGTGGCTGAGGGCATCATAAACGGAGAGGTGGTGGCGACAATGAAGCGTATGCCGTCACGACGCAGTACGAAGCTCAGGATGTATGTCGACGACAGAGGCAAGAACCTCGTTGCCGACGGATCGGACTTCGTCGTTGTCGTATGTGAGGTGACCGACGACTCGGGCAATGTGCGGCGACTGGCAAAGGACGAGATATTCTTCACCATAGAAGGAGAGGGAGAGATTATCGGAGACGGAATGAATATCAGAGCCAACCCACGACAGGTGGAATGGGGAACAGCACCGATACTCGTGCGTTCGACACGAACACCGGGAAAGATACGCATCCATGCCGACGTGCTCTATCCTGGAACACACAGCCCCACACCGGCAGACATAGAGATCGAATCAGTAGCGTCGCCTCTGCCGATGCTCACCGACCCTACCGTGACAGACGTAACGCCACGGAGAGGAGCAACAGCCACACCGAAGGGAAACAAGCCGACAGTGTCGGAGGAAGAGAAGCAACGCATGCTGCAGCAAGTGCAGGACCAGCAGGCTGACTTCGGCGTTGGACAATAAATAGAATGTGAATTCCCCTACAGCATCGTCATCCGTATGCCGTAGGGGAATTGTTTTTTCCTTATGCCTATGAAAATTTTGCTCCATGCCTATAAAAATATTTTTTCATGCCTATAAAAAAATATTTTTAAGCCTATGGAAAAATATTTTTAAGCCTATGGAAAAATACGGCATAAATCCTACAGATTTTTTATCGTGTAGTTTAACTATTTTGGTTGACTGCTTGTCGTCTTGTTCATAAAACAGGTTGACGAGTTAATTTGTTATTTATAATTCTCGTTGACTCTACTGTACGGTTGATGACTATGTGTGACGGATTAGGCTGGAAGCCTATACTTTGAGTAACCGGGGACGAAGTCTCCGGATTGTTACGGCAATTCACGTTCAAAAAAGGAACGTGTTGTCATAAGTTGTCTCTGTTGTCGGCAATACAATTCACATGACAGCCGCAGCGGCAGAAAACAGTTAATTTGTCGTAAAAATAATGCGCTACACGCCCTAAGCTGTCCTGTTTCGGAAAAAATATCGTATTTTTGTATTTCAACAAGGAGGCCTCTGAGTGTGACAATGATTTTGACCGTTGGATTTATGTTTTGAAGAATATGGAAGCACTGAACAGATTACCTTGGGCTGCGAAGAACTCACTCTTCGAACACCTCTCGCAGATAGCGGACATCAGCGCCCTCTCGAAGGAGGAGCGTCTGAAATATGACGAGGGAATACGTAAATACCGTGACACGCTATGTGTCATGGAAGGACAGTATGCCAAAGGTGTCGAAAAAGGCATCTTAATGACAGCCAAGAAACTAAAAGATTTAGGCCTCGGCATTTCTTATATAAAGGAAGCAACAGGTCTTTCGGAAGAGGTAATCAAACAGCTATAAAATGATAGTCCCTCATGGTTCTTCCCGTGAGGGATTTTTGTATCTGGCCTGCCACAGTCCTTGGAAAACTATTTATCGCCGTGCCCTCTGTGTGCTCTGTGGAAAACGACAACTAAGACAACAGAGACAACCAAGACAAAAGGAGGAACGCAACTGTGAAACAGATGAGCACCAAAGAAAATATGAAATGAGCGAATAATTATCGAAAATAGAACGAAATCAAAGAAAAAAACAACTATTCTCGTTAATTCCCGGATAATTCCCGGCCATTCACGTTCAACACAGGAAAGCGGGAACTGTTGTCATAGTTGTCTCTGTTGTCGTCAATACAATTCGCATGATAGCCGCAGCGGCAGAAAACAGTTAATTTGTCGTAAAAATAATGCGCTACACGCCC